>NBLG01000016.1 GCA_002084435.1 Tenericutes bacterium 4572_104
GCATCTTCCATAGCATCATGTTTTTGATTGTTTAAATCTATTTCTGAATAGATGTTATAGGCATTAAATAATCCCATATCATTTTTTAATCCAAAATAATTTTTATGTAATTTTAATAAATTGATAAATCGCATTCTTTTTGTAAAACTTTTTAATTTATACAATTTATTCATTTTGTTTAATTCTAATTGATCATTACTACCCCATACATAAATTATAGGATCATATTTATGAAAAATATCAATAAAACGATTATAAAATTCTACATAGCTTATTCCGTTATCCAAATCTTCTTGGCTTATATGCAAAAATTTAATAGCTCTCTTTGTAAGTTCTGGAAAAAGAATTGGTTTTATATAACTTCTGTATTCTTCTATTATTTTTCCTGATGGATCAGTAAAAACATATCCAACCTGAATAATCTCTGATACAAAGTTTTCATAATTAGTATATGGAGGCATACTCATTTCAAAATCAATAAAGATTTTATATCTTGGTTCATTAACTATCTTTTTAATTCCTGATTTTATAATAGAAACATCATAATAAATAACAGGGTGATTTTTTCTTGGTTTTAATATTTTTTCTATACTGACTACATTTTGAACTAGTATTCCTTTATAAATTCTTTGTCTTCTTGAAACGTTTAAAAAAACATACATTCCTGGTGTAAAATACATCATAAAGCTACGAAACATACCTTTACTCATATAATAAAAATATACCTTGCGTTTCTTTTTTATTGCAATAACTCTTTTACTAACATATACTCCGTGTAACATTCCATTTACAAATTCATCCATTTTATCACCTAGTGTATTATAACATAAATTATTTTGTTTTGATATCTTTTAATGCAAGATAAATATTATCTATAGCTTCATTGGAAATCCTTAAGTTGCGCAATTCCTCTCTTGGGGCTGATTTTATTTTATCTAAGGTTTTATATTTTTTTAACAATTTTTCTTTCGTTGCTTTTCCTACCTTAGGAATCGAATCTAGGATAGAAGCGTAGATAGATTTCCCGGCAACGAAACGATGATATTTAATCGCAAATCTATGAACCTCTTCTTGCATATTATATAATAATGAATAAACGAAACTATGCCGATCTAATAAAATTTCTAATTCATCCCAAGTCAAGATAGATTTTGTTTTATGATGATTATCTTTTATAAGACCTATTACAGGTATATCTAGATTTAATTTATTTAACACATCTTTAGCCGCTCTTAATTGATGAATTCCACCATCTACAATTATCAAATCTGGATGAGTTAAATTTTCAACTAATAAATTTTGATATCTTCTATATATTACTTCTTGCATCATATGATAATCATCGCTATTATTAACTGTTTTTATTCTATATTTGCGATATTCATTTTTATTAGGTAATCCATTTTCAAAAACAACCATAGCCGAAACTAAATATTGGCCTGATATATTCGAATTATCAAAGATATCAATGCGTTTAATATTATCTAATTTTAATATACTTTCTAAGTTCTCTAAAGCGATTATGGTTTTGTTTTCCTTATCTAAATATTTTTTTACCTTCCTTGGCGCATAAACAATATGTTAATTGCTAAATAATTATCATATGTGACAAAATTTAAGATATCTCTATTTAAGTCATCTAGAAATATAACCTGTTGTTTTTCTGTGGTTTTTTCTATCGCATATATTAGATTTTTATATTCTAATGCTTTTTCATATTCTAGTTTATTAGAATAATATTCCATCTTTTCTTTATATTTATCAATATAGCTTTTTGTCTTACCTGATAAAAATTTTTTAACATCCTGTTTCATTTTTGTGAATTCAAAAGGGTCAATTTCAAATTCACAAGGTGCTAAACATTGATTGATAGAATAGTAAAGGCAGGTTTTTTTAGGAAGTTTAACACATTTTCTAAATGGAAAAATAGCATTTAATACTTTTAAAGTATTTCTAGCTGAAGTAACATCAGGAAAAGGTCCAAAACAATACTTATTGTTTTTGTTTTTAATACTTCTCGTGATACGTAATCTCGGATATAATTCATCTGTAATTTCAATATATGGATATGAATTATTACCTATAAATTGAATATTGTATTTTGGTAGATGTTTTTTGATTTGAGATATTTCTAATAATAGAGCTTCTTTTTCTGATTTAGTAATGATAAAAGTAAAATCTTCAATATCATTTACTAAAAGTGTTGTCTTTAGATCGTGGACACCTCTAAAATAAGAACTTACTCTTTGTTTTAAGTTCTTGGCTTTTCCAACATAAATTATTTGTTTTGCTTTGTTTAACATTTGATAAGTACCAGGTTTTTCTGGTAATTGTCTTAATTTCTCTATTATTTTTTTATTCATATTAATTTAATTATATCAAAAATACAATTGTTTTTTAAAAAAACATTGAATATATCAATGTTTTAATCAATTTCCATGTTATAAAAAGATGTTGTGGTTGACCAACTTCTTAAACCTGTATAGATTGTATCTCCATTTGTAACGGAATCTATGGTTAAACTACCTAATACATTTGAGTCTAATAAGAAAGTAGCTTCCTTAGTTGTTTCATCAATTATTTTAACTTCAATTGAAATTACATGTATATCTGTCCACCAATCAGGATCATCTGCTTTACTAGGAAATAAATCCGTTTTATTATATAACAACTTCCATATTGGTGATAATTCACTTCCGTCCTCTCTTGGCCTGACAATGATTGCTCCTTTGGACCAGCCGCGATCGAATTGCAAAATATATCCTGTATCTTTTTTAGGATTATCGTTTTTTAAAGTGGTTTCAAAAAAGGCTCCATATCCTCCAGAATTACCTGAACTAAGAGACGCGGTTACAGTAATTGTATATTCTATTTTGTTTATTGGTATAAACAAAGTAGCTCTGCTTGAGGTTTGAAGTGCAGTTTCTGTAGATTCCCACCAATTTTCTTTAGCTGTAAGAACATCATTTTCAAGCAATTCATCTATGTTATCAACGGAAAAATCATATGCAATAGTTTCAGAAGAATTAGAACTAGATGATTCTCCCCCTTCAATTAACCAAGTATTAGTCACTTTATCCCAGATAAACGATGCATTTTTTTGTTGAGGATAAATGGTATTAGATAAATACCCGGAATTTACAAGCAATTCTATTTTCTCTTCATCAGTATCTGCATCATCAAATATTTCATTAAGTGATTGTCCGTTATCTACTGCATATCTTTCGGATAATATATTTAATAATTCAATATTATAATTATCGACCTTAACTTTTGTTTGATTGATTGAATCACTTATATAAAAAATCGCTATTGTGGATAGAATTCCAAGTATTACCAACACTGCAATTAACTCAATTAAAGTTAGTCCCCTATTATTCATTTTACCACCTTTATTTATCTATAATATAATATAGATATAACAGTAAATATATTATTAGATATTATATCATATATTCAAATATATAGTCAATATACTGTTAAAAGCATAGTCAATTCTTCTAAAAAAAACTTCAGATTAACTGAAGTTTTATTTTATCGATTTTATTAATTCATCAATTTTTTGTCCTTTTTGATAAGATGAATCATATTTAAATATTAATTCTGGTATTTTACGCATTTTAACTTTATGTGCAATTTGATTTTTAATAAATCCATTAGCTCTATCTAATGCTTCTTTAGTATGGTTGATTTTTGTTTCATCCCCATATACAGTGTAATAAACATACATATAAGATAACTCGTTTGTAATTTTTACTCCTGTTATCGTTAGAAAGCCTAAATCCTCTTTAACTTCATCTCGAAGAATATTTGTCAAAACTCTTTGAACATTTGTTTCTAAATGTTTTATATTAGCCATGGTTTACACCTCTTTCATTGCTGAAATTTCTATAATATCACCAATTTTGATATCATTATAATTTTCTAAAGTAATTCCGCATTCAAATCCAGATCTAACTTCTTTTACATCGTCTTTATAGCGTTTTAAAGAAGCGAGTTTGCCTTCATATATAATTTTTCCATTACGAATTAGTTTAGCTAAAGTATTTCTTTGAACTACTCCGCTTGTAACTTTACAACCTGCTATAGTTCCAACATTACTTACATTATATGTTTCTCTAACTTCAATTTCACCGATAACTTTTTCTTCAAATACAGGATCTAATAATCCCTTCATAGCAGCTTCAATATCATTTAAAGCCTCATATATTACTCTATATGTTCTAATCTCTATTCCTTTTTCTGAAGCCATGTCTCTGACTGAAGCTTTTGCGTTTACGCCAAAGCCAATAATAATAGCCTTAGAAGCTTCTGCGAGTAATACGTCTGTATCTGTTACAGCCCCTACTCCAGTTCTCACTATATCGATTGTCGCGCCTTCTACATCTATTTTATTTATTGATCCCTTAAACGCTTCAATTGAACCCTGGACATCTGCTTTGATAATTAATTTTAATTCTTTAGTATTTCCTTGTTGCTTTTCAAAGAATTCTTCTAAAGTAATTGTTTGTTTTTCTTGATGTTCTAAATCGAACATTCTTTCTTTACGTTTCATCGCTATATTCTTAGCAGTTTTCTCATCTTCAAATACTTTAAAAGGATCTCCAGCTCTCGGAACATCTTGTAAACCAGTAATTTCTACCGCTGAACCAGGAGGCGCTTTTAATAAATCCTTGCCTAAATCATCTGTCATTCTTCTAACTTTTCCATATGTAGCTCCAGCTACAAAATAATCTTGGCGTTTAAGAGTACCATTAGTAACTAAAATTGTTGCTACTGGTCCTTTTCCCTTATCAAGCTTAGCTTCTATAACAGTTCCTTGTGCTAAACGATTTGAATTAGCTTTTAATTCAGCCATCTCTGTAACTAATTGTATTGTATCTAACAATTCTGTTATTCCTATGTTTTTGAGTGCTGATATATTACAAAATGGTATATCTCCTCCCCAATCATCAGGTAATAATCCTAAATCAGCTAATTCTTGTTTTACCCTGTCAGGGTTAGCTCCTACTTTATCAATCTTATTAACAGCCACAATTATAGAACAATTTGAAGCTCTTGCATGATCAATAGCTTCTCTTGTTTGAGGCATAACTCCATCATCAGCAGCTACAACTAACACAATAATATCAGTTATTTTAGCTCCTCTAGCTCTCATTTCAGTAAATGCAGCGTGCCCTGGTGTATCAATAAATGTAATAGCTTTACCATTTCTTTTAATTTGATAGGCTCCAATATGTTGTGTGATTCCACCTGCTTCACTAGCTACAACTCTTGAATTTCTAATATTATCAAGCAAAGTAGTTTTTCCATGATCAACATGCCCCATAATAGTAACTACAGCCGGTCTTTCTACAAGATCTTTTGGATCATCAACTTCTTCTATTTCTTCAAAACGAGATTGATCTGTAATTACTTCATCCTGAAATTCATATCCATATTCCATAGCTAGAAGTTCGGCGTTTTCTCTTCCTATTTCTTGTGTTTGCGTAACCATAATTCTCATAAACATTAGCTTCTTAATTATCTCAGATACTGGTTTTTGCATTTCTTTAGCTAAATCTAAAACGCTCATACCACTGCGAAAAGTTACAACTTTGTTTACCGGTTGTTTATTTTCAGAAGTTTTTTGTTTTTTTGTAGGATTAACATTATTAGTTTGTTTTCCTCTATTTTTTGTTTTGTTAGATACATATTTTGCCATCTAACCACCTCTTTCTATATCTCTAGTTGTTTTTCTATCATTTTATAAAACTCATTATCAATAATTCCAATCACTTTGATATTTTTTCGTCCTATTGCTTTATTAATTTCTATAGTATTAAATTCTTCAATAAGTTTGATATTATAAAACTTTGTTTTGTCCCTTATCTTTTTTGTTGTACGATATCCAGCATCTTTAGCTAAAAATACAAGATATGTCTTTTTGTTTTTTATTTTTTCAACTACAAAAGATTCACCCATTACAAGTTTATTAGCTCTTCTACATAATCCTAAATATTGAAGCACTTTATCTTTATTCATTTTCTAATTCTTTCAATAGTTCTCTATATACAGAATCAGGAATTTCAGTTTCTAAATGTCTATTTAGGATTTGAGTTTTTTTTGCTTTTTCAATTACAGCTTTAGACTTAGTTAAATATGCTCCTCTTCCATTCGCTTTTCCAGTGCGGTCATAAATAATTGTTCCATCTGGGGTTTTAACAATACGAAATAATAACTTTTTTTCTACCCTTTGATTTGTGATAACACATTTTCTCATAGGTATTTTTCTAGGCATGGTTATTCTCCTATTTCAATATCTTGAATTTTAGCGTCGGATTCAGATTTAATATCTATTTTCCATCCGCATGATTGAACAGCTAAACGAGCATTTTGACCTTTTTTCCCAATTGCTAATGAAAGTTGATCATCTGAAACAATAACTAAAGCTGATTTATTCATTTCATCAATTTGCACAGATAATGTTTTAGCTGGTTGAAGTGAATTAGATACTAATTCTTTTGGATCATCGCTGTATTTATATATATCCATTTTTTCTCCACTTAGATTATCGATTACATCTTTGATACGAGATCCATTTTTACCTAAACAAGCCCCAACTGGATCTACTTCTGGATTATTTGAGGATACACAAACCTTACAACGATCTCCTGGATCTCTGGCTAAGCCCCTAATTTCAACCACTCCTGTTTGTAATTCTGGTATAGCATTTTCCATTAAACGTTTTACTAAATTTCTATCCGTTCTAGATACATATACCTTAGGTCCTTTTGTAGTTTCTTCTACTTTAGTAATATATACTCTGATTTGGTTTCCCATAAATATATCTTCTTTTAATAAATCTTTTGCGGGTATTGATGTTTCTGTATCATGACCTAAATCCAAAGTTACAAATTCATCATTAATTCTAACAACTTCTGCGATAATCATTTCTCCACATTTTTCTGAGAAAATCTCTAGATTTCTTTCTCTTTCTAATTGTTTTAATCCTTGAGTAAGTATCTGTTTTGCGCTTGAAGCAGCTAAACGTCCAAAATTTTTAGGTGTTATCTTTTGCTCGATAATATCTCCTATTTTAACTGTTTTTTTAATCTTCTTTGCATCAGATAATGATATTTGTGACCCAACTTCCGCATCTGGATCAACTTCATCAACCACTAATGATTTCGCAACTAAAAGGATTTCTGCTTTTTCTTCATTGAAGACTACTTCAACATTCGTTTTGCCATTATAGGCCTTTTTATAAGCGTTTATCAATCCTCTTCCAAATATTTCAAGAATTTTTTCTTTTTCAATTTGTCTCTCTTCAGCAAGCACATCTAATGCTTTAAAAAAATCTTTACTTATCATCTTTGTCTCCTAAAATTTAATTGCTAATCTTATAAGATTAACTTCCTCGTAATTTATTTTTATTTTTTTATTTTTAATATTTAGCACAATTTCAAAATCATCAAATTGTTCTAAATATCCTTTAAATTTTTGTTCATATGTTTCTATATATACATATTTACCAACTGCGTTTTTAACATCTTCGCTACTTCTTAGTTCTTTTTCAGCTCCTGGTGATGAAACTTCTAGAAAATATTCATTTGGTATAGGGTCTAATTCATCTAGATATGGATTTAACTCATTAGTTACTTTAACACAATCATCAATAGTTATTCCATGTTTTGAATCTATAAATATTGTTAGTATATTGTTCTTCTTAGATTCTTTATATTTAATATCGTATAATGAATAATCCATGTTTTTCAGAAACACATCTATTTTCTTTTTTAGATCTTCTATATTCATCTTCTGCTCCTTGTCATTAAAAAGAGAGGGGATGACCCTCTCGCTCATACTTTATGCATGAATATTATAGCATAAGACATATTTAAAAACAAGAAAAAACTATTGTTTTCTCTTAGTCTTTACGTTAATTACTATGTCTTGAAATTCTATGTGTCTCTTAAACCAAGTTATAGCATAAGGGCACTTAGCTACTATTTTTAAATTCTTACTTTTTATATAATTATATGCAAGTAACATTAAATCAGAAGCTATTCCTTTTCCTCTTAAGCTTTGATCAACATATACATGATCTAAATTAACCCTAGATTCGTCCCTATTAGGAAAAACAATTTCAGCTAATAATAAATGATCTTCTTGTTCTGCGTAAATACGATTTGATTCATAAATATAATCCATTATTCTTCTCTCCTTGTTAATGTATACATAATAATACCACCAGCAATCGCAACATTTAATGATTCTGCATTAATCATAGATATTGTAATATTCGTATTAACTAGTTTTTTTATTTTGTCTCTTACTCCACAACCTTCATTACCTAAAATTATTGCGAATGGTTTTTTAATAAATTTTATTTCATCTAGAGGTTTTGCGTTTATAACTGAAGTCCCATAATAATGATATTCAGGATTTTTTAAAATAAAATCTTCTATATTTCTTTCTATTAAATCAATATAAAATAAGTTTCCCTGACTACTACGAATTACTTTTTCATTGTAATAATCAACTGAATTTTCAGCTATAATAGTTGAAAATCCAAATGCCACAGCTGTTCTTATTAAAGTTCCCATATTTCCAGGATCTTGAATTTGGTCTAAGACTAAAATTCTATCCTTTAGAGGTTTAACATCCGGCTTTTTACATATAGCTACTACTCCCTGAGATTCTCCTAATACAGATAACTTTTGCATTACTTGTTCAGATATTTGATATGTTTCAATATTATTATATTGTTTATCTTCAGTTGTAAATATACGAATAACATTCTTAGTTTTTATTGCTTCAACGAGTAAATGTTCTCCTTCAATTAAAAATTCTTTATAGATTGAACGATATTTTTTTTGTTTTAATTTATTCGCATATTTGATTTTATCATTCATAAGGGATTCTATCATAATATTTCCTCTTTTTTTATTTATTCTATTATAACATATTCAAGTTAAATTTGGGCAATAAAAAAAGGAGCTATTTTGAAATAGCTCCCTTAAGTAAATATGTATTAAACTTCAGGCTCTTCATCAAATAATGGTATGAAGTATTGTCCTAAACCATCAACCATATCTTTTACTTGTTGAATTAATAATTCATCACTTGGTGACGGATTATATGGATCAATATAACCAACTATGCTAGATTGTAGAACAATCGTATCTAATTGATCAAGTGCAGCTCCTAACATAACATTTAATTCATCATCATATACTTGTCCAAATATAACATTCATATCATATATAGAGCTGTAAATTGGCGTAATGATACTAGCATAATCTAAACTATCATCGCCAACTAGAGTATCAATAATGTTAGCTACAGCAACAACTTGAGCATATTGATCATTGATTGTAGAATATTCATCATTTGGTATAGAAGTAAATATCATTACTTGATCTATTACAGCTTGAGTTTTTTCAAAAGTCATAGATTCTAAGAATGTTGAAATGTAAGTAGGAATATCCATAATATCTGCGAAGTACAAATCAATTGTAGCTACTATTGCAGCATTCATATTAGCAATCTCTACAGGATCAGTTAAATCTAAAGTACCTACATAAGCAGCTCCTATAGCTCCTAAAAACGCTTTAATTGTTGTTTCATCAGTATCATCAATAGTTGAGAACATATTTCCAATAAATTGTCCAGCACTAATAAATGCGTCTGATAATTCGCCAGCATTTAACATATCTAGAGGCATCTTATTATTATTAATCATAAATAATAAGAAATCTAATGATTGAATATTAGGGTCTTCTGCATAAGCAGCTATTTGATCTAATAATATTGTTAATGTATCAATAGCTAAATCTTGATTTGCAGGATCTGCAAATAATATTTCTAACATTTGGAACATATTAGAGTTATTTTGTAACATTTCTAAATCTTCATATTTATAATTAAGTTGAACTTGGAAGTCTTCAATCATTTCTTTTAAATCATGATATGCATTTGCTCTATCATTTAAGTAATAAGTGAAATATGAATAACCATCACTTGTCAAAAGACTTCCATATACTGATTCAAAATAAGCGGCTTGATTAAATAGTTCACTCTGTGTATCAACCATGCTTTGATACAAAATACATAAGTCATTGTACATATAGTAATCATCAGCATAATAATTACTTAACATATCATCAACTTTATACCATTCTCCGTTATTCATATATTCAACTAATTGATTGTAGAAATCATAATTAAACCATTCATCATCTGTATAACGATTGTATGTAGTGTAATATGCAATTTCGCTATCCATCTTATTAATATATGCTTGCCATAAATCATAAGCTGCTTGTTGGGCTACAGGATCTGAGATTAAAGAAATTTCATCATTTACTTCAGTCAATAAATCATCTAAAGAAATTTGCGTTCCATCCAATAGTCCTTCAATTTCTGCTATTTCTGAAAGTAATTCAGATGCATCATACATATCAGGTAATTGTGGATAAACATAAATCATAAATGCATTCATCATGTAAGTTGCAATTTCTTCATTAGTATATCCGAAAGAACTAATACCTTTATATAAAACCATCAAATCTTTAATAGAATGAATATCTTCAATTTTCTCTAATGAAGGTGCAACCCCCATTAATAAGTAGAATACTTCTTCGCTATTTTCAATATCAATTCCAAATACACCACATAATTCAGCTATTTTTTCATCAACATTTTCTTCATCAATATCAGGGAATATATTATATACCAACGATACTAAATCATCATAACTATATCCAAATGATCCTGCATCAAAAATAGCTTCTGGATCAACAATTATATTGCTTAAGAATATAGCTTTATTTTGTAATTCATATAAATCAACAAATGTATCAGGATCCAAATTTTCTGGATCTAATGCGGCAGCTTGAGCAACATCTAACATGAAATCATCTATAAAATCAGTCCATGCATTTTGTAAAGCTGCTAAATCTGCTGGATCATATCCTGGTCCATATGTTTGATCATAGTATACTTCATTTAATATATTAGCTAACAAATCTAAATCAACTTCAGTCGGATCAACCATTGAATTAATTAATTGTGAACCCAAAATTACCATTGTATATAGATTATCTCCGCCATGTTGTATCATGTCCATGTATCTCATAAACATTTCAACATCATCATAAGTTAAACCATCTAAGAAATTAGTAAATTCAGTTAGTGATGCATCCGCAAAGCCAATATATTTTATAACCATATCATATAAAACATTAATCATTTCAGTAGATTCATCGCTCTCTAAATCTAATCTATCTACATATACTGTAATAACATCAAGAATGAATGTTTGCATTGCAATCATATCATCTGAACTAAGTGTAGCACCTCTTAATTTTAAGAAAGCTGACAATTCTTGCGTTAATTGATAAATTTCTTGTGGGCTAAAGTATGATGGCATTGGTTCATCAATTTTTGGAACTGGGAATTCTCCTGGGTCATTATATATTTCTGGTTCATACATTGAAGCTTTCATGAAACCGATTAATTTTTCAAGCATTGGGAATGAATTGCTTGGCATTGAAGTTATCATATTTTCAATGTCATCTAAAACAATATTCATAGCATTTCCAGTTTCAGCTTGATATGCAGGATCATGCATTAAATCAAACATAACTAATCCCATTAAAGTATCTTGATATAAATCATCAATTTGTTCCATGACACTTTCATATTCAAAGCTACCAGGAGTTAGTCCTACTAACTGAGCTTCTAAATAAGTCAAAGTTTCTTGGAAATTAGAATTTAGATCTTCAGTTGCATATGTTAAAGCACTTAAGAAATACTCTATAAAATCTTCTTGAGTAAATCCAAATGTTTCTAAATTATTAATCCAAACTTGGATATCAGAGAAATTATTTATTTTCATAACTCCAATTCCATATTGGAAAATAGAACGCAATGTATAATATGTTGTTTCTGTATCTGTTGTTCCTAAAATATCCATTAAAGCATCTATAGTTGAGTCTAAATCTTCTTCTCCTACTAATCTTTCAAGGAAATTATAAAGGAATTCATCATCAAATACTACTAGAGGTTCATCAACAGTTTCAAATCCCTCTTCAAACCATCTTCCTATTGCCATGCCTCTTGCATAGAATTCCATTATATCTTCAACTTGAGAAGGTGAGATACAATTAGGATCATAATCTTTAATTTGAGTAATTAATGCTAAGTAATCTGAAATAAATACATCTATTTCTCCTTGAATTCTAGCTACTTCAGCTTGATCTGGAACCATTTCATTAGTTACATCAAAGTAAATAGCTGCCATATATTGCATTATCTGGCTAACATCTACACTTCCATCACCTAATAAAGCATCATAAATATTAGACATTTTAATTGCTAAAGCAATGTCTCCAGGACCTGTTTCATAGAAATTAATTGATAAAACAGATAGAGCTGTTTCAGCTTTTTCTTGGTCAATTGATCCTAAGAAGCTTTCAACTTGAGATTCTGCAAATTGGAAATAATCGATATATCTATCAATAACTGGACCTATAACTGAAACAAATCCAGCTATTTGAATTTCAGTAGCTCCTTCTAAAGCCATTTTTTCAGACATATAACCAATGATTACTTCTTTAATATTATCATAATCTGAATCATCCATTGTACTCATAAATGCACTTAAAATATTATTTAATTTTTCACTTATAAGCACAATATTTTCTGGGTTAATTAAATCTTTATATTGTTCAATTGGATTATAATAATCTCTTAAAGGCGTATAACCTGGTTCTGAATAGCCCATGGATTCATTTACTATTGTCATAACTAGTTGATATGTTTCTTCATCAATTGATCCAATTACAGCTTCTAAACCATCATATACAGTGCCAATTAATACTTTAGTTTCTGTTTCTCCATCATCACTTGTAATATAATTCAAAATAGCTTGAGTATCCATTGCATCAAAATTAATATTTTCTAAATCCTGTGTATATTCAATTATTAGCCATTCTGAGAATTCTTTATTAGAAATTAAATCCATATATCCATCAATGTGATCACCAAATTCATTATCGTAACCCCATAATGCATCATCAATATAATCTCTAATTGTAAAGTCATCACCTAAACCAAGAACATCTAATGATGAATAATCTGTTAATTGGAATGCATATTCAGCTGTTTTCATATCTTCATATGCATCAAGAATTGGTTGATATAAATCCATTTCTTCATCTTGGTTTATACTAGCTATCATTGCATTTAATTCATCTAATGCTTGTTGAGCAGCATCTACATCTTGATTTAAAATACTTTCAGTTAAAAATTCATCCAATTTCCATTCAAGATTATAATATGTAGAATAATCAAAGATTTCTGGGAATTCATAATCAAACATATCATAATAATCTTCTTGTAACATATTAGCATCAATTTGTGCATTGAAATAATCTTCACAAAGATCTGTATAACCATTTTGTATTTGACAATATGCATCAACTTGATTAGATATTGTTGTCATTTGAGATTCAAAATCAGAAATATTGAAGTTTTCATCCTCAATCAATCCAGTCAATTCAGCAATTCTATCACTCATATGTGATATATCATTAGCGAATCCGCTCACCATTAAATTATAAACTATATCAACAACAGTATCGCGGTCGAATCCCAATATTTGAGTTGCTTGGAACCATTCTTGTAAAGCTCCAGCTGAATTAATATCCATTAGATTCATCATCAATTGTTGCATAGCTAACATTATATTATATAATTCTTCTTCTGAAGAAGCACCAATAATTACCATTAATTCAGCAATTTGCTCATCTACATCATCAGGTGTAAACATATCATCAACTATATCGATTAAATCATCTCTATTAAATTCTCCTAAAGGAGTTCTAAAGAATTGAGGATAAACATCTAAATCTCCAGTAATATAGAAATAGTTTTCATCCCAACCAATAAATGTATAACTATACGATTCATCATCTTCTTTAGTTGGATCCGCAGGAGCAGTAGCTTCGTTTCCATAAACAACTGTTTGAGTTTCTATAACATTTCCTTCTGCATCATAGAAAGTTACAGTATATTCTTTTGAAGTTTCTTCAAATATAGGATAAATATCCATATTTTTATCAATATTTGTAAGTGGTTGATTCCAACTATGGAAAGTATAAGTATATTGTGCATCTTCTTCTTTTGTAGGAACTGTTGTTGGAGCTGTTGCATCTTCTCCATGATTTACCACTTGAGTATCAATAAGTTTACCATCACCATCATAGAAATTAACTTCATATGTTTGGCCTAAAGGAACTGGCATATACAAAGCATGAACATCTAAGTCACTAGTTATATTAGTTAAATCAGCATCCCAACCAATAAATGTAAAAGCATTAGTTGCATCAGATTCTCTATAAGGAGCTGCTGGTGCTGGTGCATCACTTCCATATGATACATTCTCACTTATGATTAATGTTCCGTCATAATCATAAAAAGCAACTGTATATACGTTAATACTTTCTGTATACACTGCAGTAACAGTTAAATCACCTGTAATGTAATTAAAAGCTACATCCCAGTGATCAAATGTATAAGAATGTTCTGCATCCCCAGCTCTTGTAGGTTGAGTTGGTTCAATAGCTCCTGAACCATAATCAACTGATTGGGTATCTAAAACTGTTCCATCATAGTCTTGAAATGTAACTGTATATTGATTAACCGTCTGTGCAAACACAGGATTAATAACCATATTTGAAGTTACATTATCAAAATCTTGATCCCAATTTGTAAATGTATAACTGTATTCAGCTGTAGGCGCTTTTGTAGGTTCTTCTGTAGGTTCTGTAGCGCTACCGCCTTCCAAAACACTCTGAGTATCTAAAGTGGAACCATCCCCATCTAAAAATACTACAGTATAATATATCTGTTGTGCTGTAGTAGTAGATTCTGTAGTTGTTGATTCCGTTGTTGTATTCTCTGTCGTTGTATTTTCTTCAGTAGTCACAGTTTGCTGTTCTGTTGTTGTTACTATTGGTTCTGTTGTTGTTAATGGTGGAATTGTTGTTTGTTGACCTCCACCAAAGAAATCACATCCCGCAAGCAAAACAACAACCATAGAAAGCATAATTGTTGCGATTAATTTACGTTTCAATTTTATCACTCCTCTTTTTTAATTCTTTTCATTAACATCTTCTTTCAAAAATTATTAATATTGTATATATATAATAATACAATAAGAACACAAAAAAATCTATAACACTGCACAAATTATATATATTATATTAAGTTAAAAATATAAAAAAAGAAGAAAACAACATATTTTGTAATTGTTTTCTTCAAAAATGCTTAATCTATTAATCTAATTCAGTATCTTTAGCTATTGGATATCCCCAATATGAATAATAATTAGAGTTTAATTCTTGTGAATTTACTAGACTAAAATTATCTGACATATCAAACATATGAATGCTTGAATAAGAATGATAAACTTTGAATAAATATAAGCTTTGAGAATAAGCTGAATAATCATCATAATATTCAAATACAGGAATACCTACATAAGTGAAATCTTGTCCTTGAGGTGTAAATGATAAAAATGCTTTTTGATCATAGATTACATTTGTATAAGAATAATCACCTTCAACTAAATAATTATCTAAAACAACAGGTGTATCTTCGGAAGTATCATAAAGAGATACTTTAACTCCAGTAAATCTTGTCCATCCATCTATTGTTTCTGATTGTCTACCAATTCCTATTAATAAATTATCTGTTATCTCATGCAAATAATCGCTAACGCCTTCTTCATATAACTCTCCTAGTACTACAGGATTATGAGGATCAGATAAATCTAATTTATAAAGCGGATCTGATTGTTCAAATGTTACAACATAAGCTATATCTCCTGAATACCTAACAGAAAATATTTGTTCATTTGGTTTCCCTAAACCGCCTAACACAGATATTTGTTCCATTTCTCCTACAGTTGTAGCATCTAACAAATAAACTTGATTAGTAATAGTTGCTTCGTAATTGGAATAGAAATATCCAGTAGTTGCAATTCTAAATACTCCATTATATTCATCCATTGAGAATTGATTTAGAGGAGAACCATCTACCTCGGCTAATGCTTTGTATTCTAATTTTCCATCTACAATTTCAAAGCGAAGAATATCAGTATAATGAGAGTAACTTTCATCAGTTTCATCATATTCCCAACGATATATCGTTGTATATAAATTGTTTTCTGACATATAAATTCGATAAGTACTACCTAAATATGTTTTAACATCTGCCTCTTGAGAATCATTAGCAACATCTAAAGATGCAAGTATTAAATATCCATAAGACTCACCATTATTAGGCATATAATAGATTTTATCAATAGGCATCTTCATAATATCATTTGATACAGCTGAATCTAAATAACTAGGAACGAATAATTCATCGCTTAAACCATAATTCATCATATAATTATTTAATACTAAATATAATTGTTGATCAATCATTCTAGTATCAATTAAATATGAAGAATCAAAATATAATTCTCTATTCATTGTTACATTATCCATATCACTTATATCAAAAATTCTAATATGTGTTCCATATGTATATGTCCAATTAATACAAACTTTTGTTCTTGTTTCGGTATCACTAGATTCTTTAGTATCTTCAGTAGTAGTTATTACTTCATCATCAGGATTAGTAACTATATCTGTTTCATCAGAATCAATTTCAGGCTCATCATAAATAACTGAATCATCATAATAATAGATACATTCATCGTATTCTGTATAAGTATATTCATAAGAAATTAATACTACTCTTCCATTATATATGTACAATCCATCAAAAGTTCCATTATCAATACTATATGTAAATTCGATATCTAATGTATCAGCATTAACAATATAAAATTGATTACCAGATGCAATATAAATATGATAGCCATCTGTAAGTATTCTATCAGCTTCTTCTACACCCTCAACTTGATTGTTTGTTTTAGAATAATCTCTTGTGTTTGATTCATAATTGTTTTGTGATTCTTCATCCATTGCAACTGAATCAGCGTACATTTCTCCACCTAAAATATTTGCTTTAGTATAATCACCATTCAATTCTTCTAAATAATCTTTTAATTGTTCATAGGAACTAAAACTTCCTACATTATCTCCTGTTGGCAAGTTATTTGTATTATTACAAGCTACAAAAAATAAGGAAATTACCCCTAACAAAAGCAATGTAAGTATTTTCTTTATATTTATCATTTTTTTATTCCTCCTTTGTTTTCATTAGTATAAACAAATAAAGTAATAACTTTGTTGGAAAAAATTTTATTATTTTGTTAATTCTAAGAATAAATCAATATCTTCCTTTAATAATTCTAGAGAACTTACCCAAAATTCCTTTTTAGTTACATCTATACCAACTAACAAAGCCGTATCTTCAACCATCATTTTTCCTGTAGCTGCTAATAATTTGTTATATAAACTAACAAAACCATCTTTATCCTCTAAATACTTAGCGTATAATCCTTTTGCGAATAAAAGTCCAAATGTATAAGGAAAATTATAATAGCTTAATTCACCTGAATAATAGTGAGATTTACATACCCACATATAAGGGTGTAAATAATTAGAATCTAGTCCATTTCCATAGGTTTCTTTTTGAGCTTTTATCATTAAATCTTTTAATTCATTTTCATCAAATACTGTTTCTTTTCTGCCTTCAAATACACTCTTTTCAAAAATAAAACGACTCATTATATCCACAATAACCTGTGTATAATCTTGAATAGAAGATTCTAATAAAAAGATTTTTTCATCTTTTGAGGCTGCATCTTTTAAAGCAGCTTTATTTACAATAGTTTCACAAAAAGTTGATGCAGTTTCAGCTACTGGCATTGTATAATTACTATTTAATATAGATTCATTAAAGATTGATTCACCATGAAAAGCATGTCCTAACTCATGGGATAAAGTAATAATATCTCCAAATACACCTGTAAAATTAGCTAATATTCTACTTTCTTTAATCGAATGAATATTTGCGCAGAATGCACCTCCAACTTTGCCTTGTCTTGGAGTATAATCTATCCATCCATCTGTAAAGGCTTTTTTAGCCATTAAGTATAATTCTTCACTAAATGTTTTAAAATTCTTTAAAATATATTCATTCGCTTCAGGTATTGTAAACTTGGTATTAGAAGAACCTATTGGTGCGAATAAATCATAGAATGGCAACCCGTTTTTATGTCCTAAAAGTTTAGCTTTTCTCTTTAAATATTTACGAAATAATGGCATATATTCTAAACAAGCTTCTTGCATAACATCTAAGGTTTCTTTTTTCATTCTAGATATAAATAAAGCTTGATCTAATGCGGTTTTATATCCTCTAGCTTCTGTTAAAACATTAACTTCACCTTTGATTGAATTCAATGAAAATGCAATTGATTTTTCTATTTTTTTATAAGCTTTTAATTCTGCTTCATATGCGCTTTTTCTTACATTTGCATCAGGACTATTCGCTAGATTTCGAATCTCAGATAGTGTAATTTCTTCTCCTTCATAATCAACAACTAAAGTTGAAGTTAATAGTGATTGCAATCTTGACCAAGCATTAGACCCATTTTGGATTAATTTTGATATTAAACTTTCTGTCGAATCATCTAATTTATGACTTGCTTGTTTAATCATCTCTAAAATATGAAATTTGTGTTCTTTAAGAAATTCATTATTATTTATATCTTCTTCTATATTTGGATAATTTGATAACCATTTTTGAAACAATACTTCAATTTTAGTAAGCTTTGTAAATTCAACTTCAATTTTATTCATGCTCTTCATTGCTTCTTGATTAGTTGATTCTATTGAAGATACTAATGAAGCAAAATGCATTAATTTATCAACTAAAGTTATAAGTTGAATTTCTGTTTCTAAAAATGATATTAATTTTTGTTGTTTTGAATCATAATTTTCAAATTCATCTTCTTTTTTTATTGTTTTTTGAATTAACTTATTTAATAATTTCATATCTCTTAAAAATGCAGGATCATCAAATGCAAGATATAACTTATCTAAATTCCATTTTTTCATTTTAAAACTCCTTATTTATTTAAATTATCAAAAGCCTCTTTTACTGTCAAACCTTTTGATTGAATATCTAGATGTTTTCTAGCATCTATTTGAATAGTAATCACTTCATTTATTACCTTATCAATCAATGGTTTATAATCATATATTTTTTCATATTTTTCTGCTTTTTCTATGTCAGGTCTTATTACAGGATTTTTAGGTACATAAACTGTACAACAATCTGAAAATGGTCTATTAGAAATAGTAAATGTATCTATTTTTTTAGCGATTTTGATAATTTCAGATTTATCAAAAGCTGCTAGTGGTCTTATTATTAATGTATCTGTAACATTTTGTATAGTAACCATGCTCTCAATTGTTTGAGAAGCAACTTGTCCTATTGAATCTCCTGATATTAAAACTTTACAATCATTAATTTTAGCTACCATTGAAGCAATCCTATACATCATACGTCTCATAATAGTTATTACATATGGTTCTGGTGTATTTATAATAATTTGTTCATGAATATCTTTAAATGGAATCATATGCAGGTTTATCTTTAAATCCGGTGCGTATTTTGATAGTTTTTCAGTTATATCAATAACTTTTTGCGCAGATTCTACTGACGTTAAAGGCGTAGATTCAAAATGAATGCAATCTACTTCTAACCCTTTTTTCATAGCTAAATATGCGCTTACAGGAGAATCAATTCCTCCCGATAATAAAACTAATCCTTTTCCAGCTATAGAAACAGGGAAGCCTCCCATTCCAGGAATACGATTAACATAAAGATAAGTTGCATCATGTCTTACTTCAATAAATAGAGTTAATTCCGGATTGTGTACATCAACTATTAAATTATTTAAATTTGATAGAATCATCCCACTTACTTCTTTGGTAATTTCTAAAGAAGTTAAAGAAACGCGTTTATCTGCGCGTTTTGTCTCTACTTTAAACGTTACTTTTTTACCTTTACTTACTTCTGTAATTAAATTAGCTGAAAGAGAAGCTATTGTCTTTAAATCATAAAAAGTTTTTACAACCTTACTATAAGATGAAAGCCCCGAAACAGTATCTAATATAGATATCACTTCATCCGCATCCACATCATTTAATTTAATATAAATCATATCGTGTTGAAATTCGAATTTAACGTTTAAATATGAACACTTTCTTTTTAATTGCTTATTTAATGTTTCTCTAAATTTTTTTTGATTTCTTCCTTTTAATGTTAGATCACCATATCTAACCATAATATAATCATACATAATTTTACCTCTCAATATGTATTTATTGTAACATAATTGTTGTCAATCATATCAATATAATTTATAATATTAAGATAAAGGAGAGTTAAATATGGAAAATTACAAAGAATTTATTGAAAAGGCAAAAGTATATTTAGATAAAAATAATAATTTTATTACTATTCTATCGAATTTAACTTCATATATATACTATGAACTTGAAAATGTAAATTGGGTTGGATTTTATTTATATGATTATGAAAAATTGTATCTGGGACCTTTTCAAGGAAAAGCAGCAACTCCAAACATAGCTATGGGAAGAGGTGTATGTGGCACTTCTGCGGCTAATAAGGAAACATTGGTAGTTGATGATGTTCATTCCTTTGAAGGCCACATCACATGTGACATAAATACAAGGTCCGAAATTGTTATTCCTATTGTAACTAGATTTGGTAATTTATTTGGTGTTTTAGATATCGATAGCCCAATTAAAAATAGATTTAATAAAGAACTAAAAACAGCTCTTGAAACTATCATAAATCTAATGGTTGACATTTTATAATTCATACGATATAATACTTTGTGCGCATGTAATAAAAAGCAGTTGTTTATGATAATTTAGTATGTGGTTATTCCAGTTTTAAGGTTTGTAAGTACTGTTAGCTGCTTAACAAGAACACATCAAAATAATCACGCTATTTTATGAATAAACTCCTCTTGTTACAACGTAATAAATAAAAAAAAGGAGGAACATATATGTCAAGATTTACTGGTTCAAATTGGAAAGTAAGTAGACGTTTAGGATATTCAGTATCTGAAACCGGAAAAGAATTAAATAAACGCCCATATGCACCTGGACAACATGGACAAAGACGTAGAAAATTATCTGAGTATGCATTACAATTGCAAGAAAAACAAAGAGTACGTTTTACTTATGGTGTAAATGAAAAACAATTCCGCAAAACGTTTAACGAAGCTAAAAAAATGCCTGGTAAACAAGGTTCAAATTTCTTATTCTTGTTAGAATCAAGATTAGATAATTTGGTATACAGAGCTAGTTTTGCAAGAACAAGACAACAAGCAAGACAATTAGTTAACCACGGACATATTCTATTAGATGGAAAGAAAGCAACTATTCCTTCAATTAGAGTAAAACCTGGACAAGTAATTTCTGTAAAAGAAAAATCTAAAAACTTAGTTGTTATTAAAGAAGCTTTAGAATCAGTTGTTAGTCGTCAAGATTATATTTCATTTGATGATGAGAAACAAACAGCTACTTATACAAGATTACCAGAAAGAAATGAAATTTTACCTGAAATCAAAGAAAATCTTATTGTTGAGTTATATAACAGATAATATAAAAGGTAAAACTAAAAGAGGCAAAAGCCTCTTTTTTTATTATTTAGTTTTGCAAGAATTCATATAAAAAGGCATAATTCCGTAAGGAGTAATGCCTTTTTCGATTATTTTTTATTATTTTTACTAGCTGCGTTAACCATTTCAATAAATTTCTGAGAATCTAAAGAAGCTCCACCTATTAAAGCTCCATCAATATCTTCTTTAGCTAGTAATTCATCTATATTTGTTGGCTTAACTGAACCACCATATTGAATACGAATTGTATCCGCAACAACAGATCCATATAAATCTTTAATTAATTTACGAATGTATCCACATGATTCATTTGCTTGTTCTGCTGTAGCTGTTTTTCCTGTACCTATTGCCCATATTGGTTCATAAGCAATAATAATTTGTTCCATATCAATTGCGCTAATACCTTTGAATGCTCCTTTGATTTGTTTGGTTAGAACTAAATTAGTTGAATTGTTTTCTCTTTCTTCTAAATGTTCTCCTACACAAACAATTGGAGTCAATTGATTTCTTAAAGCAGCATTAATCTTTTTATTTACTATTTCATCTGTCTCATGAAAATAATTTCTGCGTTCACTATGTCCTATAATTACATATTCTACATTGTATGATTTTAAAAGTTTACCAGATAATTCTCCTGTATAAGCTCCTTCATCTTCATAAAATATATTTTGTGCACCTATTCTTAGGTTTTCGCCTTGGCGTTTAACTAAATCTCTCATCATCGGCGCTTGTGCACAAATAACTGAGTCAACTTCATTTATAGAT
Source organism: Tenericutes bacterium 4572_104 (assembly GCA_002084435.1). Next base: position 22,436 of record NBLG01000016.1, read on the forward strand.
GGCATAGCTTCAGATACTTCGTAAATAAAAGCAATGGCTTCATCTCTTGTTTTAAACATCTTCCAATTTCCAGCGATAATTGGTTTTCTCATTTTAATCATCCTATTCTAATGTTTTTACTATCTCTTAAAATATTATTTTTATAAGATCCAGCTTATATATTCTATACGTTTTTAGTATAAATTGCAAGTGGAATTTTAATGATTGCAATTTCCATCAGCACAATCATGCAAATCATCTAAAGCTTCAATTCCCGGAAGTTTCTTTCCTTCAAGAAATTGCAAAGAAGCTCCTCCACCAGTAGATATATGAGTAAATTTATTGCGATAACCCATTTGGATTGCAGCTGCGGCTGAATCTCCTCCACCTATAATTGTACGTGCATCTTTTAAATTGGCTAATATTTCACAAACAGCTTTTGTTCCTACAGCGAATTGTTCGAATTCGAACACTCCCATAGGTCCATTCCAAACTACTGTTTTAGCTCCTTTTAATTCTTTCTTAAATAATTTAATTGTTTTTGGCCCTATATCAAGACCCATCTCATCATCCTGTAAGTGTTTATAAGTTGTGGAATGTGCAGGAGCATCAGTTTTGAATTCTTTAGTAACAATTACATCAATTGGTAAAACAATTTTACCATTAGCTTTATCTAAAATAGATTTAGCTAAATCTACTTTATCATCTTCACAAATTGAAGTTCCTATATTATATCCTAAAGCTTTCATGAAGGTATAAGCCATTCCTCCACCAATTAAAATCTTATCTGCTTTTTGTAAAAGATTTTCAATTACCCCAATCTTATCAGAAACTTTTGCGCCTCCAAGAATTGCGATAAATGGTCTTTGTGGGTTTTCTACAGTATCTCCTATGTATTTCAACTCTTTTTCCATCAAATACCCAGCAGCTGATTCTAAATGCGATGCAATTCCAACATTTGATGCATGGCTTCTATGAGCCGTACCAAATGCATCATTTACAAATACATCCCCAAGACTTGCCCAATAAGCACCAAGTTCTGGATCGTTTTTAGATTCTTTTTTACCATCTAAATCTTCATATCTTGTGTTTTGGAACATTAAAACATCTTGTGGGGCCATTTCATCAATTGCCTTTTCTAATTCAGGTCCTTTTGTGAATGGTACAAATTTAACTTCTTTCTTTAATAATTCAGATAATCTTTTAGCGACAACCTCTAAAGAGTTCTTTTCTAAATCTTCTGGTTTTTTTATTCTACCTAAATGTGAAAATAGAATTACCTTAGCTCCTTCATCAATTAAATAATTAATTGTAGGTAATGCTTGTAATATACGATTGTCATCAGTAATTTTACCATCAATAATAGGTACATTGAAATCAACGCGTACTAATACTTTTTTACCGTTAACTTGTAAATCTTCTAAAGTTTTTTTCTTCATAAGAATTCCTCCTAATTTTTTCGACAACATAATTATACTAGAAAACTGATTTTTTTTCCATTAAAATAAACGTATTTAAGATAATGAAAACACTTTTATAAATTTAAAAATTCTATAATCTGCTTACAACGTTTAATTTGTTCATAAAAAGTGTATTTATGTTGCGTTTTTAAAGAATGATTTTCATAAAATTCTATAATGATTTCGTTATCTTTTTCATAATAATACTTAATAGAAAAATAATTAATGTAACAACTTTTTTCTAATCGATAACTCTTAATACACATCAATAATTCATTATTATTAATAAACAAAGGTATTTTAGCTTCAAAATGAAAAATCTTCTTTGTAACTTTTTCTCTTGAAGCTAAATCAGTTAGGGAGTTTTTTAATTTTTCATTAAGATATTTTTGTACTGTTGTATTTATATTTTTATAAGAATTATCTTGATAGATATCCAAGCTATAGTTTTCATTTTTAATAAAATAACAAAGCATATTATCCCCCAGTTTAAATATAACATAAATCAGATAACTATTCTATTGAAAAAAGCTACCTTTTTAGGTAGCTTTAAATTAATTATTAAATCTTATTTTTCAACAATTCTTAATTCTGTTTCTGGATCAAAGAAATGAGATTTAGCCATATTAATACTAAGTTCAATTTTATCTCCTATTGATAAATCAGCTCTAGCACTAACTTTCGCAACGATATTATGTCCACCGATTGTAATATGAATATTAGTTTCAGCTCCTAATAATTCAGCTACATCAACTGTAAATAATACTTTTGCATCTTTATATTCTTCTAAATAACGTGCTTCATCATGAACGTCTTCAGGTCTAAATCCTAAAACGATATCTTTTCCTATATATTTACCTTCTTTTAAAACTTTAATATGTTTAGGATCAACTTTAAGTTTTAATCCTTCACTATAAAAGTAACCATCTTTTTCAACTTTACCTGAAACAAAATTCATTGCAGGTGTTCCAATGAATCCACCAACAAACATATTGTTAGGGAAATCATAGATTTCTTTTGGAGCTCCAATTTGTTGGATTCTTCCATCTTTCATAACAACGATTCTAGTTGCCATTGTCATAGCTTCAATTTGGTCATGTGTTACATAGATAGTAGTAGTTCCTAAACGTTTATGTAATTTAATTAATTCTGCCCTCATGGCAACTCTTAGTTTTGCATCTAGATTTGATAATGGTTCATCCATTAAGAACACTTTCGCATCACGAACAATTGCTCTACCTAACGCAACTCTTTGACGTTGTCCACCAGATAAAGCTTTAGGTTTACGATCTAAATATCCTCTAAGGCCTAAAATATCAGCTGCGTTATCTACGCGTTTTTTTATTTCATCTTTTGGCATTTTTCTTAATTTTAAACCAAAAGCCATATTATCATATACAGTCATATGTGGATAAAGTGCATAAGATTGAAATACCATTGCTATATTTCTATCTTTTGGAGCTACATCATTTACCAATGTATCATCAATGTATAGTTCTCCAGCTGTAATTTCTTCTAATCCAGCAACCATTCTTAAAGTAGTGGTTTTTCCACATCCAGATGGCCCAACAAAAACAATAAATTCCTTATCCTTAACATCTAATGTAAAATCAAATACTGCTTGTACATTATTATCATATACTTTGTCTATTCCTCTAAAACTTAAAGTAGCCATTTATAATCCTCCTAATATCTTATTACATGTATTATATAAAAAAAAAGATGATTTTAATATATGCAATATGCACAAATCATCTTCTAAATAATAAATTAATAGCTAAAGCTCCTTGAAAAGTTCTTATATCTATTTCGTATAAGTTTTTCAATAGTATATATTTGTGGGGTTAATATAGGAAGAAGATTTAATATTTCCTCAATAGGAAAATCAAATTCAAAAGGGACAATAAAAGCAGTGAAGTCCTGATATAATTCTCCTAAAGAAAACTCTCTCGCATTTAATAAAATATCTTTTACTTTCATGCCTTCTACTATTATTTCTAAATAATGATTTGAATATTTCTTTACAGTTACTTCTGTAAAAACGCTTAACAAATCAATAATCCCTTTTTCTTCTCCTCTTACATATAAGTAAATTTTACGATTACGCATTAAATTGCTTATCTCCTTTTTAAAAGATATCAAAAAAGAACTGTTAGTTAATAACAGTTCTCAGTTAAATCTATTTATGATTTGATGAACTGCTCTACATCTAAAACAAAAATAGTCGCTCCTCCAACTTGAACTTCTACTGGCGTAGAGGAAAAAATACCAAATTCACTTGATATAGCATTTGGAACAAGTTTCGTTCTTCTTCTAGATGTTTCAGAGATAACTTGAATACATTTTTCAAGCATTTCATCTTGAACTCCAACAATTATTGTAGTGTTACCACTCATTAAAAATCCACCAGTAGTCGCAAGTTTAGTCACGAAGAAATTTTCTTTGATCAGCTTCTTAATAACTTTGCTGGCATCTTCATTAGATACAATCGCCATAACTAGCTTCATATACAGCACCACCTTTGTTTTATTTTACCATAAATAAGTGGTATTTGCAAAACACATATAGTAAATACATACTTTAAATAAGGCTAAAATAAGATATTTTATCCAATTGCCCCTGTCATTTCTAATTTTATTAATTGATTAAGTTCTACTGCGTATTCCATTGGAAGTTCTCTTGAAAATGGTTCTATAAATCCCATGATAATCATTTCTTTAGCCTCGTCCTCAGATAATCCACGGCTCATTAAATAAAATAATTGATCATCGCTAACTTTTGATACAGTAGCTTCATGTTCAATTTGGCCATTAAAATTTTTAACTATATTAGTTGGAATTGTATCCGAGCTTGATTCTCTATCAATAAGAATTGTATCACATTCTATTTTCGCTCTTGCTCCTTTAGAATGTTTTCCTTGAGATACAAGTCCGCGGTAATTAACTTTTCCACCTTTAGTAGCGATTGATTTAGAAATAATTTTACTTGTTGTATAATTTCCTATATGAATCATTTTAGACCCTGTATCTTGATATTGTCCTTTTCCTGCAAAGGCAATAGTTATTGTAGTTCCTTTAGAGTAATCTCCTTTTAATATACATGCAGGGTATTTCATATTTAAACCAGATCCTATATTTCCATCAATCCACTCCATATGTCCATATCGTTCAACTAAAGCTCTTTTAGTTACGAGATTAATAATATTATTTGACCAATTTTGAACAGTAGAATATCTGCATTTAGCGTTTTCTAATACATATATTTCTACAACAGCAGCGTGTAAAGAATTGCTGGAATAAATAGGTGCTGTACATCCTTCAACATAATTAAGTGAAGCATCATCATCAACTATAATTATAGTTCTTTCGAACTGTCCCATTTTTTCAGAATTAATTCGAAAATATGATTGTAGTGGTTTATCAATTTTAACACCTTTAGGTACATAAATAAATGAACCACCACTCCAAACGGCTGTATTTAACGCCGCATATTTATTATCATTATAACTTACTATTTTAGAAAAATATTTTTTAAAGATATCAGGATATTTTTTTAAAGCAGTATCAGTATCAAGAAATATAACTCCTAAATCTGTTAATTCCTTAATTGTACTGTGATACACTGCTTCTGATTCAAATTGAGTAGTTACTCCTGAAAGATACTTTTGTTCTGCTTCAGGAATTCCTAATTTATTAAATGTATCTTTTATCTCACTAGGAACATCATCCCAATTATTTTCTACACTCTTAGAAGATTTAATATAATAAACAATATCATCAAAGTCAATTTCTGATAAATCAGGACCCCAAGAAGGATTATTAATTTCATAAAATGCTTTTAATGCTTTTAATCTAATTTCTAACATCCACTTAGGTTCTTTTTTTATACGTGATATTTCTCTAACTATAGTTTCATTTAATCCACGTTTAGTTTTTTTATAAGAATGCGTTTTTGTTTTAAATCCATATTTATAATCAGATACAATATTATTTAAATCCGTTTTCTTTTTATCCATTTCATCACCTATTCTAAGGTATTTTTAAAAGCTACCCATGCTATAGAAGCGCATTTAATTCTAGCAGGAAATTGTTTTACTCCACTAAAAGCATTGGCTTCTTCTAAATCCATGGTTTTATCATACTCTTTATTAGCTACCATGTTTAAAAAACTATTAGCAGTATTAAGAGCTTCTTCTTTTGTCTTCCCAATCATTATTTCTGTTAGCACAGAAGCTGATGCCATAGAAATAGAACATCCATGGCCTTGTTGGCGACAATCTTTAATTATTCCACCATCTACTAAAGTTTGGATTGTAATATCATCTCCACATGATGGATTTTTAATATGAAATAATTTATATTTATCGCTTTCAACAAGCCCTTTATTTCTTGGACTTTTATAATGGTCCATTATTACTTCTCTATATAAATTATCTAGTTCACTCATATGTTTACTCCTAAAAACCTAATTTTTTAAAGTATTCAACCGCTTCTTCAGTCGCTACAATAAATTCATCAATCTGTGATTTTGTATTGTATAAATAAAACGAAGCTCTTAAACAAGAATTAATTCCTAACCAATCACATATCAATTTAGCACAGTGTTGTCCAGCTCTTAAAGCTATGTCCCTTTCAGCATAAAAAGTAATTGCATCATGACTTGGAACATTATCTAAATTAAAAGATATAATCCCTGTATCAGAATCTTTATTATATATAGTAATTCCATCAATTTGAGATAGTTTTCTAATTGCATACTGATATACATCCATTTCATAATTATGAATATTATCTAATCCTATTTTTTGTAAGTATTCAATAGCCTTAGAAAGAGCTATAACAGATGCTATTGGCATCGTTCCAGCTTCAAATTTTTGAGGTATTGGTTTCCATACTGAATCATCTTTATTAACCTCTTCATTCATATCTCCACCATATTCAAAGGGATCCATAATTTTTAATAACTCCGCTTTACCATATAAAATACCAATGCCAGTAGGCCCTAACATTTTATGGCCTGAAAATGCTAAAAAATCACAATCTAGTTTTTTAACATCAATAGGTTTATGTTGCACAGCTTGTGCTGCATCTACTATAACTATTGATTTATATTTATGAGCAATTTTGATTATTTCTTCAATCGGAGTCATATATCCCATTACATTAGAAATATATGTTAAAGCAACTATTTTTGTTTTATCAGTAATAACTGATTGAAAGGCTTCAACTGTTATTCTTCCATATTTATTTAAGGGAACAAATTTTAATGTAGCTCCAGTTAATTTAGCTACTCTTTGCCATGGTAAGAAGCTTGAATGATGTTCTAATTCAGAAACTATTATTTCATCACCTTTTTGTAAATTATTAAGGCCATAAGAAAAAGCAACTAAATTTAAACTAGAGGTTGTTCCTCTTGTATAAATAATTTCAGTTGAATTTGAATTAATAAATTTCGCAACTATTTCTCTAGTTTCTTCATAAAGTTCAGTTGCTTTAACAGCTGATTTATACATTCCTCTGTGAATGTTAGTACTTAAATCATGATTATAGTAATTAATAGAATCAATAACTAT
>NBLG01000044.1 GCA_002084435.1 Tenericutes bacterium 4572_104
AAATAGGGAGAAATAATATGGATATAAGCAAAATGTTAGATGCTGAAACAATAAACTTACATTCAGATTCAATAAATAAATATGATGCAATTAAAGAAATGGCTAACATGTTATATAAGAGTAAAAGAATCAATGATTTAACAAAGTTTATTGAAGATGTATTTAAAAGAGAAAAATTGGAATCTACTAATATGGATATGGGAGTAGCTGTGCCTCATAGTAATTCTATATTTGTAGATAAAACATCAATTGCAATAGTGAGGTTTAAAAAAGAAATTGATTGGGAAGATGGCGGAGAACCTGTAAGATGTATCTTTTTATTCGCGGTTTCTAAAAATGAAAAAGGGATTACGCATTTAGATATAATAGCAAAAATAGCTGAAATATTAATTGATGATGATTTTATTGATTTCTTAAATAAAACAGATAATTCAAAAGAGTTAATAAATAAAATAAATGATTTAATAGGGGGTTTAAAATGAAAATTGTCGCAGTTACATCTTGTCCTGTGGGAATGGCTCATACATATATGGCCGCAGCGGCATTAAAAAAAATGGCAAAGAAGTATGGATATGAAATCTTAGTGGAAACACAAGGATCAATGGGTATAAGAAATAAATTAAGTCAATCAGATATTGATTCAGCTGATATTTTTATAAATTCAGCTGATATAACCATAATTGAACAAGAAAGATTTAATAATATACCTACATACAAAACATCTACTAGCAAAGTTATAAAAAAAGCTAAGGATGTATTTGAAGAAGCAATAGCTATTATTAATAAATAAAAATAAAAATATATAAAAAAGGAGATTATTCAAATGAGTAAGACAAAGGAATTTTTTGGAGACATTAGACAACATTTAATGAGCGGTGTTTCATATATGTTGCCAGTAATTATCATTTATGCATTCTTTATGGTTTTGGGCCAAATGCCTGGACAAGTTGGAGTGTTATGCGCAGATATTAGTGGTGTAGCTAAAACTTTAATTGGTACTGTTCTTGCGGCTTATATTGCGTATTCAATTGTTGGTAAATTAGCTTTAGCTCCAACATTTGTTGTAGGGTTATTTTCTGATAATTTAGGAATGGGATTCATTGGTGGAATCATAGTAGGTCTATTAATGGGTTATATTATTAAATTATTAAAACTGGCTGCTAGTAAGTTTAAACAAGGCCAAGGCAATGATATTTTAATGGCGTTTATTATTGTGCCTGTAGTAGCTACTTTAACAGGTGGAGCCCTAATCTACTTTGTAATAGCCGATCCCGTAACTACCGTATTAGATTCGGTATATGATTGGTTAGAAAATATGAGCACTGGAAATGCAATATTGATATCAATGATTTTAGGAGCCATGATTGCATTTGATATGGGTGGACCAGTAAATAAAGTCGCTTATACTTTCGCGATAGCCGCTTCAGACGCTCAGCTATATCATGTAGTAGCTCCAGTACTTACAGCTATAACAATTCCAGTTCTTTCAGTAGGACTAGCTACTGTAATCTTTAAGAGAAGATATAATGATGAAGAAAAACTAATGGGGAAATCTGCTTTATTCATGAGCATATTTGGCCTAACTGAAGGAGCTATTCCTTTCGCTGTAATAAATCCTTTTAGAGTTATTCCAGCTCTTATGGCTGGCAGCATGATAGGGGCTGCATTTACATCTATATTTGGCGTTACTAATACTACTGTAATTCCTTCACTTGTAGGAATTATTCTTGGATCACCTACACTAATAAATACATTATTATATCTATTAGCACATGTTATAGGAGTTACTGTAACAATAGCTCTATTAATATTATTTAAAGAAAAAGAAACACCTGAATTAGAACAACAAAAAGCTTAAAATGGGAGTTAAATAAAATGAAGATACATATTATTTCACATACACATTGGGATAGAGAATGGTATAAACCATTCTCCTATTTCAACGTAAAATTATCATATTTTTTCGATGAACTATTTGAAGTAATGGAGAATAATGATTATAAATATTTTATGTTGGATGGACAAATGGTTTTAGTTGAAGACTATCTTCATTTACACCCTGAAAAAAAACAAAAGCTTATAGATTTGGTTAAAAAAGGAAGATTAATTATAGGGCCTTGGTATAGTCAAACTGATGAAAAAATACCTGATGGTGAATCTTTAATTAGAAATCTATTAATAGGAACTAATATGGCTAAGGAGTTTGGAAATTATATGAATGTAGGTTATCTTCCAGATTCCTTTGGTCAAAGTTCACAACTGCCACATATATTAACTAGTTGTAATATTCATTATGCCTGTGTTATGCGTGGAGTTCCCACTCATAAATTAAATAAAACTGAATTTCTTTGGGAAGGATTAAACAAAGATAGAATAGTAACAATTGCTTTAACAAAGGGATATTCCAACGGTATGTTTTTGCCTAAAACTCAAGATAAAATAGCTTTAAGAATTGATAAAGCAGTTAAAGAGTTAATGCTTATAGGAAATAAAAAACACGCTCTAGTTATGAACGGAGTAGATCATCAATTTCCTCAATTACAGATTTCTGATTTTATCAAAAATCATAATAATGATGAAAATAAATATATACATTCAACCTTAGAAAATTATGCATATGAAATAGATATTGAAGATCTTGATGTAATTAAAGGTGAAATGATTTATCCGATAACAAATAGAGTTCATACAAGTATGGCTTCTACGAGAATGCGCCAGAAGAAACTAAATAGAAAAATGGAAAGATTATTAGAAAATACTGTAGAACCACTATCTGTATTGGCTTGGGCAAATAATGCAATATATCCTTATGAATTAATAAATGATGCGTGGAAAAAACTTTTAAAAAATCAAATACATGATAGTATTTCAGGTTGTTGCGTTGATGAAGTTCACCGAGATATTGATGGGATTTATAGAAATATCGAATCTACATGCGTTACATTAAAAAACCAATATTCAAGAGCTATAGCTTATAAAATATCGGATAAAGATTTAATATTGGTTGTTTTTAATGATTCTATGATTAAAGGTAAACAAATTGTTAAAGCTACAGTATTTTGTGATAGTGATCATTTTATTTTAAAAGATAGTTCAGACAAAGAAGTAGAATATACTGTTGAAAATAAAGAAAAAATAGATGCGGCTAATTTAAGTATATGGACCTTATATTTAGATACACCTTGTTTAATAAATAAATTCAATATTTCTTTTGAAGTAAATTTTGAATTTAATTATGGATATATTATCTATCATATAATTGAATCTAAAAAACCAAAAAAGATAAATAAAGCTATAGAAGTAAAATCAAATATAATGGAAAATGACTTTTCTGTAATCACGATAAACCAAAATGGAACATTTGATTTATTTGATAAAACCACAAAAAAAACATTCGAGAATTTGAATATGATTGAAGATTTGGCAGACACAGGAGATACGTATAATTTTTGTCCTTTAAAAGGGGATAAACCAATTAATAATTTAAGCGTAGATAATTCTATTATTAGTATAAAAAAATATCTAAATAAAACAGTAGCCAAAATATCATATAATCTATATATACCAAAACAATTATCTAAAGATAATTTATCAAGATCAAAAGATAAAATAAAACAAGAAATACATACTAAAATTATTTTATATAATAGTATAAAAAGAATTGATATTGAAACTAAAATCAACAATTTAGCTCTTGATCATAGAATGAGAGTTATCTTTCCTACTGGTATAGAATCTCAATATTCGTTCGCTGAAACACAATTTGGGACAATCAAAAGAAATAATACACCTGAAGGTTTCAAAACTTGGAAAGAGAATCATTGGGCAGAACAACCTTTACCAATATATTCCCAACAAAAATTCGTTGATATTTGTAATGACTTATATGGATTCGCCGTAATGAACAAAGGATTAACTGAATATGAAATATATAATGTAAAAAACGATTCTCAAATCGCAATTACTTTATTTAGAGGAGTAGGTTATTTAGGAAAAGAAAACTTAGAAGTAAGACCAGGAAGACCATCTGGAATGCATATACCAACACCAAATGCAGAAGAACTAGGTGAAATAATTTCTGAATATAGCATTATAGTTCACGAAGGAAATGTTGATGAAGCTAATATCGCTAAAATTGCTACCGTTTATAACAATCAAGCAACAGTAGCCCAAAATAGAATTAAACTAACGGCAATAGAAGATAAATATAGTGAAATGTTAAAATTATTTGATATTGAAAGGATTCAAGATAGAATAACAAAGAAATTAAATACTTTAAAAGGAATAAATTATGAACTTTTTTCAATAGATTCAGAAAATCTAATTGTTTCAGCTTTAAAAAAAGCAGAAATAGAAGATGCGATTATTTTAAGAATCTATAATCCAAAAGCAAAAAATGAACAGCCAACTAAGATAAAATTTAATTTAGATATACAAAAAGTATATGATTGTGATTTCTTAGAAAATAATATAAAAGGATATAGCGCTAAAACATATAAATTATATATAAATGCATAAAGAGGAGACTAAAATGATATCAAGAAAAGTTATAATTAATAGTTTAGTAGGATTACATGCAAGACCTGCATCTGTTTTTTCAAGAACAGCTAAAAAATATGAAAGTAAAGTTAGGGTAAAATATAAAAATAAAGAAGTAAACGGAAAATCAGCGATTCATTTAATCTCTTTGAATGCAAAATATGGAGTGGAAATAGAAATAATAGTTGATGGACCTGATGAATCAAAAGCACTTGATGAATTATGCTTAATTTTAGAAAAAGAAGAGTAAGGATTGGTAAATATGATTGTTGAAGGCATAGGAGTTAGTATTGGGATATCTATAGGTAGAGTTTTCAAAATTGAAAATGCTAAACTAGAAATATCACCAAATTTAATAGAAAATGTAGATGATGAAATCAATAAATTTCATCGTGTTGTTAAAGATGTAATAAAAGACTTACAAGAACTAAGAAATAAAACAGCCAAAGAAATAGATGAATCACACGCTAAAATATTCGATGCTCATATAGAATTTGCTGATGATCCTGAACTCTTAGAACAGGTAGAAGATTTAATAAAAGAAAAAAAATATAACAGTGCATATGCCTTAAAAGAAGTTTCAGAATCCTTTATTGAATTATTTAATAGTATGGATGATGAATATTTAAAAGACAGAGTAAACGATTTTAAAGATGTTATTAATAAAATAACTTCTTATTTGTTAGGATATAATAATAGCAATATAAAATCCATTAACAAAAGAGTAATAATAGTAGCTAATGATTTATCCCCAAGCGATTTAGCACAGATAAACAAAGAAAATGTTGTTGGAATTATAACTGGAACTGGTAGTAGAACTTCTCATATAGCCATAATGAGTAGAAGCTTAAAAATCCCTTCAATTATAGGGGTAAAGGGAATCATAAATAAAGTTAAAAACAATGACTTAATAATAATTGATGGAAGTAAAGGAATT
>NBLG01000017.1 GCA_002084435.1 Tenericutes bacterium 4572_104
AATATAAATATAATATGTTCCTTCAAGTACAGTAATTTGACCTAATTCATCTGGTGTTATTACATTATCTTCTGAATCATAGATAGTCATTGTAAAATTATCTAGTTGTTCAGAAGTAATTTGGTAAGTTCCTTCACCAAGGTACAATTGAACCCAACCATTTTCAAATTCTGTGACAGGATAAACAATTGCTTCATCAGCGTTATAAACGCGTCTAGCTAATTCTTTATTATCAACAGCCACCATTTGGTAAGGTGCTTCAAAAACATCTGGTACACTAATTACTGTATGGTTTGTAAGTGATAAAGTAACATAAGTTTCATCTTCAAATGTAATAGTATAATCAGTTAAAGTAATTTGTAAATCAATTTTTGAATTCTCTGAAGTAAATGTTACTACAACATGAGCTATAGCATCATCAAATGAAGATAAGTCGCCTCCAAATAATGCTAACTGATTTACAAAATCAGATAATTCATCAAGATTAATTGCTTGATTTAAATAAACATCTAATTCGTAAGTATGATCACCTGTTTTATTTTCATTATCAACATCTTCGTAACTGAAGTTTTCATTAAAAATATTAACAGAAGTGTTTCCATCAAATCTTTCTTCAGCTGTTGGTATTGAAGGTGTTACAACATCACCGTTAATAACATATTCAACATAAAGATCACTTGCATCTTCATAAACACTAGTTTTTGATTCATCGTTTAGTGTTTGTTCAACATATAGAAATGGTGAATCCATATCCATCATAACGTAAACTCTTGAATTTATACCTTCTAACCCTTCAACTGTTGTATCAGAAATTGTTAAATCAGTTTCTGTTAAAACTGTAAAAGTTGTAGCTTCGCTATAAATTTGTGAATATTCTTGGTATTCAGTGTAAAATCCTTGTACTGCCATAATTGTCGATAATAAATCACAACTAGCTAGTACAATAAACAGTGATAAAATCATTGTTAATGTAATTAATTTCTTTTTCATAATAAACTCTCTCCCTATTTTTCATTATTTCATATTTATATTTTATCATATTTTAAATCTCGATACAAATAAGTCGTTGTTTTTGTATAAATATTTATAGTATTAATACAATCATTTATTTTTCTTTAATATATATACGGATAATTAATCGTTTTTATTTGGATAAATATTAGATAGAACGCATTTTTCTAACAGTTTATTTTTTATTTATCGCATATTTAAATTTAAACCGTTTCAATCTCAATGCATTTAAAACCACCATAATACTGCTAAAGGCCATAGCGGCTCCTGCAAGAGTCATCGATAGATGTCCTGTAGCTGCTAGAGGTATAGCTATTAAATTATAGCTAAAAGCCCATAAAAAGTTTTGATATATATTTTTAAGAGTTGCCTTTGACAGGTCAATAGACTCAATCACTAATCGCAAATCATTGCTTAATAAGGTTAGATCACTTGATTCAATAGCTATATCAGTTCCCATTCCCATAGCTATTCCAATATCAGCTTGTTTTAAAGCAGGAGCATCATTTATTCCATCGCCAACAAAAGCAACTATCTTACCTTTATTTTGAATCTCTTGAACAATCTCTGCCTTTTCTTTTGGCAAAACTTCGCAACAAACATGATCAAAACCAACTATTTTAGCTACTTCTTTAGCCACTCCTAAATTGTCTCCTGTAATAAGATAGGTTTCTATATTTCTGTTTTTTAATTCTTTAATTGTTTGAATAGCGGTTTCTTTTACTTTGTCACGTAATGCATACATTCCTGTAACTTCACAATCTACAATTATAAAATTAATAGTTTTTGATTCTTTCAATAAGCGATTATAAACATCTTGGAATTTTGTAATATCAATCTCAAAATCATCAATGATTTTAGCTGATCCTATTAAGACTTTTTTTCCCAAAATTTGAGCTCTTAATCCTTTTCCCTTCATCACCTTAAAATTAGCAATATCTAAGTTTTTCGCTCCATGTTCTTTTGCGTATTTATAAGCAGCTATACTTATTGGATGATTTGATTCCTTTTCTAATGAATAAATATAATCTAAAAACTTATTATCCCCAATATAATCTGTGACTTCAAATTTTCCTTCTGTAATAGTTCCGGTTTTATCAAAAGCAACCGCATTTACTTTATTAGCTATCTCAAAAAATTCTCCTCCTCGGTATAAGATTTGATGTTTACTAGCTAAACCATTACCTACTAGGATACTTGTCGGAGTAGCGAGTCCTAAAGCACAAGGACAAGATATAACCATTATTGCGATTGTCGTAGTAAATGAATATGTAAAAGTATCTTTTAATAAAAAGAAATGTATAACTAGATTAATTATGGCCACTGCCACCACTAATGGTACAAAAATACTAGCTACAATATCTGCGGTTCTTTGAATCGGTATTTTTCTTGCGCTAGCCTCTTCAACTGATGCAATAATTTGATTTAATAAAGAATCTTCTCCAAGGTTAGTAGCTTCAATAACTATTCTTTCTTGTAAGTTAATAGTTCCACCAACTGCAAAATCATTTTCTTTTTTATAAACAGGAATTGATTCTCCAGTAATCATTGATTCATCAATATGTGTGCTTCCTGAAATAATCTTTCCATCTACAGGAATTTTTTCATTGGCTAAAACAATAACTTTATCTAAAACATGAACGCTGTTTATATCAATCATTTCTTCGATTCCATCGCGTATTACTCTAGCTTGTTTTGCGCCTAAATTAATTAAATCAACTAAGGCATCTTCTGTTTTCTCTTTAATAATATGTTCGATATAATTCCCAATAATAACCATTGTAATAATTAAAGAACTAACTTCAAAATAATATATAGTATTCATTAAAGGATTGAGAAATAACTTAACATATAAGAGATATAAACTATATAGATAAGCCGAAGTTGTGCCCAAAACAACTAATATATCCATACCTAAAACTTTCTGTTTAATACTTGTATAAGCTCCTTTATAGAAACGTCTACCAATTATAAACTGGATTATGCCAGCTAAAATCATTTGAAAAATGCCGTTTTTAAATAACTCAGGAATTAATATTTTTGATGTAGGACTTATATGTGAGAACATTGCCAGCAATAATGGTATGCTTAAAATTATTGAACTTATAAGTTCAAATCTCATTTTAATCTTTATTCTTTTTTTATTATCTAAGTCATCTTTTATAATAGGTTGATAACCTAAACTCTTTATTATTCTCGCAATTTTATCTAATGTATATATAGTTTCATCATAAGTTATAATAACTTTATTAGCGCTAACTATCGCTTTAACTTTGATTTGATTCATAGCTTCAAATGTTCTTTCAATAGTTTTAGCACACATAGCACAAGTCATTCCTTCAACCCGTAATGTTTTTTTAACCATGAATTTCCTCCATCCCTAAGCTAAAACAATTATAACATATGGATTAAGTACAAGCTTGGTTATTGCTTATAAAAAAACGATGCTTTTTAATAAACATCGTTTTTATTTTCTAGAATGCTTCTGTAATAGATTTTCCTTGCATATGTAAAATCAAATAATCTGGGCCTCCTGCTTTAGAATCAGTACCACTCATATTAAATCCTCCAAATGGTTGATAACCAACAATTGCGCCTGTACATTTTCTATTGCAATATAAATTACCAACATGGAAATCTTCTCTAGCCATTTCTATATGTGTTCTATTATTTGATATAACAGAACCAGTTAATCCGTATTCAGTATTATTTACAACTTCAATGCCTTCTTCAAATGATTTAACCTTAGTTACAGCTAAAACTGGGCCAAATATTTCTTCATGCATAATTCTAGCGTCATATGGTAAGTCAATGAACACTGTAGGTTCTATAAAGTATCCTACTTCATCAGTGCTACCGCCACCTACAAGTAGTTTACCTTCTTTTTTACCGACTTCTATATAATCAGTTATTTTTTCAAATGCTAAATGGTCATTTACTGGCCCCATTTTATTATTAAAGTTTTCTACATTTCCTAAAGTTATCTTTAATGTCTTTTCTTTGATAAGTTTTACTACTTCATCGTAGACATCTTCATGAATTATAGCTCTTGAACAAGCAGAACATTTTTGTCCAGAGAAACCGAATGCAGATACTACAATTGATTCAGCTGCTAATTCAAGATCGCAATCATTATCAACTAATATAGCATCTTTTCCACCCATTTCAGCTATAACACGTTTTAACCAAATTTGACCTTTTTGAATTTTAGCTGCGTTTTCATAAATCTGAGAACCTACTGCTTTAGAACCAGTGAATGAAATAAAACGAATTTTAGGATGTTTAACAATATAATCTCCAACAATTGATCCCTTTCCAGGAACATAGTTAATTACTCCTGCAGGAAGTCCTGCCTCTTCCATTATTTCAACAAATTTATAGGCTATTAAAAGTGTAGTTGAAGCCGGTTTTAACAGAACTGTATTTCCAGATACAACTGCGGCACTTGTCATACCTGAAAGAATAGCAAGTGGGAAGTTCCAAGGTGTAATAATCGCTCCAACTCCAAGAGGTATATATTTGTATTCATTGCGTTCTATATCTCTTCTACTTAGAACAACATCGTCTATTCTTGATAGTGTTAACATCTGCCTTCCATAGTACTCTAAAAAGTCAATAGCTTCAGCTACATCTGCATCAGCTTCAACCCAAGGTTTACCAGCTTCAAGAGTTTCTAAAGCTGATAATTCAAATTTTCTTCTTTTCATAATATTCGCAGCTTTAAATAAAACATCACTTCTAACTTTTGGATCAACTTTTTTCCAGTATTCAAATGTTTGTAAAGCAGATTCCATAGCCAAATCCGCTTCTTTTATGGACGCTTGAGAAATCGAACCTAAAACTTCTTTGTGATTTGATGGATTTAAAGAATCAATTTTATTTTCAGTAAATACTCGTTCTCCATTAATAATTAAAGGATACTCATCTCCGATATACTTACGAACTGTCTTTAATCCCTCCTCATACTTTCTTAAATTCTCTTGGTTTGAAAAATCCGTTAGTGGTTCTGCACGAAAATCATAAATAGCCATATCATTACTTCCTTTCTTATACTACTGACCTTTCAAAGTCAGTTACTTTATTTTCTTTAAATCTATTAATATGCAGTTCTTTTGCATAATCTTCTACTTCTAATCCTAAAATCATTTGACTTAATAATTCTCCTGTAATAGGCGCGAACATAAATCCGTGTCCAGAGTATCCACAGGCAATATAAAACCCTTCTAAATCATCAGTATTTGATATAATTGGTTGATGATCCGGACTTACATTATAAGAACCAGCCCAAGTTCTGATAACTCTTAGTTTAGCAACTTCGGGTAATATTTCAGTTACTGTTTTACTCATTTCATCTAAAAACTCCCAAGAAGATGAAATATCGTGATTATGCAATGCATCCGGGTTAGTTCTTCCCATTAAAAAACTACCATGAGGAACTTGTTGGCAATAGATGTTTTTGGAAAAACTCATAACCATTGGACCTTGCATTTCTTTTGTTGGTTCAGTTACCAAAATTTCATGTTTTTCTGAATATACTGGTATATCAATACCTGCCATTTGGCCTATTTCATAGGCATATCCACCAGCTGCGTTTAATATCTTATCAGTGATGATTTCTCTTTTATTGGTTATTACTTTTTGAATTTTATTATTCTGAGTTTCGATATCTAAAACTTCTTCAAAAAAAGAAAATTCTACTCCTAAACGCTTAGCTGCTTTAAAATAAGCTTCACTCATTAAAAATGGGTTTACATGGCCATCAGTCTTACAATAGGTTGCGCTTATAAATGATTTAGGATTTAGATGAGGTACTATTTTCAAAGCTTCATCTACTGTGAGTTTTACTGAAGGGATTCCTAAAGAATTTTGAAGAATTACGTTTTCTTTGAATGTCTCATCTTCTTCTTCATCTGTAGCTAAAATCAAATATCCCTTCTGTTTAAACTCAATATCTTTTTCATATCCTAATTCTTCTTCGGCTTTGGCGAAAAATTCAATTGATTTTTTAGCTAAAATACAGTTTAATTTAGTTCCCCATTGTTGCCTAACACCAGCCCCACATCTTCCGGTGGCACCGCTGTTTAAAAAACTTTTATCAATTACTAAGATATCTTTTAAACCCTTTTTTGCTAAATAATAAGCAGTGCTAAGTCCACTTATTCCAGCTCCTATAATCACAATGCTTTTTTTATTCATCCGAAGCACCTGCAATATCAGATAAAACAACTCCTGTAACCAAAGGTCTTGTTTTATGTGTTTTTATTTCTTCTACTGGTTTATTTAAATATCTAGCAATTTCTCTTTGAATGATGATTGAACATGTCTGTCCTTGACAAGGACCCATACCCACTCTTAGAATTCTTTTTATTTCTTCAAATGTTGTATATCCTTCTTTTAAACATTTACGAACGTCAGCTAGTGTAACATCTTCACAGCGACAAACTATTATATCAGATTCGCTCATTTTGGACTCCTTATTGTAATAAAGTCATAAAGATATTTTTTAGGTACAGATACATGTATTACAGCTGTTCTATCTGTGCTTTTATTTTTGATAACATTTAAAATAGTTGCGTCACAAAGCACTTCTCCTTTTCGGTTAATTCCTTGCCATATATCACCTTTTTTTGGTAGTGGTAGTAACTCATAAGGTATTTTATAATAAGCTAAATCATCTTTAACATTAGCCACCATTATCGCAAGTCCTGGACAAGAGTAAACACAAACTCCACAACCTGTACATTTATCAAAATCAATTACAGGGCGTTTGTTTATATCTCTTCCTATAGTAATAGCGTCAAATGGACAGCTTGTTTCACAAGGATTACAAGGTATTTCTTGGTAGCACTCAATAATTGCTTTCGGTTTAATTAAGTCGGTTGGAAACTTTTCTTTAACCTGATCTTTTGTTGGATATCCCTTAACTTCTAACAATTTCCTTCACCAACCTTTTTTAAACCAAGGCGTATTTTCTTTCCAAATGGTCCTTGTCTTAAATTATTTAATTGTTCAAAATATTTTTCTTTTAACTCTTCAAAATCTTTATGTGGTTTATTCAAAGCTTTTGAAGCCATAAGTCCAGCAATCTTACCTTCTATCATCGCACTAGATGCTTCTTCAATTCCTGTAACATCTCCGCACGCAAAAACATAAGACATTGAAGTTTCATAGTCTTCGTTCTTTTTAGGTACTAAACCACCTAGTTCACTTATATAAACCATATCTATATTAGCCATGGATAATAACTGATGTAATGGAGTTAGGCCTACAGATATACATAATGCATCGCAATTAATTTTAGTTTCAGTTCCTGGTATTTCTTTCCAAGAATCATCTAGTTTAATTGTTTCTATTGATTCCAATCTTTTCTTTCCATTCGCTCTTTTTACAGTTGTCCTAGTCAGAATAGGCACTCCTAAACGAACTAGTTTAGCAGCGTGAACTAAATAGCCTCCTATATGACTAGATGCCTCTAACACGGCCTTTACCTTAACACCAGCTTGGATTAATTGATAGCTGACAATAAGTCCAATATTACCACTACCAACCATAACTACTTCTTTAGCTGGCATTATTCCATATTGATTCATTAAAGTTTGAACCGCTCCAGCGCCGTAAATCCCTGGTAAATCATTGTTTTCAAATGCTAGAAATTTCTCTGAAGCACCTGTAGCGATTATTATTGAATTTGCTTTATATTTTAAATATTGATTTTCTTTATATACAGTTATCATATAATCAGGGTACATTCCGACAACTGTAGCGTCAGTTAATATTTCTAATCTATTTTTATATTCTTCTAAATCTTCAATGAGAATTTTAGCTATATCAATTCCCCTTGTTTTAGCATACTCACTTTTTGAGCCAAAAAACTTATGAGTTTGTTTAACTAATTGCCCTCCTAAAACATGAGCTCTCTCAATTATAGT
The DNA here is from genome assembly GCA_002084435.1 of Tenericutes bacterium 4572_104. The sequence goes on from NBLG01000017.1 coordinate 7,941, forward strand.
AACATTTAGACCAGCTTCTAATGCAATTTTAGCCGCAGAGAGACCAGCTGGCCCGGCCCCAACAATTACTAAATCCCGTTTAATCATCTATCCATACCTCATCAACTTCTGATTCTACAATCATTCCTTCAACTAAACGAGTTAAACAAGTCTTAACATTAGGAGTTCCATCAACTGTCATATTACAAGAACCACAATTTCCAATTGCACAATAAAAACCTCTTGGACGTTTTAGTTTAATACTGTTAGAAAAATGCATTATACCATTATCATGAAGGGCAGCGGCTATTGTATCACCTTCATATCCAACTAAATCTTTACCGTTAAATGTAAAATGAATTTCTTTCTTTTTTTCAAAAGATAAAATCGGATGTTCTTTAATTCTCATTATTTCACCACTTTCCAAATATTATTTTACCATAAAAACGCTTACATTACAGTAAAAATTTTTAGTAAATATTAAAATAATTTTTCCCAAGCTATTTCTAACTCTTTAATAGCGAATTTCATGTCTCGAACCTTTAAATGAGAATATCCTAAAACTAGCATTTTTTCATTTATATCGGATGATTTTTCAAGACAATATTCATGTATTCCATACAATCTAATTCCACGTTTTTTAGCTGACTCAATAAAAACATTAACTCGGTTATTAGTTTTTAGTTTTAATAAAAAATGCAAGCCACTTTCTTCACCTATAATTTCTATATGTTCATTAAATCTAGATGATTGTAATAGGTCAATTAATAAATCTCTTTTATTACGATAAATTATTTTCATTCTGTTTAAATGTTTTTCATATTCCTTTTTTTCGATAAATTCTTTTAGAACTAATTGAGTTTGGACTGGAACTGAACAGGTAAAGTATGGATATGATTCATGGTATTTTTTCATCAATTTATCAGGCAAAACCATAAAGCTTACCCTAAAAGAAGGTGAAAGAGATTTTGAAAAGGAATTCATATAGATTACTTGATCTAATTTATCCAAACTCTTCATCGCTGGGATTGGAATTCCTGAGAAACGAAATTCTGAATCGTAATCATCTTCTATTATATATCTATCTTTTTTTCCCATAGCCCAGTTTAACAGTTCCATTCTCCTTGATATTGTGGTTACTTTTCCACTAGGGAATTGATGGCTTGGAGTTACATGAACAACATTAGCATTACCAATGTCTTTAATATCTATTCCTTGATCATCTAAGGAAATTGTTTTCGCCTTGGCTCCATAATCATGATATAGATGGTAGTTCTTTAGATAACCAGGTTCTTCTACTCCAAAAATGTTTTCTCTTCCTAGTAATAAAACAATTAAAGAAATCAAATGTTCTGATCCAGAACCTATTACAATAGATTCTGGATTGGTTTCAATTCCTCGATATTCAAATAAAACTTTAGATATATTTTCTCTTAAAGAATAAAGTCCTAAATAATCGCTTGTATTAATCATATTTGGATAGCTATCCAACATTACTTCTCTTTCGATTTTAGCTAATTTTTCATAGGGAAAATTAATAACATCAACCTTGTTTGTTTTAAAATCTACTCTATAAGATGATTTGAGTTTTCTCAATGGTTTTGATAATTCATACTGTTTTTTACTTATTGGATTTAACATAACATATGGCAAAACATAAAATCCTGATTTTGGGATTGATTTAATGTACCCTTCCGCAATCAATTGATTATATGCAGTTTCTACTGTAACTACACTTAACTTTAAGTGTTGAGCCAATTTTCTTTTTGAAGGTAGTTTTTCATCAGCTTTTAATTCGTTTTGTTCTATAGCTTGTTTTATATGTCTATATAACTGTTCATACTTAGGAATCTTGGATTTAGAATCAAAAAATATTGTTATCATAGTTTCTCCTATCTGACCTTATTAATATTTTATAATCTGGCCATTTAAAACATACCAGTTCACCTGTATAATATAGTGTGTAACTAGATTTGTCAAGATGAAGGAGGAAATATTATGAAAAACGAACGTTATGAATTAAACAAAGAATTGGCTCAAATGTTAAAGGGCGGAGTAATTATGGATGTGACTAATGCTTCTCAAGCAAAAATAGCTGAAAAAGCTGGAGCTTGCGCAGTTATGGCTTTAGAAAGAATTCCCGCTGATATCCGTGCAGCTGGTGGAGTCTCTAGAATGAGTGATCCTTTATTAATAAAAGAAATTCAAGAAGCTGTGACTATACCTGTAATGGCTAAAGTTAGAATTGGACATTTTGTAGAGGCTCAGATTTTAGAAGCTTTAGAGATTGATTATATAGATGAATCTGAGGTTTTATCTCCAGCAGATGATATCTATCATATAAATAAACATGAATTTAAAGTTCCTTTTGTTTGCGGAGCGAAAAACTTAGGAGAAGCTTTGAGAAGAATTGATGAAGGCGCAGCTATGATTCGTACTAAAGGTGAACCTGGTACAGGAGATGTCATTCAAGCGGTAAAACATATGCGTTTAATCCAAGCTGAAATTAGAAATGTGGCATCTTTAAGAGAAGATGAATTATTTAATAAAGCAAAAGAATTACAGGTATCTTATGATTTAGTTAAATATGTTCATGATTTTAAGAAACTTCCTGTAGTAAACTTCGCAGCTGGTGGTGTAGCTACTCCTGCAGATGCGGCACTTATGATGCAACTGGGAGCTGAAGGAGTATTTGTAGGTTCAGGTATTTTTAAATCAGGGAATCCTGAGAAGAGAGCTCAAGCTATTGTTAAAGCAGTAACTAATTATAAAGATCCTAAAGTATTAGCTGAAATTAGCGAAGACTTAGGCGAAGCTATGGTTGGAATTAATGAAGAAGAGATAGAACTTTTAATGAGAGAACGCGGAGAATAATTTATGCAAATAGGTATTTTAGCACTTCAAGGAGCTTTTATAGAACACGCAAATATGTTAAAAGCGCTAAATGTTGATGTTTTTGAAATAAGACAAAAGAAAGATTTAAATAAATCAATGGATGGTTTGATTCTTCCAGGTGGGGAATCAACCACAATGTATAAATTATTAGTAGACTTAGAAATGCTTGATATTGTAAGAAATAAAATTGAATCAGGACTTCCTGTATTTGGAACTTGTGCAGGTTTATTGTTACTCGCAAAAGAAGTAAAAAACCACAGTAATCCATATTTACAAACGATGAATATAACTGCGGTTAAAAATGCATATGGACGTCAACTCGGAAGTTTTAAAACAGTAGGTTCATTTAATGGAATAAATAATGTTCCTTTTGTATTTATTAGAGCACCTTTTATTGAAAAAACAGGTAAGGACGTTGAAATTCTTTCAGTTCATGATAATAAGATAATAGCTGCTAGAGAAAACAATCAATTAGTAACTGCGTTTCATCCAGAGTTAACTAGTAATTTAACAGTTCATAAATATTTTATTGATATTTGTGAAGAATATTTAAAAAGATAAAAATCTGATTAGATTTATAAGTTAATTTATTTTAAAATATAAAAAGGCACAAATCGTGCCTTTTTGCGTATATTTAAGGAAGCTTTTATATAAAATATATCTTACTTCTTCCCATATAAAAATACCTCCAAAGTATCTTACTATAATCTTTTACTCATAACCCTTTTTCTTAAAAGATTACTTTCTTTTTTTATAGTGTCTACTTTAAAGGTATTATATCAGTCTACTAACATCTTATCATTTCATCTATCGAGTCCGGTTTTTACTTATTCTTACCTAATTTTCTTTTTTATCTCTTTATAAATTCAATTTTTAATATTATCAAATTAATGTAAATGTTTTAAATTACTTCGTTATTATTTCGTGTGTTTTTATATAGTTAATTGCATCATCATATCCCAATTGATAAAGCTCTCTAGAATGTTTTGAAGTGAAATTTAATACACCACCAAGTCTTTTATTGCTTTTAATTTCATGAATTTTTATATTAGGATACTTTTTTTTCAAATCTCTGAAATGATTAGCAAACGCTATTTTAATACATATTACTTCGTCACAGCCAAAATCAACAAGTGGTTGGATAGGTGTGTTATCGAAATATCCACCATCTACATATTTTTTATTATTATTAACTACAGGTGGGAAAACAATTGGAATTGAACATGATGCTTTTATTGTTTCTATTTGTAATTTCCTATCTAATTCATTTATCGGTACATAAACAGCCTTAGAATCTTTCTTTATATAATGATCAAATGTAGATTTGAATAACCCCAAAATGCTTTTGTCTGATTCTCCCGTATCTGATATTGCAATAAAAACATTTGCTTTTTGTATTTTTTTAAAATCTATATTCTCAGATAATATTTCATCAAGTTTTTCCAATGAGAATAATCCACTATCGATAACTCTAAAACCATTTTTTTTAATCTTTTCAATCATTGATGTTTTTTCTCCCAAAGGATTTTCAGGAATATTCATCCAAATATCTTTTGCAACATCAACTGGCGTAGAAGCGATAAAAATTGCATTTACAGCTCCTATTGAAACTCCAGAAAAAACTTGTACTTTTTGAAGAATTCCAAATTCTTCTAAAGCCTTTATGGCTCCAATTTGGTACGCCCCTCTAGCTCCTCCACCTGATAAACACAATCCTAATTTACTCATTTTATATCCTTTCTATTATTATAAAACATTATTTTCAAATATATCACGCAAGTTCTAACTATAGTTTACATCAATTGACGAAAATAACCTATATGCTTTTTCAAAAAAAACTTTACCCGATTCATCGTCGTTACTTAACCATTCAATAATAACGTAAACAAATGCTCCTTCGTAAAATTTCTCCAAATATTTATTCGTATTATTAATCAAGAATACTTTCTTTATTATTGAATAAATATCTTTTTTAAAGGATTGTACAACCAATCCTTCTAAATTATTTTTTATCAATAAAGTAAAAAAACTAATGTATTTTTCAAATACGTTAATGACTATATGTAACGATTCTTTTAAGTTAATATTATTTCTAGTGTTTAACTCATCATTTATACATTTAATAATTTCTTTTATTTTCTTCAATATAATATCTTCTTTAGAAGAAAAATGTCGATAGAATGTAAGTCTTGCAACATCTGCTTCTTCAACAATCTCAACAACTTTAATTGTATTGAAATTCTTTAATTGCATAATTCTAAACAATGCATTGAATATATTTCTTTCTGTTCTTATAGTTTGTCTGTTTGCCATTATCTTTTTACACAAAATCAAATATATTATGGTCTGATTTAGCAACTCCTTTTCATTATCTTGTTTGATTAGAAAAAACAAATACATATTATTATCTATACATTTGTTATATAGAATTTACAATTATCACAAAATTTT
>NBLG01000018.1 GCA_002084435.1 Tenericutes bacterium 4572_104
TTTATGATAATCATGAATATCATGTAAATTTGTATCAGTTAAATAATCAAAACACTGCTTATTTCTTTATAGATTCCTATGATTTTTTTGACCGCGAGAAGATATATGGATATAGTGATGATGGTGACCGCTTTGCATTTCTCTCTTTAGCGGTTATCGAATTTATTGAAAGTTTAGATCAAGCGCCTAATATTATTCATATTCATGATTGGCATACAGGTTTATTGCCAATCATATTAAAAAACAAAAATCTAGATTATAAGACATTAATGACAATTCATAATATAGAGTATCAAGGTATCTATAGTGATAAGATTTATAATAGATTAGGTATTAATGGGGTTAAAAAACCAGGATACAATAAAATTAATTTTATGGAAGTTGGATTAACGAACGCAACTAAAATATCCACAGTTTCTGAAACCTATAGAAGTGAATTAAGATACGAGTATTACAGTAAAAATCTAGTAGATATCATTAATCGTAGAGAAAGAGATTTTTACGGAGTATTAAATGGATTAGAAGCGGATGTATCTCCTAATTTAGATTTAGAAATTAAAATGAGATATAATTTAGTAAATGTATTCGAAGCTTTGCCGATAAATAAGTTAGAATTACAAAAACAAGTTGGGTTAGATATTGGAGAACAATATTTTGTTTTAGGAATGGTTACTAGAATAGTAGAACAAAAAGGTTTTGATATCTTAATACCCGCTTTATTCGAAGTCTTAAAAAATGAACTTATCGAATTTGTAATTTTAGGAACTGGAGAAGAAAAATACCTTGAAAGATTATTAAAACTTAAGGATAAATTTCCAAATAGAGTAAGTCTTAATCTAACTTATGATGCGACTAAACCTAGCTTTATCTATGCTGGAGCCGATGCGTTTTTAATGCCATCACGTTATGAACCTTGCGGTATAGGACAGATGATTGCCTTAAAATATGGAACTATTCCTATAGTTCGTCAAACAGGAGGATTAAATGATACTGTTGAAGGATATGATTTATCTAGTAAAAGAGGAAATGGTTTCAAGTTTTTTAACTATGATGTTAGAGATTTAGTATTTCAAATTAATAACGCCTTTCACATATATGCTTATCTAAAAGATGATTGGCGTCAACTAATCATAAATGCAATGAATTCAAATTTTTCTTTAGAAGATACAGCTAAAGAGTATATAGAATTGTACCGAATTATCTAGATAAACATGGAAACAGTATCATATTGACATGATATATAACTCATGTAATAATGGTATAATAAAATGCGAGGTGTAAGTATGAAAACAGGTGTTTTTAAAACAAAAGAAAGTTTTATAAAAGAATTTAAGACAAGACTTAAAAAAACATATTTAAAAGATATCTCTAATTCCACAATTAGAGAAAGATATAATATATTAGGTACATTGTTAAGAGAAGAAATATCCAAAGATTGGTTTAAAACAAATAAATTATTAGAAAAAAAAGATCAGAAAAAAGTCTATTATTTTTCTATGGAATTTTTAATGGGTAGACTAATCACTAACAATTTAATGAATATGAATATTCATGATTTAGTAGAGAATGCTTTTTCTGACTTAGGATTAGATTTAAATGAAGTTGAGCATTATGAATCAGATCCAGGACTTGGCAATGGAGGCTTAGGAAGACTCGCTGCTTGTTATTTAGATTCAATGGCGTCACTTGGTATTCCGGGATACGGAAACTGTATTAGATACCGCTATGGATTATTTCGCCAAAAAATAATTGATGGGTATCAAGAAGAACTTCCAGATAATTGGTTGAGTGATGGTTATGTTTGGGAAATCAGAAGGGAAGAAGAAGCGGTTGATATCCCTTATTTTGGTCATATAAATTATGAAGATGGTAAAGGTTTTGTCTACTATCCTAACGAATATATAAAGGCAGTTCCTTATGATGTGCCAATTGTTGGAGATGGAAATGGAATTGTTAATTATCTAAGGCTTTGGAACGCAGAACCTTCAAAATCATTTCCTAAAGGGAAAAGTCCTTTTACTTATGAAACTGAATTACAAAAAATATCAGGAATATTATATCCCGATGATACAACTCGTGAGGGAAAACAACTTCGTTTAAAACAACAATATTTCTTTTCAGCTGCTGGTGTAAAGAGTATTACTAATGCTCACTTAAAGAAATATGGTACTCTAAAAAATTTATCAGACTATGTTGTCTTTCATATAAATGATACACATCCAACATTGGTTATTCCTGAATTGATGAGGATTTTATTAGATGAACAACATATGGAATGGGATGAAGCTTGGGAAATAGTTACTAAATCTGTAGCTTATACAAACCATACAATTCTAGCAGAAGCTTTAGAAAAATGGCCAGTTGATATTTTAAAACCACTATTACCAAGAATTTACCAACTAATCGAAGAAATCAATCGCCGTTTTCAATTAGATTTACTTGATAAATACGGATATTCAAAAACTGAATTAATCAATAATTTATCTATCATTGAAAATGGTTTGATAAAAATGGCGAATCTTTGTATTGTTGCTGGATATTCAGTTAATGGAGTGGCTAAACTACATACTGACATTTTAAAGAATATCGAAATGAAAGATTTTTATAATTTATATCCAGATAAATTTCATAATGTAACTAATGGAATAACTCATCGAAGATGGTTATTGCATTCAAATAAAGAATTAACAAGTTTAATTGAAGAATATATAGGACCGGGATTTAAGAAGAAACCTTCACAATTAGAAAAATTATTATTATACAAAGATGATGAAGTTTTGCAAAAAAGATTTTTAGAAATAAAACAAATAAAGAAAGCTCAACTTGCAAAGCGTATATATGAAGAACAAGGTATAGAATTAGATATAAATTCTGTTTTTGATATTCAAGTTAAACGCCTTCATGAATACAAACGTCAATTGATGAATGCTTTACATATTATGTCTATTTATTTTGAATTAAAAAATAATAAAGAATTTCGCAATCAATATGAACCTCATACATTTATATTTGGAGCTAAAGCAGCGGCTACATATTATTTCGCAAAAAAAGTTATTAAACTTATTAATACCATCGCAGATAAAGTAAACAAGGATGAAGAAACAAACAAGTATTTAAAAGTTGTATTCATAGAAAACTATAATGTTAGTTACGCAGAAATAATAATGCCCGCGGCTGATATTTCCGAACAAATATCAACTGCTTCAAAAGAAGCTTCAGGAACTGGAAATATGAAGTTTATGATGAATGGAGCTTTAACTCTAGGGACTCTAGATGGAGCTAACGTTGAAATTTATGATTTAGTAGGAAAAGATAATATCTTTATTTTTGGTATGAATTCTGATGAAGTTAATAATTTATTACATAATGGGGGCTATAATCCTAGTGAAATATATCAGAATGATTCAGAACTTCATTATTTATTGGATCAATTAGTGAATGGTTTCTTTGAAAAGGAAAATCAAAATGAATTCAAAGACATATACGATAACTTAGTATACACTGATAGATATTTTGTCTTAAAAGATTATCAAGCATATAAGTTAGCTCACTACAAGGCTAATCAAGCATTCAAAAATAAAAATGATTGGGCAAAAAAAGCAATTGTTAATATAGCTAAAAGTGGTATTTTCGCTTCTGATAGAGCTATTATGGAATACGCTAATAACATTTGGCATGTAAAGCCCTTGATTTAAAAGGAGATAAAGATGAATCCTTGGATTGATTTAACAGTATTAATTGATGAATTTTATCAAGTTTTTCCCGGTGATGAGTTAATTGTTTTAAAAGACTTAAAAACTATAGAGAAAGATAAATATCATATTAAACAAATCACCACAAACATGCATGTAGGCACTCATTTAGACACAAAAAAACATGTCTTTAAAGATGGAGATTCATTAGAAACAATAGATTTTTCTAAATTTATTGGTTTAGCCTATGTTATAAAACCTATAATTATTAATAATATAATTCAAACTTCATCAATTACATTAAAAACAGGGGATTCTATTTCTATATTAATTTTAGATTTAGATTGGGCTAAGTATTTAAATACTGATAAATATTATTCTTATCCTAAGTTTCAAAAAAATATTTTAGAACTTTTAAAAAAACATAATATTCAGGTATTAGGACTAGATATTCCTTCACCTGAATACGAAAATGAAAATTTCTTGCAAATGCATAGGGATTTACTAGGTAACGATATATTTATAATTGAAAATTTAACAAATTTAAAAAAACTAAACAAGATAGTTGATTTTATTGGACTACCACTAAAGATTAAAGGAATGGATGCATCAATATTAAGATGTGTCGCAAAAAATCATTAAATATATTTGACTTATTTTTAAAATATAATATAATTAAATTAGAAAACTTCAGGGCAGGGCGAAATTCCCTACCGGCGGTAAAAGTCCGCGAGCTTAGGCATGATTAGGTGAAATTCCTAAACCGACAGTTAAAGTCTGGATGGAAGAAGTATTTTCGCAAGAAAAATGCCCGATTTTCGTGCATTTTTATTTTTTTATGGAGGTAAATACAATGAATTTTTGGGTTTATTTTATGGTTGGGATTTCAGTTGCTTTAGCTTTAGGATTAATGTTTTTAATCTACAAAAATCTAAAGGAAGCTAAGAAAATATTAAACTTATCAGTGATTTCTATTGTTTTTGTTATTATAGGCTTAACAATAGGATTGTGGTTAAATAACAATTCTCTAAAAAGTATACTGATTTATGATGCAGCTTTATTGATTGGATATTCATTGATTATGTTATTAATATATTTCTTTAAAAAGAATACTAAGAAAAACAATAAATTAAACACAAAAATGACTGCGTTTTTAGGAATAATAGTTGGAATGGCAAGTGTCCTTATGATACTTGGATTTTCAATTATACCTGGGTTTATTTTTTTAAAAGTTGAATTTTCTGCCTTGGTTATTTTTGTGACGCTTTTATGGTTTGACTTTAAAACAGCGGTTATTGTATCTCTCTTAACCAATATTTTACATTTTTTAATGCCAGGTACACCTCCTTTAATTCCTTTATTAGATGAAATGGTTAATTTTTTAGCGACTATGATATTTATATTACCTACCGCTATATACTTAAATAAAGATAGAAAAGCGAGAGGAATTAATCATATTTCTATATTATGGCTTACAATTTTAGGTGTTGCATTAACAACCGTATTAATGGTATTATTTAATCAATATATCAATTTACCAATAATTTATAAAATAGATATGTCATTTAAAGAAGTTCTAACTGTATTTGGTATATTTAATTTCATAAAATGGAGTTTAGATGCTTTTTTAATAAATCTTACATGGAAGAGATTTTATTCACTTAAAACAAATATTTTTTAAAAAAGAAGAAGGTAAGTTATGAAACGTTTAATCTTAATAATATTTTTGACTATATTTCTTACAGGTTGTAATTCTTTGGCTTTAATAAACCCATCAGCAAATACAGCTACAACCACAACAAATACATCAACTAAAAATTATGATGATTTTTCTGATTTAATGATTACTAACGCTGATGAACAATTGACTCAAAATTATTCAGTTTATTATCTGTATTATTTTCAAGAAGCTTGTTATGCTTGTAATCAAATAAAAAATGAAGTCCTATCAAAGATAGAACTTCTCGAAAATGATAAGATTTATTTAATTGATGTACATGGAGTAGATGATATATGTGAATCGATTAATGTAACTCATACGCCTTCAATAGTTAAAATTGTAGATCATCAGGTTGAATATATAAAAGAAGGTTCAACCGATGTATTAGAAGTATTAAATTCTTTGTCTTAAATTTCAGACAAAGATTTTTTTATTTTAGGATGAATAGTGTATGAAACATGCTGGTTTATGCTTTCAAGATAATAAACAGAGATTGATTTAATTCGATTGCTGTTGCCTGAACGGATATATATATACTCTAATATTTTTGTGGGAAAGTTTTGAATAAAATTGCTGAAAATATATTTCTTATAAACGCTTAAAAATCTATTAGATATATCATCATGCAATTTAAAAACAGTCTTCTTTTCTTTTCTTTTAATATTATCAATTTTGGCTTTATTAAAGTTGAGCCAAAATATATATTTTTCTTTAATAAAATCAATCTTATCCAAATCTTTATGAACTTCAATTTTATCATAACTTGATTTATAAAGTATCGCTAATTCATCGCTAAAATATATTTCTATATTAAGACGTTTGTCAAATATATAGTAAAATTTATTCAAATGAATATCTTTGTCAACGACGATATATAAATTTCTTTTTTGAAATTTAGTAACGATTAAAAGGAATATAGAAATTAAAATTATAAGCCCTATAATAGTGAAAAATTTATAAAAAAAGTTTTGATAAATTGGATCATTAAAATGCCTAGAAACCCCATTGAAATTCATATCTATTCGAAATAGATATAGAATAAAGAAAGTTAAAAATAACGAAAAAAATGTAAATATCAAAATAAATAAAATTAATTTCAATAAATTATTTTTTTTATATATTGCGCAAGTATTAATATTAGAAAAATCAAATCCGAGTTCAGAATAAAGCATTAAATCATCTCCTTTTATAAACATCTTACCAAAAAACTGATTTTTTTAAAATCGTATTCATAAAAATAATATTTATGGTAAAATATTTATATACATTTAGACAAAGGCGGAAAATATGAATACAATAAAAATTGACAAATATTTTAAAGGAATGATTGCGAACAGAGGTCTGAGTGGAATAGAAACAGAAAATACTATTTTTGCTTTTTTAGCCGCGGCTAATAGGGCATATTTTGGAATCAGTACTGATCTAAATGTTTCTAAAGATAATAAAATAATAGTCACGAGAGATGATACATTGTTGCGCCTTGGATTATTAAATCTTTATATCCCCAGCTTCAGTTATGATGAACTAAAGAAATTTGCTTTAGTTGACCGAAAAACCGCTAATTTAAATTCTAATTTATTTATTCCTTTATTCTCTGATTTTTTAGCTATTACTTCGACATATAGAAAAGCTGCTTTTTTAAGATTAGGTAAATATTTAAAACATAATCATTTAGATAGTATTATATATGAAATGGAGAAATATTCTAATTCTATATATTTAATTTCTGATAATCGCAAAAATCTTCTGTATTTAAAGAAAAATACCAAAAATAATATTTTTTTAGCTGTGAAAAAAGTGGATGAAGAAACATTTGATTTTTGTAAAAAAAATGGATTTAATCTTCATATAGAAGTTAATAATTTTGATAAAGAAATTGTAAAAAAAATGCATTTATTAGGACTTAAAGTGAGTGTTGAGGTTGTGAATGACAAATCATTGGCTGAGAAACTTATAAAATATGATGTTGATTATATCTTCACTGATATCTTAGAATGAAAACTCTTGTAATAGGCGCAACCAATATAGATATTATTGGTTTATCAAAAAAAGATATAATTGAAAAAGAATCTAATATAGGAAACATATCAATTTCTTTAGGTGGAGTTGCGAAAAACATCGCTACTAATTTATTAAATTTAGGTGAAGATGTTGCTTTTTTAACATTAATAGGCAGTGACTTTTTTTCAGATTTAGAAAGATTAGAATTTAAAAAACTAGGAATCGATATATCTTATTCTATTGAAAAAAATATAAAATCGAATATATATCTAGCAGTCCACGACAAGTATGGCGATTTAATTACAGGAATTAATGATATGAGTTCGTTTGAATCTTTAAACATATCAGATTTTTATCCTCTAGATGAATATATTAATACATTTGATGTTTTAGTGTTTGACACTAACTTAAATGAAAAAACATTGAATTATTTAATTACACGTTATAAAAATAAAACAATATATGTAGATGGAGTTTCACAAACTAAAGTTTTAAGAATTAAAAAAGTATTATCCTATATCGATTTATTAAAAATTAATGATTATGAATTAAATGCTCTAGCAAATATAAATAATTGTGATATAATCAAAGATATTAAAAAAATATTAGATTTAGGAGTTAAAAATTGTATAATATCTACATCTAATAAACCCATTGTTTACAATGATGGAGATGTTATTTATCAAAGCGAAGTAAAGGAAGTTAAAGATATTAAAAGCACAATGGGAGCTGGAGATGCTTTATTAGCTGGAATTATATTTTACTTAAATAATAATAAGAACATTCATGAAGCAATTAATTTTGGAAAGCTTGTGGCTAGTAAAACATTGGAAGTATATGAATCATGTAATAACTTGATTAAAATGCTAATTGATTTATAGGAGGAGATTTCTTATGAATGAGACAGTTGATTTGATTTTAAAAAGACGTAGTGTAAGGAATTATTTGCCTAACATGTTAACTGAAGAGGAAATTAAAACTATTGTGAAATGTGGTATGTATGCACCTAGTGCTAAAAATAGACAAAACTGGCATTTCACTGTGGTTACTAATGCCGAAATGATAGAAGAGATGAATCGCTTAGCCTTAGAAGGTATGGCAAAGCTTGGAATTGGTAAAGAAGAAGGATATCATATTTTTTATCACGCACCTGTAGTGATAATAATAAGTTCTAAAATTGAAGGATATTCTGAAATTAATGCAGGATGTGTTGTAGAAAATATGGCTTTAGCCGCAAAATCTATGGGGATTGGTTCTTGTATAATTGGTGAGACAAGATATATGTATCGCCAAAAAAACAAGGCTGATATAAATCGAGCATTAAAAATCCCTGAAAACTATGAAAATGATATTTCAATTTGTTTTGGATATCCTGCCGAAGATGAACAAGAACCAAAACCAAGAAAAGAAAATATAGTAGATTACATACTTTAAAATACTTTTGTTTTATCAAAAGTATTTTCTATGAAAGGAAACTAATATGTGGAAAAAAGTCTATGAAGAGTGGCTTCAATATCAAAAATTAGATACGTTTGTTAGAAAAGATTTGGAAGGAAAAACAGATAAAGAACTCGAAGATATGTTTTATACCAACCTATCATTTGGAACTGGAGGAATGAGAGGAGTTTTAAGTGCTGGAACTAATCGTTTAAATATCTATACAATACGAAGAGCGAATGCTGGATTAGCTAAATACTTATGTAAAACATATGAAAAAAGCGAACTATCTAGAGGAGTAGTAATAGCTCATGATAATCGTAAGATGTCAAAAGAATTTGCCAAAGAATCAGCTATGGTTTTGGGTGCATATGGAATTAAGAGCTACTTGTTTCATGATTTAAGACCAACACCTGAGTTAAGCTTTGCGGTTAGAGAAACTCATGCTTTAGCTGGTATTGTTATTACAGCTAGTCATAATCCGCCTCAATATAATGGATATAAAATTTATGATGAATTTGGCTGCCAGTTTACACCAAATTACGCAAATGAGATAATAGGTTATGTCAACGAAATTACTGATTTATTTTCCATTGAAGTATTAGATTTCACTGATTTATTAGCTAATAATTTGGTAGAATTTTTAGGCGAGGATATGGACGTGTCATATCTTAATGCTGTAAAAACTGTTTCAATTTATCCCGAAATAGAAAAACCGTTAAAAATAGTCTTTACTCCATTACATGGAACTAGCGCAGAACTCGGTTCTAGATTGTTGAAGGAAATGGGGTATTTGGTTTATCCAGTGAAAGAACAAATGGTTCATGATCCCATGTTTTCAACTGTAAAACTTCCAAATCCTGAAGAGAAATCAGCTTTTAAATTAGCTGAAGACTTAGGTAGGGCAATCAATGCCGATTTATTGATAGCTACTGATCCGGATGCGGATAGATTAGGTATAGCTGTAAAGCATAATGATGAATTTATATATCTAAATGGTAATCAAACTGGAGCTATCATGATATATTATTTGTTAAATGAATTAAAGAAAACAGCTAAATTACCTAAAAAAGGGGTTGTATTTAATACAATCGTAACCTCTGATTTAGGTGCTAAAATTGCGAGAAGTTTCGGAATGGATGTATTTTCTACTTTAACGGGATTTAAATTTATTGGTGAACAAGCGAGATTTTTAGAAAAAGATGAGCGAGAATTTATATTTGGCTATGAAGAATCATATGGTTATGTTATTAAAGATTTTGTAAGAGATAAAGACTCCTTACAAGCTATGTTATTTATTTCAGAAGCTGCTAATTTTTATCATAATGAAGAAGGAAAAACTCTCGTTGATAAGCTAAATGATATATTTGAAGAATATGGTTATTATTATGAAGGTTTAGAAAATATTCATTTACTTGGAAAAGAAGGCCAAGAAAAAATCGCTAAAATAATGAATAATTTTAGAACTAAAACCTTATCTCTAATAAATGGAATTGAAGTGTCTGTTAAAGAAGATTATTTCTTATTAAAACGCTTTATTGGCGATGAAGTAGAAGATATTGATTTATATCAATCCAATGTTATTAAATATATTTTAAAAGACAATTCATGGTTCGTTTTAAGACCATCTGGGACTGAACCTAAACTTAAAATATATGCAGGAGTAATAGGGTCTAGTTTAGAAGATGCTCAAAGAAAAGTAAAAGATTTATTAAAAACAATCAAATCTATGGTTGAGAAAGTAGGCTAGTTGAAATGTGGAATTATATAATTGCTATTGTGATTATTGTTTTTTTGGTTGGGCTATATGTTTTCTCTTATTATTGGGACAGTATAACAGAAAAGCCTGAAGTTTGTGATGAAGATTTAGAATGTAAAGGTTGTAAGGTGCAAAATTGTTCGCACAGAAAATAAAATGATTGGTAATGATTGGGATAAATTACTCGAACCAGAGTTTAATAGAGAATACTTTATTAGTTTAACTAATAAAGTAAAGGAAGATTATAATAAACATATTTGCTATCCACCAATAAACCATGTTTTTGATGCTTTTCGCTTATCTTCATATAAAAATACAAAAGTATTAATTTTAGGACAAGATCCCTATCATAATCCAGGACAAGCTATGGGACTTGCTTTTTCCGTTCCAAAAGGAATAGACACTCCACCTTCTCTTGTAAATATATTTTCTGAATTGATTACAGATTTAGGTTGTAAAAAACCTACATCAGGAGATTTAACAAAATGGGGGGAATCTGGTGTATTATTATTAAATGCTGTTTTATCAGTAAGAAAGAACCAACCTTTATCACATCGTGATTATGGTTGGATTACTTTTACTAATCATATTATATCTTTATTAAACGAAAAAGAAACACCTATGGTTTTTGTTTTATGGGGATCATTTGCGCGTTCAAAAAAAAAGTTAATTACTAATAAAAAACATCTAATAATTGAAAATGTACATCCTTCACCTCTTTCAGCTTATCGCGGTTTCTTTGGAGCGAAACCGTTTAGTCAAATAAACAAATTCTTAATTCAAACAAATCAAACTCCAATTGATTTTTGCTTAGGGTGATTATTATGCATAATGAAAAACTTAGAAATTTAATATTTGCTGGACTAATGACAGCTATAGGTATTGTACTTTATAATGTACTTTCTTTTTCATATCCACCAGGTTCTAGTAACCTTATTAAAATAGGAATAGGATATTTGCCTCTTGTAATAATAAGTATATTATTAGGCCCAAAAATTGGCTTGTACGCAGCTATTATTCAAGATTTATTAGGTTTTTTAATTTTCAATGGTAATTGGGGAATTTTCTTCCCTGGATTTACTTTGAATGCGATTCTTTATGGAGTTGTCCCAGGGCTTATTTATTGGGCAAAACCAAGGAATAAAAAATTCTTTTTAATCGTTAATACTATTTTACTTTTTAGTTTATTAGCGATGGCCATGTGGGGTTTATTTAATATTCAACTAATACTTAGTTTAATAAAAGAAGGACTTGGAACTGATATCACGTTGAAACCATGGGTTATTTATATGATATTAATAGTTGGATTAATAGGAGTTATTATTTTACTTGTCTTTGTTTACCTTAAGAGAAATGAAAATGATAAAGCTCATAGAATGATTTTTTCTATTATCATACTTCAATTCTTTGTCAGTTTAGTACTTACTCCTTATTGGATAGTATTATTAACACATGGAAGTGTTCCTTATATTCCTCAGCTTCCTTTAAGAGTTATTAAAACACCGTTTGAAATAATCGTTTATTTACTTGTTTTATTAAGAACTATAGAGCTATTAGAACATACACCTTTGTTAAAAAATAACAAGTTTTATAAATAAATTTTAATATAATAAAATAATTTAACATCATGGATATACTTATTCAAACATAATTAATTACAATATTTATCAAAAAAACCTTTTTTGTGATGTTTAAATTGATATTAAAAAGTAGACATGCTTTTTCTTCTATAAGAGGATAACTTGTAATGAGTAATTATTAGAAGCCAATAGCAAAATAGGCAAAACGATAAAACAACTCTCTTTTGAAAGTTGTTTTTTAAATATTCAATATTAAAACTATAAATTAAGTATATAAGTTTAAAGAAACAGATGTTAGGCTTTTGTCTCTGCATATAAATAAAGCGAATCAACTATTTTAAAATTTTTATTCCAGGCGTTTTAATATTTATAAAGGATAAACCTTCTTTTCCAGCGGATACAGACATAGTCGTATTAGGCGGACATAAAACAATGCTATTTTTTATTACATCATAAATATTGTTCCCAATTGTAATTTGGCCTCTACCATCTAATACTAAAAACGTGACGTTTACTGGTACATTGTGTTCTGGAATTTTCTCGTATGAATTTAAAATTAAATTTTTCATCGTCATGTAATTGTTATCAATAATAACTTTTGATTTAATGTTTCTTATATTTATTTCGATTGGCAATTCTTCAAGTTGCAATTTGCTCATTTTTGTTCTCCTTCTAATTTCATATTTTATTATCTATCAATAAGATCTAGATTCTTTCTTTTGGTACATAACATGTATGTAATAAATCATGAGCTTTTTCACCATAAGGAGTTCCTAAATATTCTTCATATAATTTTAAAACCATTTCGTTTTCATGTGATTTTCTTCTTGGTAGAGATTTATCGATTTTATAAATTGCTTCTTGTCTTTTTTTAATAATCTCTTGATCACCATGATGGTATGGTTGGCCGCCTCGAGTGATTTGCCTGTTAACATCTCATATGCAGTTCTTGTTGCAGCTTCAATTACTCCACCTGTGGTACCAAAAATTGCACCTGCACCAGTAGATTCACCTAATAAAGAATCAAATTCAGAATCTTCAAGAGCAGCAAAATCGATTCCAGCTTCTTTAATCATACGACCAAATTCTCTAGTTGATAAAACATAATCGACGTTTTTAAGCTCTTCTTTAGATAATTCTGGTCTAGCACTTTCTGCCTTTTTTGCAACACATGGCATTATTGATACAACTTTCAATCTTCTTGGTAATATATCAAGATTTTTTAAATAATAGCTTTTAATAATTGCGCCTAACATTGTTTGTGGAGATTTACATGTTGATGGAATATCTAACATATCAGGGAATTGATGTTCAAAGAATTTCACCCAAGCAGGACAACAGGATGTTAACATTGGTAAAACTCCACCATGTCGAATTCGGTGTACTAATTCATTTGCTTCTTCAATGATTGTTAAATCAGCACCAAATTGAGTATCGAAAATTGCATCAAAACCTAAACGTTTTAATGCAGTTACAACTTTACCTGTTGATATAGTTCCAGGTTCCATACCAAACATTTCTCCGATTGCAACGCGAACTGCAGGCGCGACCTGAACAACAACATGACGTTTTTCGTTTGCTAAAGCACGCCATACTTTTTGAATATCGTTTCTTTCTGTTAATGCTGCGGTAGGACATACCGCAACACATTGACCACAATATGTGCAGGAAGTATAAGCTAATTCTAGATGAAAAGCAGGAGCTACAACCACACTAAATCCACGATTAATTGCATTTAGGACACCAACAGTTTGAACTTCGTTACACATTGTTTCACAACGCCTACACATGATACATTTATTAGGGTCTCTCACAATAGAATTTGATGAGCGATCTATTGGATATTTCATTTTTTCTCCCTTTGCATGTATTTCATTAATATTAAGTTCATCTGCGAGAGATTGCAATTCACAATCTAAATTTTTTTCACAAACTAAACATTCAAACGGATGGTTTGATAATAGTAGTTCAAGATTGTTTCTTCTTGCATTTAATGATTTAGAGCTATTCGTAATTATATCCATTCCCTCATAAACTTCAGAAGAACAAGATGGAATTAATGTTGATTTTCCAACCTCTTCAACAACACAAACTCGACAACTAGATACTTTATTCACTATTCCGAAATCACCAAGTTTTAAGTAACACAAGGTTGGAATATGAATTCCAACTTTTTTTGCCGCTTCTAAGACAGTTGTTTTTTCAGGTACTTGAATCTGGATACCATTTATCTTAACATTTACCATAATCTAACGTCCTCCTAAGGTTTCTCGACTGCATTTACCGGGACATACTTTAGCACATTTTGTGCAGCCAATACATTTATTTGCGATAATTGAATATGTATGTTTTTTTGTTTTATATGCATAAGCTTCATATTCTTCTTTAAAGAATTCCATTGTGCTTAGCACAGGATTTGGAGCAGTTTGACCTAAACCACATAATGAAGAGTTTTTGATGTTAATCGCTAGATCTTCTAAGATATCAAGATCATCAGGATTACTTTCCATTTTTGTTAATCTATCAAGAATTTCATACATTCTTTTAGTCCCTATTCTACATGGTGTACATTTTCCACAAGATTCATCTTGTGTAAAATCTAGATAGAATTTTGCTAATTTAACCATGTCATCATCTTCATCAAGAACAATTAACCCTCCACTACCCATCATACTACCGATTTCTTTTAATGATTCATAATCGATAGGTGTATCTAAATATTCTAAAGGAATAACACCTCCTGAAGGACCGCCAGATTGAACGGCTTTAAATTTTTTATTATTGATTATCCCTCCACCAATATCATATATAATTTCTCGTAAAGTAGTTCCCATTGGAACTTCAATTAATCCAATATTATTAATTTTTCCCGCTAAAGCAAAAACTTTTGTGCCTTTTGAATTTTCGGTTCCAATACTTGAAAACCATTCATATCCATTTAAAATGATTGATGGGATATTAGCAAATGTTTCAACGTTATTTACAGATGATGGTTTCGATCTAAAACCACTAACACTTGGAAATGGTGGTTTTTTGGTTGGTTCTCCACGTTTTCCTTCCATAGAGTGAATTAATGCAGTTTCTTCTCCACAAACAAAAGCGCCAGCACCTAGTCTAATCTCTATATCAAAACTGAAATTACTTTCAAAAATATTTTTCCCTAAAAATCCGTAATTTTTTGCTTGATTAATTGCGATTGTTAAACGTTTAATGGCTAATGGATACTCTGCTCTTAAATAAATTAAACCCTGATTAGCTCCAATTGCATATCCTGCTATTATCATTGCTTCTAATACACTATGAGGATCTCCTTCAAGGATGCTTCGGTCCATAAATGCACCTGGATCTCCTTCATCAGCATTACAAATAACATATTTTTCATTTCCTGGTTGTTTAGCAGTAAATTCCCATTTTAGTCCTGTTGGAAAACCACCACCTCCGCGTCCTCTTAGTTTTGCTTTTTTAATAATATCAATTACTTCAAGTGGTGTATTTTCAGTTAAAACAGTTGCTAAAGCTTCATAGCCTTTAACTGCAATGTATTCATTTATATTTTCTGGATCAATCAAACCACAATTTCTTAAAGCAATGCGATATTGCTTTTGATAGAATTTTGATTCTTTTTCTTTTTTGATTTTTTCTTTTGTTAACGGATTTATATACAATAATTTATCTACTATATTGTTTTGAAGAAGATGATTTGTAATAATTAAATCTAAATCTTCTTTTTTTATATTAACATATACAATATCATCAGGTAATACTTTAATAATTGGTCCTTGACTACAAATACCAAAACAACTTGTTTTTACTAAGTTAATTGTATTTATTAAATCATTTTCTTCAAGCTTTTTTTGTAGTAAATTAAACATTTTAACTTTATGGGGTGTTTTACAACTTAATCCATCACATATCAATAGAGTTCTATTATTAATCATATTGAAGCACCATATTTTTTAAAAGACTTAATAAGAAGGTTATTTTTTAAGTATGTTTGTTTTATAATAACTTCATCAATAAATTCCTGAGCTTTGTCATAAGTGATTTTACCATAAAGATCAGGTTCTTTACCGGGAATACAAACTTGTATTGTAGGTTCCATATAACAATAACCAATGCAACCAACTTGGATTAATTTTACATGAGTCATTTTTTTTTGCTCGATTATTGTTTTTAATTCATTATAAGTATCTTTAGCCCCTGAGGCGATTCCACATGTAGCCATGCCAATTAAAATTTCAATATTTTTATTTTTACCTAAACCTTTTTCACGTAAATCTATTATGGGTTTATACAATTTTCTTAATTCAGTTAATTCCCTCTTCGATTTAATTACCATTATTATCACCTCTATATTTTGCTAGTATATCAATGACATTATCTTCCGTAACATGTCCAAATACTTTGTCATCAATAGTAATAACAGGAGCTAAGCTACAAGCTCCAACACACCTAACATCTTTTACTGAAAATAATCCGTCACTTGTAATCTCGTTTTTCTTTACTTTGAGTTCATCAAAAATTTTTGTTAAAATTTTGGATGAACCTTTGACATAACAAGCAGTTCCCATACACACGCTAATAACATGTTTTCCTGACTTTTTTTCAGTAAAATAAGAGTAAAATGTTACTACGCCATTAACTTCAGCTGCCCCGATTTTTAATTTTCTTGCAATATACAACTGAAGTTTAGGTGGTATGTATCCGAAAATGTTTTGAGCTCTATGCAGAACATTTATTAATTGTTCTATAGGATCATCTAAAAGCTCAATATATTGATCTAATTCAGATAACTTTTTTTTGTCTAAATCTTTTAAGTTTAAATCAATTTTATTCACAATAAATCTCCTTATCTTTATAATTTATTAAAACATACTATAATATATATTATGATTCTTAATTCTAATTAGTCTTTTTTATCTATTTATTTCATATAAGTATTATAACAGACTATTCATTTTTCCTTGCCAATCTTTGCTGAATAATTTAAGGAAGCGTTTTTATGCTAATATACATAAATATAACGAATATACTTCAAGCTAATGGAGTAGTGTGTTATTTTACTCATTTAATATAAATTTCCTAAGCTGAAATTAAATTTGTTATTGTTATATAATTTTGATAAAGGTGACATTATGAATAATAAGTCGAATTTAAAAATAAAATTAATAAACCGCTACCGAATTAAGAATGATTATTATTGTTTTGATTTTAAAAAACCAATAAATTTCAATTTTATTGAAGGACAATATAGCATATTTGGACTGATAGCAAAGGATATAAAAGGTCTTAATCAAAGGGTTTTTAGTATTATAGTAATTAAACTCAAAAAAAATCCAAATGACATTCATGCCATAAGGATTTTGGTAATTCTAAAATTTTTAATTTATAGAATAGTTTCAAATTAATAAACTATAAATATAATTATCATTGGAATATTTTCTAATATGAAGAAATCTATTTAATTTCATTTAAACAAAACAACAACATCAACTATTTTTGATAATATTAATAAAGTATTACCGTGAAATTATTAGAAGCTTTAATTTCTTATTTATACTACAAGCTATCTTAACTGATTTATCATTGATTGAGCGTTTCGCAACTATATTTCTGTGAATTCAGTTGTTATTCCCAATTATTAATTCTCTCTTTTCTATTACCTTTTCCTGTATAAATTCCTTTGTTTTTTAAATATTTTAAAGCGTAATTTGAATTAATAGTGTATTTTAAGCTTTCAGTTAGTTTAAGTTTATCTTCTAATTCAATTATTCTGTTTTCTCTATACAAAACTAATAAATTAAAATCAAATTCAAATCTTGTAAACCAAGGAGATATCTGTTCTAAAAATCTTTTGTTTTTTAATTGTTTAATTATATCGATATCTTCTAGAATAGATTCATAATATTCTATCAATTTATCTAATCTATCATCTTTAATATAATTTTCTATTTTATTATTTGAATAATATGAAATTATTGAATGTCTGAAATTATCTAGAAAATTGATTAATGAAGAAGATATTTCTTCATTATTATCACAAAATTCTTTAATTGCATTTATATATGATTGTTCTTTATTGTAATTAGATGGATTCCACATATAATCAGCTATAGTTTTTAAAGGAATAATAGATAGAGACCAATTAATCATTGGATTAGAAACCATTCCTATATGGGTTTTATCTAATTTATCTCCTCTATTTTCAATCGGACCCATAAATAGTAAATCAGGAGCCATATCATTAACGGGATAATTCTCCCATAAAACAAGATCATGTCCAAAATATTTTAAGGCGTTATCTCCATCTATATTAGGAATATATTCAGGCACTACTTTATATCCAGTCCAGAAAACTTTGATATTTTTATCAAGGTTTTCTTTTAAATCTTGTCTATATGGAGTATTGTAATTTTGCCAGTATTCTGTAGGGCACATTACTAAAGAATATTCTTTTAATTTTTCTTTTAAATAACCATTTAATTTATTTGATATATAAGCATGGGCTTTTCCAGGTGTTTCAAATTCTTTTTTTTCTGAATCCTTTAAACTATAATCAATATCATCTAAAAGCAAATTAAAATTACAAACACCTTCATTTAAAACTTCATTAATCTTATTAAATAAAGCATCATAATCTTCTTTTTTAGTGTAATTAAAATCATTACCAGGGCTTATAGAAAAATAGAAGTCTATATCATTATTTTTAGTTTCTTTAATTAATTCCTTTAATAAAGCAAATTCGTTTTTAGGATAAGGTACTCTCCATTTTTTTCTGTGATATAGATCATCTTTAGGAGCGTACATATAAGTATTCATTCTTTCCTTCTTTAAAAACCTAATAACATTTAATCTATCTTCATGTGTCCAAGGTTTTCCATAAAAACCTTCAATAATACCTCTTAATTTAAAACTAGGTCCATCTTCAATAAGCCCATATTTTAACTCGTTATTTTTTATTAAATTATTCAAGGTATTATTAGCGTATTCTTTACTTCTAGGATTACCATAGGTTATTTTTATTTTAAAAGGTTTTTTAATTCTTATTCTGTAATTATCATTAAGGTTTTTATCTAATTCATAGGTTATTTCCTTGTCGTTATGTAAATTAACATCTTCACCTAAACTATAATAGTTTTTGATTTTTTTCATATTTTTACCTTCTTTTTCAGAAAATTTAAAATTCAATGATTTTAACTTCTCCAGCACCTAAATGAAAATACACTCTATTATCAGGAGAAAAATCATGATATTCTCTTCCGAATTCATAGGTAGCGTATAATAATTTACCTACATAACTATGATTATTTGAAGCTATTCTTAATTTTTCTATTGATGCATTACAATGAATATCATCGTGATAATTAGAATTAGC
>NBLG01000045.1:0-748 GCA_002084435.1 Tenericutes bacterium 4572_104
GAAATAAAAGTAGCAATAGAAGCTGGAGATACTGAAACAGTTAGCGAAACTTTAGCTGAAATACTTACTTACAAAGGTATTCATAACGATTATGACTATGCTAAACTAGCAATATTAGAAACTTATTAGGTAGAATGAATAAGCAAATTTTCGTGACACGGACCACACAATAACAAAAAGAGTCTGACAATACTTTGAAATTGCAGCTGTTGTGTCGTGATAGGGACGGAAATGTTGTTAATAACATAAAAAAATCTGTGTTAAATAAAATGACAATAATTTAGTCATTTCATTAATACAGGTTTTTATTTAATTTGAAGAATATTTGAAGAAGTAGAATCATTTAATGAGCTAATCAATAATTAGGTAAGAAACATATATTAAATTGAGCAACCATAAATCAATAAACTCTTGTGAATTCATACAAATAATAGTAAGATAGTACTAGGGTTGAAACACAACAAAAATATTGCAATGGTGAGGCAAGATGATATTAGAGATATAGGACGACTTGATTATGGAGAACGATTTGAGGAAGGTAAGACTTTAAATGGCTATCGGTTTGTATATCCTTTATTCTATAAGGATGAAAGTATTGGCTGTGTTGAAATTAGCATATCTTATAGTGCTGTAATGGAGTTAACGATGGAACTCTTTAATATACAGACCGAGTTTTTAGTAAACAAACAAATTGCTGATGAAAATGTTTGGCCCTCTCTAGTTGATCAAATTACTTACTTTGATAAAT
>NBLG01000045.1:755-5116 GCA_002084435.1 Tenericutes bacterium 4572_104
TGATCAAATTACTTACTTTGATAAATTGACAAAGGCTTACAATAGAAATAAGATGTATGATTTTATAGAATTGGAAATGAAGTGGGATTGTCGCTATAAAACAAATATGTCATTAATATTGTTTGATGTTGATGATTTTAAAATCGTAAATGATACATATGGACATATTATAGGGGATGAAGTTTTAAAGCAACGTTGTAAAATAGTTCAAGTAAATATTCGATTAAACGATATTTTATTTAGATATGGTGGTGATGAATTTCTTATTTTACTTCCAGGTACTGATAATTTTGAAGCAAAACTTTTGGCAATAAAATTAAGAGACATTCTTAATTTAGATATTCATAAGGTAACAGATAAATCAGTATCAATAAGCATGGGTATTGTTCAATATGATAGACTAGAATCAATAGAACATCTAATTCAACGTGCAGATGTTGATCTATATGAAGCGAAAAAACATAAACCTAAAAAATAAGGACTTGGTGCCTGTCGCCAATTATAAGTTATCCCAAGCAATGGCTGTAAAATTACTAAAAACTTTGCAAGAAAAGAATGTAATTGAACGGATAGGTAATGGAAAGAAAAAAGTGACTGAGTGACTGTGACCATACAATAACACTAAAAGTCTGACTATTCCTTAGGATTAAAGCCATTGTGTAGTGACAGAGCTGATTTTTGTTTAAATAAGATATCGATATGTTTAATATTATTTCAAAAATACAACTAGAAAATGAGGGAAAAATAAATGAATTTAAATGAAGAAGATGCTAAACGGTTTTATAATATTTGGTTTAAACTTTTAGACTATACAAACACCAAGTTCAACATCGTGCCTGACCTTAATAAACTAAGTCACTCAACCGGTATCAATCCAAAAGAAATAAGCCCTATACGTGACAGATTATGGTTAGATAATACCGTAATAGATGAGGTAGTTGATAGTAATTGCCTTCAATTTTCCGAAACGGATCTAGCACTTGTAAGTAGTTGGAGAAATTGTGTTTCAGATAAGTTTATCTTACTTAAACATCTTAAAAAGTATAGCATATTTATGGGAAATAAGAATATCTATGGAGCTACTGGAATCGTAAGTCCTTTTGAAGAAATGTTCCCGAGTTTTGCGCTACCATTAATGGTTCAAACAGTTCTAATTCCCTTTGAAGGACGAATTATTTATGACAGTCTCATTGCACCGTTTAACATAAAATTTGGCGGTGGTGCAAAAAAAGGATTCCAAGATGAATACCGGGAATTAAAAAGCACAAAAGGAATTATTCTTACTTTGGAATAAGGGTAATTGAAAAAATGACTCCGATTAGTGAAAGGAAGATAAGATGAATATATTTGAAAATGCAGCCGAAAGATTAAAAAATGACTACCAAAAATTTATAGATTATTTGGATGAAAATGAAGTGATGTTATCAAAGCGTACTGAACATATTGGAAAAAAGGATTGTTATGCTTTAAATCAACGATTTGATATAGTTAGCGAAAAATTTCAATCAAAGGGAAGAACACAAGATAACTATACCGTTATTGACTTTTTTTATTTCTTTTCGGTGCGTTCAGATATCTTGCGAGTTTTAAAGAAGAAAGGTTTAGGCTTGACCTTTCAAAGAACCGAGAGATATCAGCTTTTTTCTGAATTGTCGGCAATGGAACAATATATTCTTATGGTTTCTGTATGGATTGGGGAATATCATGAGGCCTTGAGTTATTCTTATTCATCATTTGGGGGAAATCAGTTGTTTATGCTTATGAATAAGGTAGGGGAAAAATTAACCAACCCTTATAATACAAGGGTAAAAGCGCCTTGGGGAGAACGATATAGTCCTGAAATACGTCTCTTTGGATTGTTTCAATTAATTCGTATTGAGTGGTTAGATGAACTAGATATAGAAAAAGAAAATAAATTTCGAATAAAACAACTGTATCAAAGTGAAGAAGGATATTCCCTAAAAAAAATATTAGATATTGAAAACAACTTTTCTTTCTTTATAGATCATTTATTTACCGTGTTGTCAGAGGTTAAGAAAATAGCGGGAGAAAACTCTGATGCTATAGAGGAGAAGTTAATAAATTTTTGGACGAATCCATTGGAAAAAGGACTTCGAACAATAGAATTTAAAGTAATGGTTGGTTCTTGCATAAGGAGATTAAAAATAGGCGACCAGTTTACCCTTGAGGATTTACATGATTTAATACAAGAGAGTATTGATTTTGATAGGGATCACCTTTATTATTTTCAAATGGGTGCAGGAACATGCAAAGTAATGTACTATGCACCTGAGTGTCGTGATGAAATATGGCAAACAGATTTAGTCACCTTGGCAGAACTTAAGTTATATGAAGGAATGCAGTTCGAGTATATGTTTGACTTTGGAGATCAGTGGCGTTTTAAGATTACAGTGGAACGTATATTGGATGAACACTCTCAAGAATGTGAGATATGGGAGATAGAAGGTGAAGCTCCAGAACAATATAGTTACGAAGATTGGGAATGAAAGGTTGATGATGTTGGTATTATTACCACTATGGAGCAACGGTTGATTGATGAATATGATATTTTTGTAGAGGAAAAGACAAGTGAAAGTGTTAATCCACCAGCGTATTGGAGAAAATTAAAAGAAAGATTAAAAAAAGAAGGAAATGAAACCGTGACAAATTGTCACGCTTTAAAAATGAAAGCCACTGATGGCAAAATGAGAAAAACGGATGTGGTAAATACAGAAGAATTATTTAGATTAATTCAGTCGATTCCTTCACCAAAAGCAGAACCATTTAAACTATGGCTTGCACAAGTTGGATATGAAAGACTTGAAGAAGTAGAGGATCCAGAAATGTCTCATAATGGAATAAAGCAGATAAATGTTTTGAAATGGCTTTTAGGATCTGAACTTAAATAAAATTCAATAAAATATTTAAAATCTTTATATTTTTCACTATAGGACTTATGCATTGAACTTTACCTATAAATGGCGTAAAATATAGTGGATGAGCAAAAAGCATTTAAACTGTAGGGGACAGGGTGAAGCAAATGAAAGTCGTAGAAAGTTTCGAATACGATAAAAGCAAATTACATAAAGTTAAGATGTCCACCTATGGAAATAATTGGCCTGTAGTTTATATACTTGAAGGCGATAAAGAAGCTTATGTAGGTGAAACTACAGATGTTTATAAACGAAGTAATCAACATATGAAAAGGCCAGAGAGAAGTAAGCTGAAGCGGATTCATATAATAGGTGATAAGCAGTTTAATAAGTCCGCGGTTCTTGATATCGAAGCGCTTCTAATTAGTCATATGTCAGCTGATGGAAAGTTTCAGCTTCAAAATGGTAACGGTGGATTGCAAAATCATCGTTATTATAATAAAGATTTATATCATGATATTAAGTTTGAACTTATTTGGAAAGAGCTTATGCGAAATAAGCTTGCAGACAAATCTTTATTACAAATCAGAAATAGTGATCTTTTTAAGTTTTCACCTTATAAGGCACTTACTGAGGAGCAGTTACTTATTGCAAAAGATATTACTAAAACGATTCTAACAAAAGATGCAAGTTCTCATATGATAAAGGGAGAGCCAGGATCTGGCAAAACAATACTTGCTGTTTTTCTAGTGAAGTATTTGATTCAAATGAAAGCAATAAATAATAGTAGTATTGCTTTGGTTGTGCCCATGACATCTTTAAGAAAAACGTTGAAAGCTGTGTTTAAAAATATCAAGGGTTTATCAGCAGCTATGGTTATAGGTCCTAATGATGTTG
The DNA here is from genome assembly GCA_002084435.1 of Tenericutes bacterium 4572_104. Next base: position 4,526 of record NBLG01000045.1, read on the forward strand.
TGAAAAAAGACTACGAAATTTTGATAATTGACGAAGCTCACAGACTAACTAGAAGAAAAGGTATTCAGGGCTATGGAGCTTATGATAATATCAATAGAAATCACGGATGGGACATTCACAAAACAACTCAACTTGATTGGATTGAAAGAAGTGCAAAGCATGTTGTGCTATTTTATGATGGGAATCAAAGTGTTAAGCCAGCAGATATACCAACAGAGAGATTTTATGATTTTGCCGGCGCTGTCTATACACTAAAATCACAAATGAGAGTTCTTGGTGGAAATGATTATATTCAATACGTGGAAAATATCCTTACGGGGTTTCAAAAGAGTAAACAAAGCTTTAAAGGTTATGACTTTAAGCTATTTGAAGATGTAGGTCAAATGGTGGAACTAATAAAAATAAAAAACAAACAATATGGATTATGTCGATCAGTAGCTGGATATGCTTGGGACTGGATTTCTAAGGAAGATAAATCTAAGAAAGATATCGTTATTGATAATCATGGATTTACGTGGAATTCAGTTACAAAAGATTGGGTTAATTCAGATAATGCAATTAATGAAATCGGATGTATTCATTCAATACAAG
>NBLG01000046.1 GCA_002084435.1 Tenericutes bacterium 4572_104
GAAATCTGATTAAACTAATCGGTTTTGAAAAATACGCACCACATCTTCCACCTGAAGATAGTATCAGTTCACTTTTAGCCTCTACAGGTTGGAAAAATATTGACATCTCAAATCTCCCAGAATTTAAAAAGCAAAACAAAGTGCAGATCAATTTTGGTGGCATAGCAAAAGGATACGCCGTTGATAGAGCAGCAGAAGTTGTTCATAGCTTCGGTTTTGATACATATATGGTCAATGCTGGTGGAGAAATCCAAGCCAAAGGAAAAAAATGGTCAATCGGCATTACACACCCTCGTGAACAAGGCGAGCTATTAGATGTTGCTTACCTTAAAGATATTTCTATTGCCACATCTGGGGATTATGAGAAATACTTCAAGAATAAAGACAAACGCTTTTCTCATATTATCGACCCAGTAACTGGTTTGCCATCAGATAAATGCCAATCAGTATCAATTTTTATAAATGATTGCGTTTTTGCTGATGGATTAGCAACTGGATTTTTTGTACTTGGAGCTGAAGAAAGCATTAAAATAGTAAACTCTCTAAAAAATGTTGAGTGTTTAATTATTGATAACAAGGGCAAGAGATTTGTCTCTAATGGCTTAGGTAAATATATTACTGAATAATCTGGGTGATTTATTATATCAGTGCGAAATTTAACATCCGATGTTTTGAAACTTCGGGTGTTTTGAAACTTCGGGTGTTTTTTTATTTATAATTTTACTTGACTTTTGACGGAATAACTACGCTTATTTCTATAAAGAACCTATTCCTTTAATCATCTTTTTTCAATTCAGTAATTTCATCTCTAAGTCTTGCGGCTGTTTCGAAATCCAAGTTTTCTGCAGCTCTTCGCATTTCTTGGTACATTTCTTCAATAGTCTTTTCTCTCTCAGCACCTTGTAGATTTGACAAGATAGGATTGATTACTGGAGTTGCATTTCCATGACCTTTAGCTTTTTCAGTTGATTTCTTAGCAACCTCTTTTGTCAAATCTGCCACTGAAGTTGAAGCCAATATTTCTTCAATAGATTTATAAATTGTTTCTGGTTCGATGCCATGTATTGTATTATATGCTTTTTGTATTTCTCTACGACGATTCGTTTCATCAATCACGGTTTTCATAGATTTAGTGATTTTCTTGGCATAGAAAATCACTAAGCCATTTATATTCCTTGCTGTTCTACCTGCAACCTGCAATAATGAGCGTTCGCTTCGTAAAAACCCTTCCTTATCAGCGTCTAGTACTGCAACAAGCGATACCTCTGGCAAATCCAAACCCTCTCTTAATAAATTCACGCCTACCAATACATCAATTTCTCCAAGTCTCAATTGTCTAATAACTTCGACTCTATCAATCGTGAGTACATCTGAATGTATATAGCCAGTATTGATATTTAGATCCATTAAATAGTCGGTGAGGCTTTCAGCCATTTTTTTTGTTAGAGTAGTTACAAGTACTCTTTCTCTTAGAGCAATACGTTTATTTATTTCTCCGAAAAGATCATCAATTTGAGTATCCAATGGTCTTACTTGTATTTCTGGATCTAATAAACCAGTTGGGCGAATGATTTGTTCGGTAACAACACCTTCGCAAAGTTCCATTTCATAATCACCAGGTGTTGCACTCATATAGAGTGTTTGTCCTACTAAATTATTAAATTCGTCAAAACGCAATGGACGGTTTTCCAAAGCAGATGGCAATCTAAATCCATGTTCAACCAGAGTAGTTTTTCTAGATCTATCACCAGTGTACATTGCCTTAATTTGAGGAGCAGTTACATGGCTCTCATCTAATACGACTAAATAATCCTCTGGGAAAAAGTCAAAAATACAGTGAGGTCTATCGCCGAACTTTCTGCCAGATAGGTACATTGAATAATTCTCAATGCCAGAGCAAAATCCGACTTCGTGCATCATAGTCAAATCATAGCTGGTTCGCTGCTCAATTCTTTGTGCTTCCATTGGCTTATCGTTTTCACGGAAATATTTAGCTTGCTCAATCATTTCTTCCCGAATAGCTTTGATAGATTTCTGCATCTGAGCTTCGTTAGATACGAAGATTTTTGCAGGATATATTACTTCAAAATCAGATGAACTTAGTTTCTTACCAGTTAAGGCATCTATAGTATAGATGTTTTCGATTTCATCCCCAAAAAATTCTATTCTTAAGCCATATTGATTTTCAAAGGCAGGTATCAAGTCTAATATATCGCCACGAACACGAAAGCAACCACGTTGGAACTCATAATCATTGCGGACATAATAAATCTTGATTAGCTTTCGCATTAAATCTTGTCTATCTATTCTCATTCCTTTATGGAGCGAGAAAATCAAGTCGAAAAAATCTTCTTTTTTACCAATAGAATATATGCAACTCACCGATGCTACCAAAATCACATCTCGGCGACCACTTGCTAATTGACTGGTTGCTTTCAATCGCAAGCGATCAATTTCATCATTGATGCTAAAATCTTTGTCTATAAAAGTATCTGTTGTCGGTTTATATGCTTCTGGCTGATAATAATCATAGTATGAAATGAAATATTCTACCGCATTATTAGGGAAGAATGATTTGAATTCTCCATATAGCTGAGCAGCAAGAGTTTTATTTGGGGAGATAATTAATACCGGTCTTTGTACCCTTTGGATCACATTACTCAAAGTAAATGTTTTACCCGAACCAGTAACACCTAAAAGTATCTGGTTTTTCTCTCCACGTTCTAAGCCTGCTACTAACTCATCTATTGCTTGGGGTTGGTCTCCTGCAGGTTTATAAGAGGAAACTAATTCAAATTTTTTCATTCATTTCTATCGATTTCAAAAAGAAGCTCTAAACGATTTTGAAGTGCAAATATTGTAAATAGGTTAATTAGATCGACCTTCGTTTTATTGGGGCAATCTAAAAAATCGGGAGTGTTTTCATTTTCTATTATTTTTGAATAGGATTTATTCCCAAAAAAGCAAATCCACATATTTATTTAAGATGTGGATTTATTAATTCAATAAAAGAGATATTTATAGCTTAAATTTATTCCAAAGTTTCATATAAATTAATATAACTTTGGTAACGTTCAATATCAATATCACCTTCTTCTACGGCTTCAATAACAGCACATTTTGGTTCATGAATATGACTACACTGAGGATACTTACATTTCGGAAAATACGGGTCAAACTCATGAAAATATAGAGCAAGATCGTCTTTTTCTAATCCAGAAATTGCAAATTCTCTAATTCCGGGTGTATCTACAATTTGGGTATTATCATCTAAATCAAACATTCTGACTGAACTTGTAGTATGCTGTCCCTTATTAGTTCTCTGACTAATTTCATTTACTTCCTGAATAGTATCGCCAATCAAATAATTAATAAGTGAAGATTTTCCAGAACCGGAAGGTCCAGATAAGATAGTTCTATTTCCCTTTAGAAACTCATTGATACTTTCTAAATTTTTCTCTTTCTCAACAGAAACAAAGAAAGTTTCAATTCCTAAATTTGCATATACCTCAAAATCTTCTTTTACAATATCAGTATCATCTCTATGCACTAAATCCATTTTATTGATGCACATTGCCATTTTAAGCCCACCTAATTCGGCAGATACCACAAACCTGTCTATTAGCCTGCGATTGTACTGAGGCTGAAATGCAGCCATTATAAGCAGAAGATAATCGGCATTAGCAGTGATAACATGTTCCCTTGTTGATTTACCAGGAACTATCCTTGCCAAAGAATTTTTTCTCTCTTCAACGGCAATAATTGTTCCTGTAATATAACCTGTTGCAGAGATTGTTTCATCATAAGTAGTGGATTCATTTTGATATTCATCTATTATAATATGGACAATATCTCCAACTACCACAAGCGAGCTTTTTTTATTTGGTGTAATCAATGTACCACCGAGATAGCATTCATAAATTGTATTACTATCTATAGCACGTACGATATTAAATTTAGCAATCGAGGCTATAACCAAACCTTTTATAGCTGCGGCAGAAATTTTACCCTGAGGTTTAATAAGTGTACGCTTAGCGGAAGACCTGGATTTTCTAACTGCCTGTTGTTTAGCAGAGTTTTTATATGTAAATTTCTTCATAAATAGCTAATTGATATCAAAAACCTGAATTAATATTAGTGTAGAGACGCACGGCCGTGTGTCTTTACGTTTGTAATTTCTTTATATAATTATAATAAAAGAGCCGTCTAAAAAAAGACAGCTCTTTAGATTTTTAATGTATAAACATTATATTATCTTTTTGATTCAGAAACATAAGCTCTATTATAATTAGAAGCTTGTTCATCACGAACAGAGAAGATAATTTTCTTCGCAATTTCTTCAGCGAGAAAGCATAGTAAACTCTACAGAGATAGCGAAAACCATCAATGAAGGTTTAGTAGGCGGGATAAATTTAATACCACGAATACCAATAGAAACGATAAGTAAGGCAGCACCACCATACGCTAAACCAGTTACCATATTTTGATATTTCTCACAGAAGTGGTGAGCCATAAATAGACGGAAACCTTTCAAGAAATGAAGGTGATTTCTTTGCCATAATAAAGCATATTTCAAATCTTGAATCTCGACAAGTACAAAATCTGAGAAGAACTCTTTAATACGATTGTAAAGAAGTGAATTACGGAAATATACAAAGTTAATATCTTCATTGAAGACATCGTCAAATCTCATAGATTGGAAAGAAGTGGACATATCTTCAGTTAAAGTTCTATCCCAAACTAATCTAAAAGCACGACGAACTTCTGAAACTTCTTTGGTAATCAGAATATCATCAGGCATAACTAATAAGTCAATTACAGTATCATCAAACCCTGTTTGAAGACGTAATTTCACACGTATATCATCAATGGTGTTCTCAAAGTTAGCAGACATAAGTCCAATATTTGATGGAAGGAATGCTGTTAATACAAATGCTAATGCTAATGAAATGATAAATGACACTGCTGCAAAAGCAATAAGAGGTTCTAGAATAATAGCGTGCTCACCAAGCAAAGGTGCTTTAGAGTACCATTCCCAACGACCTTTTGCATAACCATGTTCATACTCACTTGTTGAACCTTCTTTATAAACTCTTCTTTCTTTATTACTAAAGTCTAAAAGGTATTCTTCGTTGATATACTCTCTCTTTATTTCAGTACCTTCTGGAATGTTCAAGCCTCTTTTAGTTGAAGCATGAGTATTATCTGCAAAATGCACCCAATCTAACTCTTTTGCCTGCGCATCCGCTGATGGTGAGAAAAGCATAACCACAAAACCTTCCATCGTACGTGGGACTACTACAAAAAATAGAGCCGAAAAGACGATGATTGAGAGAAAGAACAAGACAACCATGTGCTGAATACCAGCTTTGGTTGTATGTTGTTGTTTACTATTGTTTGACATTATAACGTCTCCAAATATTTAAAAAATTACAAAATTTTCATTTTTCACATTTCCAACACTGTAAAATTAATAAAAAATAATCTAAAACCAATGTCTTTTTTAAAGTTTTCTTAATTTTTTTTCATTTTTCTTCATTTTTCTTTCAAAAAAAGGGTTTTTTGCCATTTTTTTCAGCTTTTTCTTCAAAAAAATGAAAACAGAATTCATCCAAATTATATTTTTATTTTGACAGTTTTATGTCTTTTTTAATTTGCACCATCATATCATTGTGCATTTTCTTAAATTCTGCATATTTTGTAGCAGAATATACACGTTGCTTATAATCATAAATTACAGTAATAGTTAAATGGGTATCATCAGTTTTAGCAACTTTATAACTAAGGATAGCAGAACCATCTGCCATTTTTAATTCTAAATCACTTGGTATAGTTTCAAACTTATATCCGGCAGGTATAGTAATAACTGCCTCGTGAATTTCTTTTTCTGGATATTGAAATTGTATCGGATATTCTCTAACTTCAGCTTCAAAATCTTTTATTGTTTTTTCTAATACATTTGCAAACGGATTAAATGAAAGCTCATCTTTATTTATTTCATATTTATAGTCAAAGCTTATTTCAGGTTTAGAATTCTTTGACTCCATATTATTAAATGTAACATCAGCAAGTAATTCAATTTCATAGTTCTCTTCAAAACTTTTTTTGAATAAATGCAAAGAATCTTGTTCTTTCAAGGAATGATATGAATTATTCAAACCGTATCCAGAATATCCTGAACCAGTCATCATGGCTTTCACAGTAGTTTCGCCTGCTGGGTCAACATTCAAATTCATAGTGTATTTACTGCTACTCTTCTTATAGTAAGATGGAGTTTTCCAGCTAATTCCATCATTTGTCAATAATAATCCCTCTCTATCAGTGAAATGATATAGCGGCATGTTCCATTGCAAAAAATCAGTTTCTAAACCGGCATCCATAAAAAATTCTTCACCATCAGCATCAACATATAAAATCATATAAGGCAACGACCCTATGCCAGGGAAACCTTTATCCAATATTCCGTTCCGTTTGCTGAGCCATCACCATTGTCGATAACAAAATAAAAATTCGTATCACTCATATCGGGGGTAAAAACTGTGGTTCGATTATGGGGTTAACTTCTAAGGATTTTTCTATTATCTCATTCCAAGGAGTAGTATAAGGATGATATTCTCCACCTTGAGTAACGCCTTTTACTCTAAATGAAAAATTTGCGATATACTCGTTAAGGTTATCATAATAACGAGTGTCAGGGAAAGCAGGTACATCTGCAACATTAGTATATGTTACAATAGTACTATATTTTTGAGCTCTTTGCCCTAAATCAATAAAAATACTTTTGCCTTCATACTCTTCATCTTCATCAATAAAATAGTCGCCATTTTCTATTCTATCAAGATCAAGAAGACTTAAATTTTGATATATATATTCAGAATATAAAATTGGCACAGACTTTTGAAAACCCCAACCTGCTGCAGGAGATTGACCTGGTGTATATCTTTCATATTCCCAATCAATGATAGAACCAACTTTCAAATCCTTGATAGGTACTTTGATAGTTGTACGTTCGATATCGTTTTCTTTATCTTTATATTCAGACTCAACAAATTCTTTTTTCTTTGTTTCAGAAACCTTTATTTTGCCTTTCTCATTAATATTATAGCATTTCAGTACTATATTTCTAATTTCTTGCCCACCATTTTTTGAATTATAAGTGATCTTAAAGAAATCATCACCATAAGTTTCTACACCTTTTTCTTTATAAACTCTAATACGACCTTTGTATTTTACAATACGATAAGGTTTACTATATACTAATTCAAGCATAGATGTAGCACAATGATGCAAATAAACAGCATAAGCATCTTCATCATCTTCAAATGCTTCACCCTCGAACATTTCAGCTGTTACTTTTGGTGGTGAAAACACGGTATATTCTGTATCTTGAGCGAATGCTGAAGAATAAACAAAGAGCAATACTAAAATTAAAAACAGACGTTTCATAAAAAACTTCCTATATATATTAAAAAATATTAGCTTATTTAATAAAACAATTAGCACCTTCATTTAGTACTAAGTTAGTAATATACGAAACAAGAATTAAAAAAGTGTAATCGAAATAACTTTTATAAATGTTTTTTTTTAGACATTATTATACATAGATGATAAAGTTCAAGGAAAAGCATATCTAATTCATTAATTTTTATTAATTTTGCCCTCTGTTGTTAGATCATATTAATATTTTTAAAATAAACTATTGGAGATTTGCGATGTACGGCAAAATGAAAGATTTTCTTCAAACAGAATTAAAAAACCTTGAAGAGCAAAAATTATACAAACACGAAAGAGTAATTGAATCAGCTCAAGGTGCTGAAATTCAAGTAAACAGCAAAAAAGTTTTGAACTTTTGTGCTAATAATTATTTAGGTTTATCGTCTAACCCAGACCTAATTCAAGCTGCACACGAT
>NBLG01000047.1 GCA_002084435.1 Tenericutes bacterium 4572_104
TGAGTTTGCTGATAGTTTGGAACAATTAACTCCTTCTAATATTTATGCTAATTTACAATATTTTTGGGTATTGAATCCTAAGACTTTGCCTTTGTGTAAAGGTTTGCTTGAACGTAATAACGCTTTTACCAACATGTGGGAGTGGTACGATTATTGGTTAGATTCTTATAATGCAGCGACTGATACTTTAACTTTAACTTTAACTGGTGGCGTATTTGATGTTGACGCAATGGTTGGTTTTGAGTATTTTGACCCTCCTATTCATTCCTTTGATTTACTTAAAATAACATTTGAAGCAAAAGCAAGTAGCAATTTATTTGCAATTCTTGCCGAAAACGCCCTATGGATTGCCGATGGTATGGGATCAGGAAAACTTTATTTTGAGAATAGTTTAACTACTGATTTTCAAGAGTTCAGTCTAATATATATAGTCCCAGATATAGGAATATCTGATATGGGAGCGGAGCTTTATTTAGGACTTTCCATTAATGATGATGAAGCTACAGGTTGTCCTTTCTACATTAGAAACTTTAAAATGGAGAAAATGCCAGATGCGAGGTCTTCTGTAATTAAAGATTATTTAATATTAGCAAAAGCGAATGATAATATTTATTTGTTTGGTTGCATTATAAAAGATGATCTCCCTTTTTGGAATTTCCTTTATCAAGACGAAGGAGGTATCGGTTTACCATTATTCACAGATGTAGGCTCAAATGTAGTAGTTTGCCAAACAAATTTCGGTTTCACTCTTGTTGATGGCAGAGATAACAGCATTGTGAAATATATAGAAATTGATGCAGATGGCGAACTTTTCTTTGGCAAGCTTGGACTTGAATCTCCAATAACCTTATTGAATGGCAGTGATGCTGAATACACTTCCGATAGTGCTATTGATAAAGGAATGGGAGTAATACGAGGCAGTATTTTATTTTATGCTTATGCTTTTGAAAAAGAAAATGGAGAGATTAGTAATCCTTCGCCTATAAGCGTAATTGCTGATGATAATAAATTATATAAAGATGATGATTCCGTTTTGGAACAATTCACAAAGAAAATAACCCTTACCCCTTTTGGCGAAAATGCTGATGCTAAATTTATAAATCTTTATCGTAGCAGTATCCCTTATACTGAAGATAGTCTTGGTCGATCCGATTTTACTTTGGTTCATCGTTATATGATTAATGAGAGTTTGAATGATACTTCCGGACCAGGAATCATATTATTGAAATATGATAATGATGTTGATGTGAAAGGCGATGATGTTTGTGCTATTTCCGGTGTAACTTTCATTGCTAATGCTAATAGTGCTATCAAATTCCCTTTTGATTTTGAACATTACATTGAAATTGAAGTTGATAATACTAATACGAGAAATTATGTAAATGGCGTTTATGTTTTAAAGATCGATCCAACAGATGCAATTTTTGAAATAAATGGGGCAAATGTATTTCCTTTATCTACTTTATTGATGTATAAAAACAAAGTCCGCTTTTTCGATATTGATTTAAGAACTCCGCTACCGGTTGTTTATTATAAATACAATGATTCTTGCTATTTCTTTTATATTAAAATTCCTTATCTTAATGCAGATTATAAGCATTCTATTTATTTAACTTGGGTAAATGATGGGACACAAGAAGGTGTAACCGATCCGTCTTGGCAATATGATAACAGCTCTTATACTAAAGGAGAATATGGAGAATTTTTAAATGTAGAAACCTCCAACGAGTGGGCTGGTCAGAAAGTATTTAGTAAAGGTGGGGTTCGAAGTTCAGATGTTCTTGCTTCTTTAGATATGGAAACATCAACAGAGACTGGCGATGTTCCTAATATAGCAGACATTAATGCACCTTTTCACAGAGATGGGACAATCCCAGTTTTAACATATGATGCTTGTTTTCTTTTAAATTTTGGTGATTTTTACAGAGCTTATGGTGATTTTTCTTATGCTTTTGGGACTTCAACTCAATTATATGCCAATAAAGATAATTTGTTACTTGCCGATATTCATTCCGTTTATGGATATTTCCATATAATGACAGATGATGCTCTTGAATATTCGAGTAACCATGAGGTTAATGTTATTTATTCAAATACTTCTTCATCATCAAGTACTGCTCGTCTTTTTGCCTTATATTTTAAAAAAAGGGCTGGTGGTAGCAGCGGGATTTTAGGTTTTTTCTTTGGCGATGAAGGTGACTCATTTTATCAAGAACTTAGTGATGATACTTTTGAATTAAATTCAGATGCTTTTATTTTTTTGAGTGATGCCGTATCACATGAATTTAGATAGGATAAATGCTTTATTTATCTTCACCGCAAGTGGAATGTTTATGTTTAAATTAATGGGAAGTGTTCAAGGTTGGAGTGGCTTTCTCACTGAAAATATGTTACAAGAGCAAGTCGGCGATGCTTTATTATCCCCTCAATTTATGGAAGTAGCTAAGAATACAATTTATTGGGGAGCTGATACCGGAATTAATGTTTATGTTCCCGGGCAAGGCGATTCAATAATAATATCTGATCGAGCTTTTTCACCGGAAGAATTACAAAATTACGATTATGTGGGAATTTATATTCCAATCCGTAAACAGATATGGTTTCACAGTCAGAGAAGTCCTGTTAGTGATTCGGTAACTCTTGTTTATGACCTTAGGAGAAAGATATTTTTGAAATTTGAAGGATTGGATATTCTTTGTGCTGATCAGGTAATAAGTGAGAATAAGATGTTATTCCTTTCCGGCGATGAAGGATCACGAAAATTAAATTGGTATCCAGATCCGGAATCTGTATTAGTTAGTAGTGCGAGTTTAACAACTCATAAAATCCCATTGAACGGAATATGTAAATTACGAAAAGCAAAGAGTATCTTTGAAAATAGCGGTTCTGCAATGTCTTCGCAAATTGCAGTAGAGAATGAATATTACGATGATGGCGAACAAATAGAATCGATAACCCTTACCAATAAAACTAAATCGAGATTGCCTTTAATCGAAGGTGAGAATGTACAAATTACTATTGATAATGTAGAAAAAATTATGAATTATGTTCTCGAAGTTATAGAATGATTTTAAAATAAAACAAAGGATAGACAAATGTTATCAGCTTTAACCATACCTTTACTCACCGGAGCAGCTAAGATCGGAATGCAGTATTTTAATAAACCTAAAAAACAGAGTACTGAATATTTGGACAGGTATATCAATAATCTGAAAGGACAAAATGCCAGTAATACAACTTCTCATCTTGCTATGCAAAGTGCTATGAAGAATATCGGTGCTGTTTCTCAAGAAAATCAAAGACAGACCGAAATTGACAGTTATAATTCAGGAACTGCCGGAAGTGGTTTTGATGCTGCACGGAAATTGGATAATTTTCAGGCTACAGGTTCGGCTATTGCAGATGCAAGTTCGCAAGCTGCTCAGATGCAAGCTTCGGAGAATGCACAGAGAAGTCAGCGAATTGATGAAGCGATTATGAGGAAAGATCAAATATTAGAACAGAATGAGCAACAAAAAGAACAATGGAAACAAGGTTTAACCAATTCAGTCATAAGTGCAGGGGTTGATGTTGCAGGTGCAGGAATTAGCTCTTATCTTCAAGGGAAGGAAGCTTTGAAGAGCGGTTTTGATGCTGCTCAAGTTGCTGGAACTTTGCCGGAAGGGGTTGGAAATATTGATCAATACAAAGAAGCTTTGAACGGTATGAGTCCTGAAGCTTATAATCAAAGGCTTGGAATAACACAACAGAGAAATCAAGAATCTAATTTCGCTGATGCTATTGGGGATCTTAGTAAAATTAAATATGCAGATATTGTATCCGGTACTTATGGAAATAATGCGAAAGATTTGATTAAATTGAAGATGAACGATGAGTTGAGGAAAACAAAAGAAACTGATGCTGATATTGAACAAGATAAGCAGAGACTCTTTAATCAAGATTATACTAATCTTCTTAATACTGAAAATTTGAATATGGATCAAGTTTATGGATTTATTGAAAAAAATCCTGATATTAATATTAATCAAAGTCAAAAGCTGATTAATCAAGTTAGAAGGGTTGAGAATGCAAATAAAGAGATAAAACAGGGCAAAATAGATAATATTAATGCTAAGAGAAAAAGTGAGTTATCCGCAGATTTTTGGAAAAGTGAAACACCAACAAGAGCTTATGTAGATGAGTTAGTAAGCACTGGTCATTTTAATGATGATGAAATTAGAAAGATGTATGCTCAGGTTGATAAAATTCAAGATAATAAGAGAGCAGGTGAAAACAAATTAAAATCAATTGCTATTAATTTAAAAACCTATACTCCAAAAGAACTACACGGTTCTGAGGCTTTAAAAAGAATTACCCAAATCTTGGAAGGTGGCACTGGATACGGATATCCTACTACACAAAAACTTGTAAACGAATATTGGGATGGTTTATCAGATGACGATATAGAGCAAGTTTTTCTCGGGAGTGTTAATTCAGATACTATTAGTGCTATAATGGGAATAACGGATAATGCAGATAAAATACTGGCAAAAAGGGCAATGGTTAAAGGGAAATATACAAAAGATTTGTTAAGTGCTTTTAAATTGGCTGGAATATCTACGGATAACACGATAATTGAAGGATTAGAGAGACAAAAGGAGAAACTTTATGGCAAATAAAAAAAAATTAGCTCCTTACGATTACGATTTATTTATAGAATCAGAAGAGATATTAAAAACATATAAAAGCCCAGAAAACTATTATATGTTGCCCAAAAAGTATAAAGATGTATATGAAGATACTAAACTTTATGTTGAGAGGAATAAAAGACAGCACGAGATAAATAAGAATAAGAAAATACCGGATCTTAATGATTATATAAATAGAACTCCAGATCCATTACAGTATTTAGATATTGAGAATGAACAGGATTTTGATAGTCAGAATGTTAGCCCTTACGATTTTGATAAAGATGAGGTTAAGAGGAAAAACAAAATAGGAAAGAAGAATATTACCTTTGAAAATGGTAATAAAAATGTTAGTGACAAAACAATTCCGGAAGTCCGTTTCCCGAAATACGGGACGACGAACTCCCGAATTGAGATGCCGGAGGGATTAGCTCCAGATACTGAAATGATGAAGGCTGAAAAATATAATAAGGAACATCCGGAACTATCTAATTGGCTTGGAACTGCTGAACGATTCACCGGTGGTTTATTGAAAGCGTTTGCAGATTCAAAACCCTTTGGGGATGTTGCTGAAAGTTTGGGGAAAGGCGATATTTATGATAAAGCTGGTGAATATGCTCAAAGAGGTTTTGAACTTTCCGAAGCTCATCTTGGGCAGGAAGGGGATAAGAAAAAATTGCGAGGGCGTTGGAAAGAAGGTGATTATAAAGGAGCAATAAATCAAGCTTGGCGTGAAGCTATGCAATCCACTCCGCTTACTGCGACTGCAATGGTTGCTGCTTTTACAGGTCATCCGGTTGTAGGTTTTAATTTGATGACTGCTCAGGGGTATGGTCAAAAGAAACTTGCTCTTGAAAATGCTAAAGACTTAGATATGAAAGAAGGAATGCAACAGCTTAATGCTTTTGGTACTGGATTAAATGAAGCTACTTGGGAGCTAATTGGAGCTTACGGAGAAAAATGGCTGAATAAATTATTACTTTCTAAACCTCTTGAAGTTGTCCGGAAAGAAATAGCTAAAAGATTAATAACAAGGCTCGCCAAATATGGATTAGCTTATGCCGGTGGTTCATTTGGCGAAGGTGTTGAAGAATTCTTCTCTCAAATTGGAGAGAATATCATTGATTATAAAACAGGTAAAGTCGAAACTCTATCTTTATTTGATGGGGCTATTGATGCTTTTATTTCCGGTACTGCTGCCGGTGCTTTAATGGAAGCTCCAGCAAGTATCGGCGGTAGTGTTTTGTCTGAAATGGATAA
>NBLG01000048.1:0-4769 GCA_002084435.1 Tenericutes bacterium 4572_104
TTCTTCCAGAGAGGTTCCAGTCAATTTTTTTTCAATAGCCGATTCCAAGGCTTGTTCGTTTGTTTTGCTTACCATGTGAAAACCTTCGGTTTTAATTGTAAATTTGGGTAATCCGATAATTATAATAATGAACCATTAACAATGAATTTTAACCTTATTTATTCGTTAGAATAAGTCTATTTAATACATTATGTGCTTTTTGAATATCTTTTGTCTGATTAGGATTTGATTTTTTCTCGATGTTTGCCACATATATCTTTCCATGACTTTCATTAAAATAAACTCGTAAGGCTGTTGGAGTATATACGCGTAATTCATAAACATTGCATCTATTTTTTTCAGGGGAAACATCTTTAATAATGTGCGTGTCAGGATAAAATGGTGTTATTAAGTTTCTGTGTTTAGCCCTTTCAAAAAGTTCAACAATTGCTTGTTGTTCAGCATTAGTAAGGTTCTGATAATCTCGTTCAAATGCTGTGGAGAAGATATATTTTCCCAATATTACTTTTAATCTATCGTACAAAGATAGCTGTTCAAAATTAAGAGCTTCCATCAGGCTTTTAATATAAGCAGTATTGGCAGTTTCTCCATAGAGATTGTCGATAACCATATCAGCAGCACCATTAGTAGAAACTATAGGCAATGTATTTTGTTTTAAGTCATCATGTAAAGCTGTTGAGAATAGAAATCCATTTTTTTTTGCAAAAAAAGACAGATATAATGCTGAATATTTGCAATCACCAATACTTATTTTATAGTCGCAGTCCAATAAGCTTTCATCTTTTTCTATATCAATATAATTTTCAAAAGGATATTTTTTCAATTGAGAAAATGCAAATCTTTTTAAAGGTTGATCTGCTAAATTCTCTACAACATTAAATAAATTTAGACTTTCTGAAAGTTTAATATTAGAAGCAAAGTCCTGGGTTATCAAGCCCATTTGACAATTAAGACATTGATCATCAAAAAGTTTTTTAAACTCAGTCAGCGTATTACTAAATAATCTTGTTGCTTCATGAATATTATCACATTTTGGAGAACATTCACTATTGTAAAAGAAATTATGCATAATATTATATCAACTCCCTGGCATTGATTTCAAACTGATCAAATAAACCATCCGGGCAACTGTCTAGCCTGCCGTTTTTGTCAATGACAACCATCTGTACATCGGTGTTATCTTGGTCATCTAACTCAAACCAATAAGTATTAATTTTTTCATGAAAGTTACTCTTACTTTTCTTAGCTTGAATTCTTATACCATCAAAAAGGTGGTCACTATGGGTTTCAACAATAACTTGGGTTCCAGTTTCTACACATAATGATATCAAACGAGCTATCTCAGTTTGTCCTTTTGGGTGAAGATGTGCTTCTGGATTTTCAATAATAACAAGGCTGTTTGGGGTGATACTACCAAGCAGCAATGCCACAATAACAGGTAAGGCATAGCTTAGTCCAAAACCGACATTTTTGGCTCTATAGCCATTAAAAGTAGCAAAGGATGAATCGGTCTTTTTTTGGATTTCATGTTTAAACTTGGTATTTGGTGAAATAACACTTAGCCATGCTTCAAGATTATACCCAAAAGTATCCCCTTGGGATTTATCATGCTTAAGGATATCAGGTAGTGACTCATCTTCATACGCATCTATACACTTTAGAATATTTTCCCCTCTCTTACCCAGTGTTTTGTTATTACCCATAAAAATTGGAATAGTTGTTTCAGGACCAAATCGATCCGCTGAAATATGGATGATTTCAGGAAAAATAATATCACCATCAAGATTCACTTTATCATTACAAAGACTAACGATACTTCCATTTTCGAACGAAGCTGCTATTTCTATCTTTTTGGTATATGGATTTCTTAATCCAGCTATATCACCATGTCCCTCAAGGAAGATTTCTTCTTTGCGGGATGCTTTTGCCAGCATTAGTATTGCCTGAATAACACTACTTTTTCCACTACTGTTTAAACCTGTTAGTAGTGTAAGTTTTCCTAAGTCAATTGTATCAGAAACAAAGGATTTAAAACCGTTCAAATCTACCGTAGTTAGCATGATAACACCTTATTAATTAAACTCTGAATTCTCAAAAATCGATATTCTACCACCTTTTGGCTCATACTATTTTCGAAAATTGCCTTCTCAAAAACATCATCTGAATCAACTTCTTCAAATTCTTCTTCGATTTTGTCCCTGTTATCCAATAATTTTTGAAATTCACTATCAGAGAGTTTAGAAAATAAAACACCCCACATTTCAAATAGACATTTATTTATCGTCTTTTTATAACCATCTTGACTTCTTCTGAAATTATGCTTCCCAAATATAAGAAAAGTTCTGGTCATAGCATCTGTAAATATTTTTTTAACATTAGCTATATTATCAATTGTAATAGTGTTAGATATAATATCCCCTTTATCAACTAACTTTTTAAACTCACGGCTTGTAAAATCAGGATAAGCATTAATAATTACCATTGTTTCACTAAGAAAAGTATCAACATTTACAGTTTTTTTATAAAACTTATAATCTCTTATTAAAAACCCCAAAAACCTTAATATTAATTCTTTATCTTCCATTCTGAGACTCTTTATTGAGCCCCCGGTAGCTGTTTTAAACTCAGTAGTAAATGATAATTCCTTTAACAGCTCTGTAGATTTCCCAAGATAAAGAGAATTTCGAATCTCCTGACTGCTCAAAGGTAGTCCACCTGTGTTAATCCTCTTAAAAATATTCCGCTTCACTTCCTCAGGAGTACCTGGATTTACAATAGTAAATTGAAATTCTGTTTCTAATATTCTATTATAAAGATGGGTAGGCAATTCATTAAAAGTCTTACCGTTATAGTCATCCCAAAATTCTAAATCTTGTAATTTAAAACCTTTACCTTTTAACTTTTCATCTTTAGTCTTTAGAAACTCTTCTCCCAATACAAAATTCTTTATTGTGCTGAGCCTTTGTAAACCATCTACAACAGTATAATTTGCTTTCTCATCTGCTGAAACATAGAACATCGGCAATGGGATATTTAACATCAGTGATTCAATAAGTTGAGATTTTTTTTCTTTTGTCCAAACTTCTGCTCGTTGAAAATCAGGATTTAAGTTGATTGTACCTTGCTGGATTCTTCGTAAAAAAGTTTCCATAGGTATAACTTTGGAATCGATAGAAATATCATCAGGATTAAAGGGATCATTTAAGTGTTCATTCCCAAATTCTTCTTCAATCTCGATAATTTTATTTTCATTTATATTATCACAATTTTTTTCTTTGCTGTTTTCCATCATAATTCCATTTTCATTTTGCAGAATGTGTGTAACTGTATTTTGTAATTTAACATACTTTTTCACAATTTCCAATTGTAAACATTACAGACCATTATCTTTACACCAACTAACTCTAATTAACCATTAACAATTAATTTTAATTTTCCCGGTTACAGCACTATCAATAAGAGTAGCTTTATACTCTTTTAATTTTTCAATCTGCTTAATCTGAAGAGAAATAGCTTTATCAATTTTGGCAGATTGAGTTTCAATGTATTTTACGATTTCTTTTTGCTCTACCAATGGAACTTTTAGTAGACTTAATCTTTTAAAATCTAAATAACTAAGATTTTGTCTTAGACCTGAACCAAATTTATACAAAACTTTTGTAATATCAAGAAAATGCAAAAAGTTATATAAATATTTAGAATTATTATCACCAATTACATTTAAATTAAGATAAGCACTTGTGATAATGCCATCATTATTAACCAATCCTGACCTTAAACTTTTTTTATCATTTTGCAAATCAATACATCTTATAATAATATCACCTGGTTTTACAATTTGATATGTTTCAAAAGATTCCGGTACAAGTCCAACTAATTTCTCTTTTGGCTTAACTATTATTTTACCATAACTTAGTGAAAGTACTGTATTCTCCTTCATGCCTTTATTCTTTCTTTTATTTTCTAGAAAAAATCTTAGCCCAGGTAACACTTCCCACCCTTCCGGAATCTGCCCAATCCATTCTACACCGGAATCTTTCATTTTTTCTGGAGGAGTTGGTAACCATTGACCATTAACCATTGACCATTTGCCTCCGTTCTTTAAGCAAGGTAATGAGCTTCTCTTTTTGAGCTATGGCTTTATCAATCTTAGCTGTTTTATCGTCTAAAAAATTAGCAATGGCTGTTTGTTCTTGGAGAGAGGGATGTGGTAAAATGCTATTTGCTATATGATTGAAATTAATTGTCTGCCTTACACCCGAACCTAATAATTTCATATATGCCACATCGTACCTGTGCAATAGCCATCTATAATATGATTTATTGATCTCTACTTGATTATTTAGCACTATATAACCAGAGCTCACTACAACATCTATCTCAGAAAGAGCTATTCTTAAACTTTTAAGGTCATAATTAAGATTAAGTGGATTAACTAAAAAATCTCCTTTTAAAACTTCTTGATAAGAAGCCTTTGTAGACTCTGGGATTTTTTCATCATCTTTCGATACGACTCTACCAAAACTAATAGCACCGCACCTTAAATTAGGATTTGATTTTCCTTTTTTTTCGATAAATAAATGTTTCAGTTTTTTTGATTCCCACCCTTCAGGTATTTCACCCAACCAATACTCACCGGAAGATTTATACTTATCATATCTTTTAAATCTATTTTTTATCTCTCTCATTACATATTCTCCAAACCTAAAATGTCCATAATCAACCCTTCATTCTCTTTTTCCAAAGAAAGAATATCTTCACTAACTTCC
>NBLG01000048.1:4779-5152 GCA_002084435.1 Tenericutes bacterium 4572_104
TCTTTTAAAGGAATGCTTTCTGTATCTCTCATGACACTTTCTGTTTCGTAAGTAAGATACTCACCCTTTTTGGCTGTAGCATAATAACCGAAATCAGCTAATTGCTCTTTTTCACAACCAAGATGGTCAAGTAGTTTTTCCAGCTTATCACCAGATAATTTTACTTTACTTTTAATCACCTTCTCAGCTGTTGTATCATAACTGCTTACTGCATTTAAGATGGCATTCTTTTCCGAAGCAGACAGTTTTATTTTTTTAGACTTTAATTGAGCATCAACTTTTAGCTTAAATGCATTAAAATCCAGAGATGCTTCACTGCCGATAGCTTTCATTAAATCAGTGGCAATATTTAGCAGATTCAGCTGTTTATTCC
>NBLG01000019.1 GCA_002084435.1 Tenericutes bacterium 4572_104
TCCATCAAAGAAGCCTGCGGTATACCTACAAACATCCAAGCAACCGCTCAAAAGAATTACACCAACATCGTCAAGTTAATGAAATTTTATTAGAATCAGTTGTGCTTATTCCACAACTAAAATTGATTTTAAATTTAAATTTTTTAGTGTTTTTAATCATGTCTTGAGCTCTATATGTAATATTACAAGCTTCCTCATATGTAGTATTTTGTAGCTTTGAAGTTAACTCTTTCTTTTGTTATGTTTCTAAGTATTGAAGCTATTTTAATAAGAACTTGATTACCAACATCATATCCAAAGGAAGTATTAATAACTCTAAAAGTATTGATACCACATGTTACGATAGAAACTGGATATGTTAATTTATAAGGATCCGTATAAAGAAACTTATCAAATGCAGCTCTATTATATATATTAGTTAAAATATCTTTATTTTGAAGTTTTTCAATATTTTTTTGCATCTTTTTATAATTTGTCAAATCTTCGATTATTCCAATGCCACCAATAATTTTATTATCTACAAGAATTGGTGATAATTGAATTCTAGCGGGGAATGTTTTATTCGATAGAAAGGAAGTATAATTATCTTCTAAAATAACATAATTACCTTTCAAAGTGTTTTGGATACTATCTACAAGAACTTTATTAGGCAATTTTGTTAAATTAAATCCAATTAGTTTGTATCTATCAACATCTATGATATCTGCATAAGCTTGATTAGCGATTTCAATAACACCATTTAGATTAAATTGAATAATTCCAAGCTTACTATTGTTAATCAAAGTACGATATTTAATTTCACTTTTTTTTATTAATTCTTGGGCATTTATTCTATTGTTATTATTTAGAATTACTTTTGATAATAACATAACAGCTAAAGGGAAAGTAAGCAAGGTAATAGGGCCTAAATTAATTAAAATATCTATATTTTCAGGATAAGGAATAGTTAATTGACATAGAAGCATAACTACATGGACTACTACTCCAAATATGTAAAAGAAAAGATATTCATTAATTTTACGTCTTGGATAAAAATATTTTTTCCATAAGATACCAATTAAGAAAGAAAAAGACAACGTTAATATTCCAGCATAAACACCACTACCACCTATGTAAATACGGTATATAATGGCTATAACTGTTGCGATAAATGATGTGGTAAATGGGAAAAATAAAGCTGTAACACTGATTAAAACACTTCTTGTATCAAAAATAACACCAGGAGTTGTTTCCAATCCATTAACCATTATTATAATAGCTATTAGACCAATAGAAATTCCCATTAAAATTTTATAATATATATTTTTATGCTTAAATATACTATTCGATAAATTAAATATAAGTACTAAACCAAATAATACAATTATATTCGTAAGTATATCCCATATTATTTCCATGTGCTTCCTCCTTCCTTAACAAATTGTTATCCACTATAAAAGCGCTAATATAATATAAGTCAAGGGTAAATTTATTTTAACACAATAACGTTGATTTTGCTATTAAATGTCTAAAAATAAACATATTAAAATATAATTAAGAAACATATAACATTAATTGTGATATAATATTTTTCGTAATATAAATAATTAGATTATTTTAAGTTGAATGAGGTTAATATGAAAACAAGCTTAATGTGTATGGAATGTAATATAAAACAAATTATAAAATTATCGAATTTATTAAGTGTTGATAGTAAAAAACAAGAAGAAGCGTTTAAACAAATATTTTCAAAATTAAGTAAAATATCTTTTGATTTAACAAATCCAGAAATAATTGTATAACAAATTGTTATATAATTTGTATAATGATTTTGAGGAAACAGTTAATAAAAGTAAGGATAAAATTGATACAGCTTTAAAATTAGCTGTTATAGGAAATCTTATTGACTTTGGTGCTAGGCATGAATTTAGTAAGGAAGAAGTTTTAGAAAGTACTAAAAATGTAGAATCTTTAACTTTTAAAATAGATGATAGAAAATCATTTAGGAAACAATTAAAAACAGCGAAAAGGTTATTATATATAGGGGATAATTGTGGAGAAATTGTTTTAGATAGATTATTTATTCAAACAATTAAAAAAGAACATCCTGATTTAGAAATATATTTTGGAGTAAGAGAAGCGCCGGTTTTAAATGATGTTACTGAAGAAGATGCTTATCAAGTTAAAATGCAAGAAGTAGCTAAAATTATAAAATCCGGAGTTGCATATCCCGGAACCGTTTTAAGTGCATCTTCAAAAGAATTTGCGGATGTATTTAATAATTCAGATATTGTAATAGCTAAGGGACAAGGAAATTTTGAAAGTTTAAGTGATATAAAAAGAAAAGGATTGTTTTTAATATTGATTGTAAAATGTAGCTATATAGCTGAAGTTGCTAATACAGAAGTTATGGATTATATAATTAAAGAAAACAAATAAAGTAAGAGTTTTCCAATATCAGATTTAAAATATGTTTTTTGAAAACCAAAATGTATTTTAAGTTATTAAAAATCTTTTCTTTTTTTGTTATTATGATATAATATTATAGACTGAAAGCGTTTTTCGAGAGGAGATATTAATATATGAAAGAATATAAAGCGGACGCTATTAAAAATGTTGTATTATTAGGACATTTAGGAAGTGGGAAAACATCATTAGCTGAATCTTTAGCTTTTATTTCAGGAGCTATTGATAAGAAAGGTAGTGTAGAAAAAAAGAATACAATTTCAGATTTCTCTCCAGAGGAGCAAGCAAAACTTAGTTCTTTATCATCTAGTTTGATTCCTTTAGAATTTAAGGATATTAAGATTAATGTTTTAGATGCACCAGGTGCAGATGAAATGATTGGAGATATTAAGCATGTATTATCTGTTGCTTGTGCAGCTATATTAGTTGTGGATGCATCTAGCGGAGTACAGGTTGGAACTGAAAAAATGTGGTTAGAAATTAAAAAACAAAACTTACCTGCATTTATCTTTATCAATAAAATGGATAAAGAAAATATTAAATATGAAGAGCTTTTAAATGAGATAAAAACAAAATTAGGAAAAGAAGTGGTTCCATTTGCCTTACCTCTAGGAAAAAGTGAACAATTTAATGGATTCGCTGATATTGTTGAATTAAAAGCTAGAATTTATGACGGAAAAACTTGCGAAGATGGTGAAATTTATCCAGATAAAATGGAAAGAGTTAAATCATTAAGACAAGATTTAGTTGAAACTGTTGCTGGAGCTGATGAAGAATTATTAGATAAATACTTTGAAGGAGAAGAGTTGACAATGGATGAAATCCATAAAGGATTACATTTAAGCGTTCTTTCTGGAGAAGCAGTTCCTGTTATCGTAGGATCAGCTACTAAAGATATTGGGGCATTAACGTTGCTTCATATGATTAAACGTTATTTTCCAACTGTATCTGAACTTGATCCAGTTAAAGGTACAGATAATGGTGAAGAAATTATTAGACATTATTCTGATGAAGAACCATTTAGTGCATTTGTATTCAAAACTATGATTGACCCATTTATTGGAACTATTAGTTTAATGCAAATTAAGTCTGGAACTTTAAAGAAAGATCAAGATATATTTGTTTCATCTACTAATAACGTTGAAAGAGCTACCCAAGTATTTACCTTACTAGGGAAAAATCAAGTACCACTTGACTTAGCTCACGCAGGAGATATTTGTGCATTTGCAAAAGTTAATGGAGTAGCTACAGGAACAACTTTATCTGATAAAAAGAATCAAGTTGTTTATCCAAAAGTTGAAACTCCTACTCCAACTATGTATATCGCAATTCAACCAGAAAATAAAAAAGATGAAGATAAGTTATCAACTGCATTAGCTAAATTACAATTAGAAGATAATACACTTGAAGTTCGTCGTAATAAAGAAACTTCACAATTATTGATTGGTGGGCAAGGCATTATACATCTTGGATATATTATCGATAAAATGAAACATACATATAAAGTAGCTTTAATTAAAGAAGACCAAAGAATTGTATATCGCGAAACCATTAAACAAACAGCTAAAGCTGAAGGTCGTTATATTAAACAATCTGGTGGATCTGGATATTACGGTGTAGTTGTTATAAGATTCGAACCATTCCCAGAAGGCGATTATGAATTCTCTGAAGAAGTATTTGGGGGTGCGGTTCCAAGGGGATATTTTCCAGCTGTAGATAAAGGGTTACAAGAAGCATTGGAACACGGCGTATTAGCAGGATTTCCGGTGATAGGAATAAAAGCTGTTCTTGTAGATGGTAAATATCACCCTGTAGACTCTAATGAATTAGCGTTTAAAATGGCCGCTTCTATAGCTTTTAAAGAAGCGTGCAAAACCGCTAAGCCTACAATCTTAGAACCTATATATAAAGTGGAAATCACAACTAAAGATGAATATCTTGGTGATGTACTTGGAGATATTAATAAACGTAGAGGTAGAGTATTAGGTATGGAACCTGCAACTCAAGGCTACCAAAAAGTAGTCGCAGAAGTTCCGGAACAAGAAATCACAAAATACACAATTGATTTAAAAGCAATGACTCAAGGATCTGGAACGTTTAGTAGAGAATTTGTTAGATACGATGAAGTTCCTGGAAATTTGATAAGCAAAATTATAGAAGAGCACAAACGTTTTGTTGAGGAACAAAAAAAATAATTTAAGCAGCTGAAAATCAGCTGCTTTTTTATTTTAGTCGACCTTAGAGGTCGACTATCTAAAACCACTCGCAATGTAGGTGATAATGAAAAAGCCTTAGCGCTGAAAAAAGAATTCCTTCAATCTGATATAATGGAAACGTCAATTGCCATTACACGAAAAGACAATACAAAATTATATTAAGAATCAAGAATTAGAAAATCAAATCAAGAACAAACGAAACCTAGAAGAATATAAGAACCCATTTTACGAGTGATAAGACTGTCAATGACAATTAGCAAACAAAAAGCAGCCAGTGACCTACCTTATAGGTCTAGGTTAAAAACAGCATCTTGAAGATATGGATTTTATTATCCAAAAAAATGAGGAATATCCTCATTTAATCAATAACTCCAGATTCAATAAGATAGAAGAATAACAATGCAACTACAAAAGGAATATAGGTAATTAGATACCACATTAACATTTCCTTCTTCTTTTTACTAATAATGAAAAAAATATTATGCAAAAATAAACCAGCTATGAAGAATAAAAGCAATAGCAAATAACCCCATGATTTATAATTACCGCTTAATCCTATAAAGAATCCTAATAGAACATCTCCAAGAAAGTATGCAATTGATACAATAAATGTAATAACATATTTCAAATTTGTTGGCCATTCATCTTCTCCATCTATCTTATTCCTTTGGAGAATTTCATCAATACTAATTTTATAAAAATCAGCCAAGTTACTAAGAGAATCTAAATCAGGAATACTATCTCCATTTTCCCACCTTGATACTGCTTGATATGTTACACCCATTCTTTCAGAAAGTTCCTTCTGTGTAATACCTAATTCTTTACGTTTTTTTTGCAAATATAATCCGATTAATTTATTATTCATTTTATATCACCTCGTATAATATATTATTATAACATTGTGAACAATACAAGTAATGGTAAGTTGAAAAACTCAATAGCAAATTGAATCTTGATTCAAATCCAATAATAGCCTCGAAAAATCCATTTTTGATAATTTTTCAAATAAGCATATTTTAATCTTTCTGAAAAAAAGAGAGAGTAAACAAATTAAAAATCAATAATTTTATTTCGACAAATATTTAATATTGTACCCCTTTCTTGCATATGTTTTGCTTTATATATGTATAGACTAATTAAATCTACATTATATATATTCACAGTCCAGTTTTATACATTCAATATGGAATTAGTTATGGCTACACTGAAATAAGATTTTTTAATTAAAATGTATACATATTGAAGTGAACCTTTAAAATTAGACAAATTTATCAAAACCGACTACTTTTTCTATAATTATAAACAATAATCAATCTATAGTTATTGACTTTGCATATGGTTTTTGGTAAAGTATTACGTGTAATATAGTAATTAAAAAAAGGTGAAATATATGGAAAAAATAGGATTAATTGTTGATAGTACAACATTAACAAGAGAAGATTTAAAAAAATATAAATTTTTAAAAGAAGTACAATTAAAAATACAAATTGATCAAAAAACTTATGTTGAAAATCAATTAACTAGTGAAGAAATGGAAAGATATATTGATGAAGGTAAAAAGTTTTTAACTTCACAACCTTCGCCAAGTGAATTTTTAAAAGTATATAAAGAATTTTATGAAGAAGGATATACTCATGTAATAGCTGTTCTCCTTCCGCATAAAATTAGTGGAACATATCAATCAGCTTTGGTTGCGAAAACATTAGTCGATTTTGATTTAGAAATTGAGATACACACTCCTGAATCAGCTTCTTTTGGAATTGCTTTAGGTGTTAATCAGCTTGCAAAAACAATTGAGAAAGCTAAATCATTTGATGAGGTTCAAAAGAAGTATTATAGTATTTTTCAAAAACCTTTGGTTGCCTTTACTTTAGGTGATTTAGGACATCTTTTCAGAGGTGGAAGGCTTAATAGAGTTCAAGCTTTTATAGGAAAAATACTAAGAATTAAACCAATAATTGAAATTATTGATGGTAAGCTAGATTTAGTAAGAAAAGAAAGAACTAACTTAGCTTGCATGGAATACTTTATTTCTAAGATTAATAATTATGTTAATGAGTATAAAAATGTATATTTAGATATTGTTAGTTTAAACATGGAAGAATGGGGACAAAAAATAATTGATTATGTAAAAGAAAACTTAAAAAAAGTAGATATTCACGTTACTGATTATGTAAGCCCTGTGTTTTATTCGCATCTAGGAAATAAAGGATTTGGGATAGCTATTGTAGCGGAATAAATAATATAAGATTTCCTAATTAAATTAAAAGGAAATCTTTTTTTAAAATAAAATTTATTTCTTGACAAACTATAAGCAATTTAGTAAACTAATAGTTGCTAAAACAGGTGGCGATTGTGGCGAAGTGGTTAACGCATCGGATTGTGGCTCCGACATCCGTGGGTTCGATTCCCATCAGTCGCCCCAAAATAAGAAAATAATGGGCTATGGCCAAGTGGTTAAGGCATCGGACTTTGACTCCGAGATCGCTAGTTCAAATCTAGCTAGCCCAGCCATTTTTTTGAAATAGCTTCCAAAAGTTGGAGATATGGTATACTAACCATATTACTCTAATGAAGGGAGCTATTTTTATTATGAGATTAACACTAAAGCAGAAAATGGAGCTGTTTAGATAATTCTCCTACAGAAAACTTCTTTGGTAGAATGAAGGTTGAAATGTGGTACGATTATGAAAAAAATGTAAGACTCCAAAAGCATTAATTAAAGCAATAAATGAATACATAGATTACTCTACAATAACCAAAAACTTCAATAAAAAACAAAAGAACTTGCTCCTATGCATTTTAGGTAACGAGTTCTTTCGACTCTTTTTATTTAATTGTTCATTTTATAGAAGCTAACTCAAAAAGACTCTTTTTTGTTTGCTTCTTTTTCAGCTTTCAATTGAGCTTTTAGTTCCTTTTTATATTTTGGTATAGGATCATATCCTCCTTTTGAAAAAGGATTGCATCTTAAAACTCTCCAAATAGATAATAACGCTGCATAGAAAATATTATAGTTTTCAAATGCTTGAACAGCATAATTTGAACAAGTTGGTCGATATTTGCAGGTTGGATTTTTACCTTTTGTAGCTTCTTGATATTTTTTTATTAATTTAATTATAAATTTTTTCATAGTTATCACCATATATATTGTATCAAATTTTAGTAAAAAAACTAAATTATATACTCTATGAAAGCAAATTTCTTTTAAAAACAATATATATTTGATATATTATATATAATACTAAATTCTTTAATATGGCAATATGATGAGGTAAAACACAGTTTCTTGTGATATTTCTTTAGATTATGGCGTCAAATAAAATTTACAGTTTACATTTTTGATATGTAGTTGTATAATATATTAAAGATATTTAAATCAAATAGGAGGAAAAAAATGAAGAGAATATTAAGTTTAGTTTTTGTTAGTGCATTAGCTTTATTTGCTTTTACTGCTTGTAATTCAACAACCACAGAAAATACTGAAGCAACTACAGCTGCACAAACAACTGCGGCAGATATGACATATGAAATCGCATTAGTAACAGACGTTGGTAATATTGATGACAAGTCATTTAATGAAGGTACATGGAATGGTGTGGTTCAATATGCAGAAGAACATGACATTAGTTACACATACTATCGTCCAACTGAAGATAGTGATGCAGCTAGAGTAGAATCAATTGAAACAGCTATTGAAGCTGGAGCTAAAATTGTTGTAACTCCTGGATACTTGTTTGAAACAGCTATCTATGAAGTACAAGATAATTATCCAGATGTTGCTTTCTTATTATTAGATGGTGCACCTCACACAGCTGATTATGCTACATTCTATACAGCTGATAATACTCATAGCATTCTTTATCAAGAAGAACAAGCTGGATTCTTAGCTGGATACGCAGCTGTTATGGATGGATACAGAGAACTTGGATTCGTTGGTGGTATGGCAGTTCCTGCTGTAGTACGTTATGGATATGGATATGTTCAAGGCGCAGATCAAGCAGCTTCTGAATTAGGTCTTTCTCAAGGCGATGTAAACATTAAATATTATTATGCTGGTGCATTTGTTGGAAGTCCTGAATTAGAAACTAAAATGGATTTATGGTATTCAGGTGGAACTGAAATTGTTTTCGCTTGTGGTGGTAAACTTTATACAAGTGTTGTAGCTTCAGCTGAAAACAGTACTAGTGGAATGGTAATTGGTGTTGACGTTGACCAAGCAGCTGAATCAAATAGAATTTTAACTTCAGCTATGAAAGGTTTAACTGTATCTGTATATGATGCATTAACAGCTTTTTATAACAATGATAAAGAATGGCCAGAAGATTTTGCTGGTGCAACTGCAGTTCTTGGCGCTGATTCTGATGGTGTAGGTCTACCTACAGTTGAATCTTCTTGGAGATTTAATTCATTTACAGTAGAACAATATCAAGCTATTTTTGATAAATTAGTTGATGGAACAATCGTTGTTAGCAATGATATTACTACTGAACCAACTGTTACATTAGTTACAGTAGATTATGATGCATAATAAAAGAAAATATATTTAATTCTATAAAAATTTCTTTTTGAAAAGGGCACTGCCCTTTTCTTTTTTTTATGATATAATAATTATAATTATTATTATGTTAAAAAATATATATTTTTTTAGAAAGGAAAATTATGGAAGATTACATTATTGAAATGAACGGTATTCGTAAAGAATTTCCTGGAGTTGTTGCCAATGATAATGTTACAATAAAATTAAAACGTGGCGAGATACATGCCTTACTTGGTGAAAACGGCGCAGGAAAATCCACTTTAATGAGCGTACTGTTTGGATTATATCGACCAGAAGCTGGTGAAATCAGAAAAAATGGAAAAGTTGTTAATATCACAAATCCAAATGATGCCAATGATTTAGGTATTGGTATGGTTCACCAACATTTCAAATTGGTTGAAGTTTTCACTGTGTTGGAGAATATTATTTTAGGAGCTGAACCAACAAAATATGGTTTTTTATCTACAAAAGAAACTAGAGAAAAAGTTCTAGAACTTAGTGAAAAATTCAATTTAAAGGTCGATGTAGATGCTAAGATTGAAGATATTTCTGTTGGGATGCAACAAAGAGTTGAAATTCTTAAAATGTTATATCGTGAGAATGAGATACTTATTTTTGATGAACCAACTGCAGTATTAACCCCTCAAGAAATTGATGAGTTAATGAAAATTATGAAAGATTTGATTAAAGAAGGAAAATCAATTTTATTTATTTCGCATAAATTAAATGAAATTATGTCTGTTTGCGATAGAGTTTCTGTGCTTAGAAAAGGGAAATACATAGGAACTGTTGATGTAGACAAAACAAATATTGATGAATTATCTGAAATGATGGTAGGTAGAAAAGTTGATAGTGTTAAAGTTACACCAAAGAAAAAAGTTGGAAAAACTATATTATCAGTTAGAAACCTCGTTGTTCCTAGTAAATTGCACAAGAATAATGCGGTAAATAATGTTTCGTTTGATGTCCATGAAGGAGAGATTTTATGTATTGCTGGAATCGAAGGAAATGGACAAACTGAATTAGTTTACGGTATTACAGGGTTAGAAAAAATCACTTCAGGAAATTTAATTCTAAATGGTGAAGATATATCAAAAATTGATATACGTAAAAGAAATATGATGGGAATGAGTCATATTCCTGAAGATAGACATAAACATGGATTAGTTTTAGATTTTAACTTGGCTAATAATTTGATATTAAAAAAATATTTTCAAGAAGAATATCAACAACATGGATTTATTAAAAAAGATCAAGTGTATAAACATTCTGATAAATTAATTGAAGAATATGATATTCGAAGTGGTAGAGGATCTCAAACAATAGTAAGAAGCATGAGTGGTGGGAACCAACAAAAAGCTATTATTGCTCGTGAAATTGATTGTGAATCTAGTGTTTTAATAGCCGTTCAACCAACAAGAGGATTAGATGTTGGAGCTATTGAAAACATACATAAAATGATTATTCAACAACGAGATATGAATAAGGCAATCTTACTTATTAGTCTCGAATTAGATGAGGTTATGGATATAAGTGATAGAATTTTAGTAATGTATAACGGTAAAATTGTCGCTGAACTTAATCCAAAGAAGACTTCACCTCAAGAAATTGGTTTATACATGGTAGGTTCTAAAATCCAAGATAAATTTATTGAAAAAGAGGTGAAAAAAGATGAATGATATTAAAGCTTTGAAATCAAAAGAAAAGAAACCATTTCATCTTTCTGATGGAACAATAAATATTCTATCCTCAGTTATTTCAATAATAGTTGGATTTATAGTTGGATTTATCATCCTTATTATTCTCGAATTAACAAAGGCAGATTCTGATATTTCAAAATCATTTAGTGTTATGTCTGATTTTGTTGTATATGCTTTTAAAGATAGTGGATTTTTTATTAAAATTTTCTATAATTCTGCGCCATTACTTTTAACCGGATTATCTGTTGGATTTGCATTTAAAGCAGGTTTATTCAATATTGGTGCGACTGGGCAATATATGATTGGTGCTTATTTTGCAGTTGTCGCAGCTATTTTATGGAGCTTCCCATGGTGGGCTGCTATGTTTGTGGCTATGATTGGTGGAGCTATTTGGGGATTTATACCAGGTTATTTTAAAGCTAAATTTAATATAAATGAAGTTATTACAACTATTATGTTAAATTGGGCTGCGCTATCATTGGTTAACTTATTGTTATTAAATATGCCAGCTATAAAAACATTACCTCCATATAATAGAACAGATCCAATTGGATATCATAATCCAAGTGGGTTAATTCCTGATTTCGGATTGAAAGAAATTCTAGGAACTCAATATATAAATATAAGTATCTTTATTGCTATTTTCATTGCTATTATTATATACATTATTTTAGAAAAAACAATATTTGGATATGAAGTTAAAGCTTGTGGATACAATAAAAATGCCAGCGTTTATGCAGGTATAAAGGCGAAAAAAACTATTATTTTAACTATGATTATTGCTGGAGGATTATCAGGTATAGCAGGTGGAATTTATTATTTGGCAGGTACTGCTCAATTCGCTGTTCAAGATAAATTACCAATTATGGGATTTAATGGAATTCCAGTTGCTTTGTTGGCAAATTCAAATCCTTTAGGAATAATTGCATCGAGTATCTTTATTGGATATTTACAAGTTGGGGGACAGGCATTTGAGGGTGTATATAGTTCTGAAATGACAAATGTTATTTTAGCTATAATTATATATTTCAGTGCGTTTACATTGATTGTAAGTCAAATGATAAGGAATATTATCAAAAAGAAACATAGAGGAAATAAAACAGGTTCAAATGATAAAGGAATAATCGATAAAAAGCTTGAACCTAATAATAACCCACCTGATAAAAAACAGAAAAAGGGAAGTCAAGAAAATAAGATGGAGGTGAGTAAATAATGGATGTTATAGCTATTATTATTTCTAAAACTATCTTATTTGCTATCCCATTAATTTTAGGTGCTCTTGCAGGTATGTTTAGTGAGAGAAGCGGTGTTATCAACATTGCTTTGGAAGGTATTATGGTCTTTGGGTCATTGTTTGCGTCTATATTCTTAATTGGAAGTTTTGGGCAGACTACTTTTGCTCAAAATAATCCACAGATGTTTGTTTTAATTGCTTTAGGAATTGCTGGAGTTTCTGGTTTAATCTTTTCATTATCATTAGCTTATGCTGCTATTAATCTTAAGGCTAATCAAATTATTAGTGGTACAGCTTTAAATATGTTTGCTCCAGCATTTGCGTTCTTATTTGCAAAAGCTGCGTTAAATATTAATACCGGTAGTATTCCTTTACCAAAAGATGTATTAAAATTAAGTTCTGAGTCATTTGGTATTGATTCTTCACAAATAGCAGGTTGGGTGGATATTTTATTCTTTAAGAAT
Organism: Tenericutes bacterium 4572_104; assembly: GCA_002084435.1. The sequence continues at coordinate 12,600 of NBLG01000019.1, forward strand.
TTATACCTCTCCACTATATTAGCGTTTGTGATACTTATTATTGCTTTTGTTTTATTATATAAAACTAGATTTGGGTTACGTTTACGTGCCTGTGGTGAACATCCTCAAGCCGCTGATAGCGTTGGTATAAAAGTATTAAGAATGCGCTATATTGGTGTTGCAATTTCAGGTTTCTTAGCAGGTATAGCTGGATTTTCATTCAGCATCGCTAATGGAGCTGCCCACGAAGTAGATGTATTAGGTTATGGTTTCTTAGCTTTGGCTGTTATGATTTTTGGTAATTGGAAACCATTTAAAATTTTATTTGCTGCTTTATTCTTCTCATTCTTTAAGTCTTTGGCAGTATTAGCTGATACATTACCACAATTCCCTGATTTTGGATTGAATGAGAGTCAATATTTGTATAAAATATTACCATACGCTATAACTTTAGCAGCACTTGCATTTACATCTAAAAATTCAAGAGCTCCAAAAGCAGAAGGTATTCCATACGATACTGGAAAACGATAAAATGAATTTTTGATGTAATAAATATAAACATGAATAAAACTTCACATCAAAGTGGAGTTTTTTGTGTAAAATAGACACTTTTTGTTGTTATTATTTTATCAATATGTTACAATATGTGTTGGTGATTTTATGATAAATCAAAAAAACGTTGAAATATTATTTGATTATTTTGATACTTCAGCGATATTGTTTTATAAAAAATATAAAAAAACTTATTTAGAAGGTTTAGTAATAGCATGTGAAAATTTAATGGCTAATTCTATTGAAGATAAATACAAAGAAATTAAACAAGATTTAAACAATATCTTAAAATCGGTTTCATCAATTGAATTTCAAAAAGAAGAGATAAGAAAGGCATTTCAGTTTGCTTGCTTAAGAGGATTTAAGCATAAAAATATTACTAATCAAATGATTACACCAGAAACTATTGGAATATTTGTTAATTACTTAATCGCAAGATTATATGATAAGCAGGATTTAATTTTGTTAGATCCATTAGTTGGAACTGGAAATTTAATAACTTCAATAGCTAACAATTCAAATCGAATTAAAGAGATAATTGGAATCGATAATAACTTAACTGCTTATCAATTATCTTCAGCTCTGTTTGATATATTAAATTATGGAGAACATGTATTCTTTCAAGATACATTAACATTTGAGTATAACAGTTCGGATGTTATCGTTACTGATTTCTCTGGGGTAGAGGAAGATGTGATTTATAATATTATTGAACATTACAATAAAAGCATTAAAAGCGGAGGATTTTTAATAGGATTATTTGATTGTGAAGTAGTAGAACCAGAAAAATTAGTAAAACAATCTGTTAATCTAAATAAATATTGGAAATTATTTGGAATGATTAATTTACCTAAAAATATCCTAAAGAACAAAGGTAAATGTATTGTTATATTTCAAAGAGAAGGTAAAGTTGTAATTCAACCAAGTAAATTTTTATTAGTTGATTTACCTGAATTTGATAAAGAAGAAGAAATGAAACATGTTATAAACCAAATAAATAATTGGTTTGATAATACAGAATTTTATAAAATATAGGAGAAAAGAAAAATGAGAAAAATAATGGCTGTAAATGCTGGGAGCTCATCTTTAAAATTTCAATTATTAGAAATGCCGGAAGAAAAATTAATTACTAGTGGAATTGTTGAAAGAATTGGAATGGAAAATTCTGTTTTTTCAATAAAATTAAACGGGAAAGAAATTGAAGAAACATTAGATATTAAAAATCATAGTGTAGCTGTTAATATTTTATTGAATAAGTTAATTGATTTAAAAATAATTAAAGAATTTGATGAGATTTCAGGAGTTGGACATAGAGTAGTTCATGGTGGAGACAAAATTAGTGAATCAGTTGTTTTAGGTGATGATGAAATTGAATATTTAGAAAAAATCGTTGATTTAGCACCATTACACTTAGGTCCTAATTTAGTTGGGATAAAGGCGTTTAAAAAGTTATTACCACATGTTAAAAACGTTGGAGTATTTGATACAGCGTTTCATCATACTATTCCTGAAGAAGCTTTCTTATATTCAGTTCCTTATGAATGGTATACAGATTATAAAGTAAGAAAATATGGTTTTCATGGAACAAGTCATAAATATGTATCTTATAGATGTGCTGAAATTTTAGGAAAGAAACCTGAAGAAGTAAATGTTATTGTTGCTCATATTGGTAATGGAGCTTCAATATGTGCTGTAAAACATGGTGAATCAGTGGATACTTCTATGGGATTTACTCCACTTGAAGGTATACCTATGGGAACAAGATCTGGTAATATTGACCCTGCAATTATAGAATATATGATGAATAAGAAAAATATGACGGTTAACGAAATAACTAATTATTTAAATAAAAAATCAGGGTATATTGGATTATCAGGACTTTCATCTGATTCTAGAGATTTAGTTGAAGCTTCTAAGAAAGGGAACCATCGCGCTCAATTAGCCATTGACGTTCAAGCTAAAAGAATAGCTGATTACATCGCTAGTTATTATGTATATATGGGTGGAGCTGACGCAATTGTTTTCACAGCTGGTATTGGTGAAAATGCGATAACAACTAGAGAAAACATTATTAATCGATTAGCTGTTTTAGGAGCTAAGATTGATAAAGAAAGAAATAATTGCCGTAGAATAGAACAACTTATTTCGGCAGACGATTCCAAAATTAAAGTATTTGTTATTCCTACAAACGAAGAGGTAATGATTGCTAGAGACACTTTGGCTTTATTATAAAAGAAAATATAAACTCCTTTCAGTAATATGTTACTGAAGGGAGTTTTTTTATGTTGTATATATATTTTTTTATTAATTTAGTTTTATCCTTAGCCAATATAGGAATAAATACAATGTGCGAGAATGATTTACAAGTTTTAAATGGATATTATCATAATGAAGAATATTATTTAGAATATGGATCCATATATTATGAAAATGGCGATACTAATGGATTTATACGCATAAAAGATAGTGAGAACCAAAATTTAATAAAGGAAATAGAATATGATGGAAATAACATTGAAATATTTAAATATTTAGCTGAAATAGATGATGATTCTTTTTTAGTTGTTTGTGAACAATATAAACAAACTAATGATTATGAAATTCCCACTTTTAATCAAACAATAATACTTAGATATGATTTTTATGGAAATTTATTAGAAGAATCAGTATTTTATGAAAAGTATATAGAGTATCATAATCATAATCATTATTTAGTGATGATTGATAAATCTAATAAAGCAATATACTTAAATTCAAAAGGTAAACCATTAGATAATCCTGAAATTAATAATGAATATTATGATAAATATAAAGATCAATTTCAAGGAATGGCTTTTATAAACGGAGATAGTGTAGATAGTATTAATATAGATTACCCAGGTATCTATTCAATTGAAATTAAAGATAAAAATTACAGCTTTTCATACTTAGTTACAATCATACCTAAGGTAAGTATTATTGGTGAAAAATATCAAGATTACTATATAGGTGAAATTAAAATCATAGCTAAAGGTATTATTTATTTAAATAACGAAGAATATATAAGTGATTCAATAATTGATATTCCAGGAAATTATAATATTACTATATATGGTGAAAATGAATATCAATATTCAAGAGACTTTACTATATTACCAAAAATATCATATTTTGATGGTTCTAATAATTTTAATTTTAAGGATAATTTAGAAATCAAAAAACCGATTAAAATATACTCTAATGGTACTGCTATCTTAATTGATGGAGATATCTATAATTCTGAATATATAAATAAAATAGGTCATCACACATTAACTGTATATGGAGTTAGTGGTTATTATGTTTCTTTAAGTTTTACTATATTTCCTTCAGTTAGCGGAATAGAGGACGGTAAAACATATGATTCAGTTAATCTTCATATTTTTGGAAATGCATATTTAAATGATGAATTAATTACAGGAGATTTATTACTTACAGAACCAGGAGAGTATAATTTAAATTTAATGTTTGAAGGCGATGTATATAAGAGCTATTCATTCATTATTAACATAGCTGAAGAGAATAAAGAAAAATCTAAACCTTTATATTCTACTATCTTTTTTATATTTGTTATTTCTGTAGGAGGATATTATATTTTTCGTAAGAAATAGAGTTTTATTATCGATTATGTTATAATAATTTTGGTGAGTAACGTGATTGATTTTAATCTATATGTTCAAAGTACATATTCCATGAATGGAAGTATAATCGATATTGATAAATTTGTATCTCAAGCAAAAAAAATGGGATATAAAACACTTGCCTTAGTGGATCAAACTCATATGTATGGAGCACTTAAATTTTATAAAAAATGTCTTGAGGTTGGCATTAAACCTATTATCGGATTACAAACATCTGTCAAATCCGATATTTTTGGGTTGTATGATGTTTTGTTAATTGCGAAGAATATCGTTGGTTATAAAAATCTTATTCAGTTAAGTTCAATAGCTGCTTTTAAAGAAAATATTTCTTTGTCGGACTTAAAAAAATATCAAAGTAACTTAGCTATTATATTAAAAACAGATGAAGGATTAATTAAAGATCATTTAGTTGAGGATAACATTAATTTAGTTAAACAAATTATCAAAGAAGTTTCAAATGAAGTTTCTTTATTTTATATAGGCTTAGATTTAAATGATTATCAGTTTGAATTACAAGTAGCTCCTAAATTAAAAACACTTGGAAATTTAATTATCGTAAATAAAGTAAAATATTATAATAAAGAAGATAATAAAACATCAAATATTTTAAGTAAGATATTACATGAAAATTTTAGTGATATTGGTATATTTCAAAACGATGAAGTATATTATCATTTAAAGACATTAAAAGAAATGGATAATATGTATTTGCAATATACACAAGCAATTAAAAATAGTATGGATTTTATTAATTCCTGTGATTTGATTATTGATTTAACAAAGCGACATTTACCTAAATATCCAATAAGTGATGCTTATGAAAGGCTTATTTCACTTGCTAATAAAGGATTAAAACGAAGATTGATGCAAAAAGGAATATATGAAGCATCATATAAAGAGTATAAAAAAAGATTGGATTATGAGATAAATATAATTCATAAAATGGGATATGAAGATTATTTCTTAATTGTATGGGATTTTGTTTTATACGCAAAAAAACATGATATCTTAGTAGGACCAGGGAGAGGTTCTGCGGCAGGGTCTTTAGTGGCTTATGTATTAGGCATTGTAGATGTTGACCCTATAGAACACGATTTGTATTTCGAACGATTTTTAAATCCCGAAAGAATTACAATGCCTGATATTGATATGGATTTTCCTGATGATAAAAGAGAAGAAGTTATCCAATATGTTATGGATAAATATGGAAAAGATAAAGCAGTTTCAATTATTACTTTTGGAACATTTCAGGGAAAATCAGCCATAAGAGATGTTGGAAGAGTTTTAGGTATTGATACTGTTGTTTTAGATGAGTTAAGTAAAACGTTATCTAAAACAGATAATTCTATAAAAATATTTAAGGAAAAATATGTAAAAGAATATACTTATTATACTAATATACCTGAAATAAAAGAATTGATTGAAACAGCTGAAAAATTGACCGGACTTGTAAAGCATATTTCAACACATGCAGCTGGGATTATAATTTCAGGTGAAGATATACGCGAATATTCCCCAATACAACCAGGACTTATGGATGCTTATCAAACACAGTTTGAAGCAACTGATTTAGAAAGTATAGGTTTATTAAAGTTTGATTTTCTTGGATTAAGGAACCTAGCAACTATTAAAGAAACCCTAGATTTAATTGAAAAAAGTGAAGGCAAGAAAGTAAATATTTATAAGGTGCCTTTAGATAATCCGAAAACCTTTGATTTATTAAAAAGAGTACAAACATTAGGCATTTTTCAATTAGAATCGAGAGGTATGATGGATTTAGTTAGTGGAATGCAGATTTCTAAGTTTTCAGAAATCGCAACTTGTATTTCTTTATATAGACCAGGCCCTATGGAAAATATACCGTCCTTTTTGAGAAGACATAATAATGAAGAAAGAATTACTTACCCTCATATAGATTTAAAACCTATATTAAAATCTACAAATGGTATAATAGTTTATCAAGAACAGATAATGGCAATAGCTAATAAGTTTGCTGGATACTCATTGGGCGAAGCAGATGTACTTCGTAGAGCCGTTTCTAAAAAGAAAAAAGAAATTCTAGAAAACGAAAGAAAGAAATTTGTTCAAGGATCAATAAAACAAGGATATTCAGAAAAAGTAGCCAATATAATTTATGATTATATTGTTAAATTTGCTAATTATGGATTCAATAAAAGTCACGCTGTAGCTTATGCTTTAGTAGGATATTGGATGGCTTATTTAAAAGCTAACTATGGTAAATATTTCATGTCTGTTTTATTAAATTCACAGATTGGTTCAGTTAGAGGAACTAAAGCATATATAAAAGAAGCGAAGAATTTGGGTATAGAAATACTGCCTCCAAGAATTAATAAGTCAAATATTAATTACATTCCCGAAAACGGTAATTTAAGATTCCCAATTAAGGGAATCAAAGGGGTTGGACAAATCGCAGCTAAACAAGT
>NBLG01000004.1:0-102603 GCA_002084435.1 Tenericutes bacterium 4572_104
ATAATCTGTCTTTCTTTTTCAATAACTTCATCACTAACATCAAACTTTATGAAGTTATCCATAAAAGCAGATAACAGTTCATGAATATGGTTAATTGTTTTAAACTGATAGGCTGTTATACTCTTAGATGTATAAGCATTTATTTCTGCGCCAGATATCGCAAATCTTTCCGGAAGATCAAATCCAGAATTATGAAACATAATATGTTCTAAAAAATGAGCTACACCTGCAGGTATTTCTGTAATTGAATCTTTTGTTTTATATTTTATACAGGTACCACCAAAATTAACTTGTAGGGTTACATATATATTATGAAATTCTTGTTTAGGATGAACAGCGACTTTGAGTCCGGATTCTAATGTCTTGGAATAGATGAATTCATCTTTTAAAGCTTGAATCTTTTCCAAATTAATCATCTCCTTTAGATTTTTACTCATATATTTTATATTAGTACCAAATCCAAGATAGATTCTAGCTTGTCTAACAAACTTATCTGTTTCTCTTACTATTTTACTTGAGTGGCCTTTTTCATAATAGAACTCGCGTTTTTTAATTTTAATATCTTGCGAAACTATTTTATTTGATAGATGTTTTTTTATTATTTTATCCATATATTCAGTATCAAAATTACCAGTGACAAATAATGAAACCCTGTTTTTATCTAACAAATCAAAGTAGGTAGAGGTTAATGTGTCCTGGGTTACTTCATCAAGCCTTTCATTTTCAGGAAAATTAAATTGTAAATCTAATTTATCTTGATAAAATACTTTAGAAAACCTGTAATAAGAATACATATCCTTATCTGATTTTAATATTTTACTTAGGATTTGTGATTATTTCATTTAAAAATATAAAAGCTTTTTCAGATAAAGAATCTTCATTGTCTATATATATTTCATTAGGGTAAGTTATCACAAATTGATTAACAATATTTTTTTCTATGGTAGTTACACTGCTAAAAGCGTCTAGCCCATATAGAGAAAACAAATAGCGGTATTTTTTAACAAACGTCGGATATTTTCTCATATTATCTACTAAGATATTGCTCAAAAAATAATATTCATTGATTAACTCAGTACCTTCATCATGTAAAAAAATGAACGACCAAGTAATCGTTTTAAATTTAGTTGATTTAATATAATATACATCTATTCCATTAATCTCTTTTTTTATTGGCCTGTCCATATTACCTCATTAAAAAAGGGATAAATCCCTTTATTCTGCTAATTCTAAAGCAATTTTCATCATATTTGTAAAAGCTGTTTGTCGTTCTTCAGCTGTCGTCACTTGGTGAGTCACAAGTGAATCTGAAACTGTTAAAAGACATGCGGCTGATTTATTTAATACTCTTGCGTTGTTAAATAATGCAAATGATTCCATTTCAACTCCTAAGCATTTATATTTTTCATAGATTTCTGAAAAATCAGGGTTTTCGCGATAGAAAACATCTGAAGAATGGATTCGTCCAATATGAAGTGGAATATCTAATTCCTTAGCTATGTTTTTAATTTCTTCATTTAATTCTTTAGTTGAAGAAAGAATGTTTTCTTTATATCCGCTTTGAACTAAAGCATAGGTGCTTTCTGAATAGGCTTCTTCTACTAAAACAGTATCATATAAATTAAGTTTAGGTGAATAAGCTCCACATGAGCCTATTCTAATAATTTTTTCCACTCCAAAAAATTTATATAATTCATAGGAATAAATACCGATTGAAGGCATTCCCATACCAGAACCCATAACAGTGATCTTTCTTCCTTTATAATTCCCGGTAAAGCCATACATATTTCTAACTTCATTGATTTTAACCACATCAGTTAAAAAAGTATCAGCGATATATTTTGCGCGTAAAGGGTCTCCTGGCATTAATACAATTTTAGATATTGAGCCATCTTTTACATTTATATGTGGGGTATTCATAATCAATTCTCCTTATATTTTTGTATTATTTCTAATAACTCTTCGTCATTAATCATTGAAAAGTAGTATTTTTTATATAGTATTCTCGTTTCAAATTCTATGTATTTCCCTGATTTATTAACTGAATATTTATCAATGAAAAAATCTTTGTTATATCTAGCAACTACACTATTATCTAATTTAGATCTTAAACTAGATCTCTTATATGCCTCTAAATATAATGTATCATCCGCAATAAAAAGAGATGCTCTTTTTAAAGTATAAACTTGGTTTGACTTTGAGAAAATCGGTATAAATAACTGAATATTTGAACGTTTACTAAAAGAAAAATCATAGTATATCTTCAATGTCTTTTTTGTTTTGCGAACAATAATTACATCTCTAATTAAAGCGTATAGATACGCAAAAATTAAAACTAATATAGCAAACTGCCAAGTCACAGGATAATCAATCCATTTAAAAACAATTAATACGGAAATTGAACTAATTATAGCTAAAACAGACATTCTAGTAAAGTCTAAACTAGTAATTAATTTTTCTGTTTCATCTAAAATACGTTTTTGAATATCTTTCATCAATACTCGTTTCCTGTTTCATTATTCATAAGTTTTACACCATTGCTAGTACCTATTCTTGTAGCTCCTGCTTTAACAAAGTTATCTAAATCTTCTTTAGTTCTAACTCCACCAGCCGCTTTAACTTCTTTATCTCCAACGTTAGCTTTCATTATTTTAACTGCTTCTATTGTAGCACCACTAGTTCCGAATCCGGTTGATGTTTTAATAAAATGAGCATTAGTCCTTGAGACGATTTCTGAGGCTTTCTTAATTTCTTCATCTGTTAGATAACAGATTTCAACGATAACTTTAACAGTATGCCCCATAGCTGCTTGACATACTTGATTAATTTCGTCTTCAACGAATTTATAATCGCCTTCTTTAAATTTTCCTATATTAATAACCATGTCAATTTCATCTGCGCCATTACTAATTGCGTTTAATGTTTCAAACACTTTTGTTTCTACTGTGTTAGCACCAAGAGGGAAACCAATAACAGTACAAACTAAAACATCAGTCCCCTGTAATTGTTCGTTACAATATTTAACATGTGTTGGATTTATGCATACAGATTTAAAATGATATTCTTTTGCTTCATTTAATAGTTTGTCAATTTCTTTTTTTGTCCCAAATGCTTTCAAGTAAGTATGATCAATTAATTTATTTTTTTCCATAAAGTCCTCCATCAAAAAATTCATATAAATCAATATATAAATTATACATTGTTTTAGAGCGTTTTGCAAATATAATAGACATTTATCATTTACAAATATTATCTCAATTGTTTTTTATTCTATAAAAATAATTATTATACTTAATTATGTATAATTTTACAATATTACTTACTTTAATAGAGTAAAAAAAACAGCTTAATTATTTCTAATTAAACTGCTTATTCATGATTAATTTTTAATAACTTCTTGACAACGAGGGCAAATTCCATCTTCATTTACTTCAGGAACAACTTGCCAACAGCGATTACATGTAAAGCCTTCGGCTACATATACATCGATAGATACATCATTTCCTTTATATTTTCCAAATCCTTCAGTTTTTATATCGAGTTTAGAAACGATAAATATCTGTGCTAGATTTACATTTATTTTCTCAAGTAAATTCGCTACTTTTCCTTTAGGATAAAGAACCAAATGTGCTTTTAAACTTTTTCCGATAATTTTTTCATTTCTCGCATCTTCTAAAGCTTTTAATACATCTTCTCTTAATTCCATAAAATCATCATATAATTTTTCTAATTCAGTATCATATTCTTCTACTTTTGGCATATCTAAAAGATAGACATCTTTCTCTTTAATATTTGGAATATGTAAGTAACTTTCAGAAGTAGTATGCGGAATGATAGGTGTTAATAAACGAATTAAAGTATCTAATATCTTATATATAACGGTTTGAATTTGTCTTCTTTCCAATGAATCTGCTTTTTCAATATACAAAACATCTTTTGCAGGATCTAAATAGAATGAAGAAATAAATGTCACAAAATTAGTTACTTTTCGGTAAACAACATCAAAACGAAAATCATCATAAGCAGCTAATACTTCTTTTACAAGATTATTTGTTTTAATCAATACATATTTATCTATTTCTCCTAGATTATCAAAATCTACTCTATCCAATTCATCATTATAATCATAGATATTACCTAATAAGAATTTAATTGTATTACGAATCTTACGATAAGATTCAGAAACTTGACGTAATAAATTATCTGACAAGGTTACATCTGATTGATAGTCTACAGAGGCAACCCAAAGTCTTAAAATATCTGCGCCTAATGTCTTATTAACCTTGTTAGGGTCAACTCCGTTACCTTTAGATTTAGACATTGGTTTCCCTTCGCCGTCTAAAATAAATCCATGAGAAACAATAGTTTTATAAGGTGATTGGTTTTCAGTCGCAACTCCTGTAATTAAACTTGAATTAAACCAACCTCTATATTGGTCAGATCCTTCTAAATATAAGTCAGCTGGATATGGCTGGCCTCTATCCATCATAGCTCCGTGATGAGATGATCCAGAATCAAACCAAACATCCATGATATCTGTCTCTTTACGGAAGATTCCATTTGGAGAATCTGGATGAGTATACCCTTTTGGTAATAATTCTTTTGCGTCTTTTTTAAACCAAGAATTAGAACCCTCTTTTTCAAATATCTTAGCGATATGTTCAATTACTTTAGGGTCTAAAATAGCTGTGTCTTTTTCTGTATAAAAAGCAGGAATTGGCACTCCCCATACACGTTGACGAGAAATACACCAAGAACCACGATCTTTAATCATATTGCTAAGTCTTACATCACCCCAAGATGGATACCATTTAACAGTTTGGATTGCTTGAAGAATTTCACCTTTTAAACTATCAATATTCGCAAACCACTGAGCTGTAGCTCTAAAAATAACTGGTTTTCCTGTACGCCAATCATGTGGATATGAGTGGGTAATGTCAAAACGTCCTAATAACACGCCTAATTCATCTAAAGCTTTGATAACTTCTATATTACAGTCCTCTACGAAAAGTCCTTTAAATCGCTCTCCAGCTTCTTCTGTCATACATCCTTTTTCATCTACAGGGCAGAAAACTCCTAAACCGTATTTTTGGCCTACAATAAAATCATCTTCCCCATGTCCTGGTGCTGTATGTACTAAACCAGTTCCATCTTCTAAAGTAACATAATCAGCTAATATAATAGGTGAAACTCTATCGTATAAAGGATGTTTATATGTCATATTTTCTAATTCCCAACCAAATATATTTTGTAGTATTTTTGGTTCGGACCAATTAAGTAATTCTGTTAAAGCTTCAAAACGGCTTTTACCAATTAAATATTTAGAACTATCAACTTCAACTAATACATATTCGATTTCAGGTCCAACCGCAATAGCTAAGTTAGCTGGAATTGTCCAAGGTGTTGTAGTCCAAATGAGAAATTTAGTATTTTTAGGTAGTTTTGACATAGTATCTACTGCAGGCATAGCTACATAGATTGAAGGAGAAACATGATCATGATATTCGATCTCAGCTTCAGCTAAAGCAGTTTCACTTGATGGAGACCAATATACTGGCTTTAATCCCTTATAAATTAAACCGCGTTCTACCATTTTACTAAAAACACGAATCTGTGAAGCTTCAAATTTTTTATCTAATGTAATATATGGATTATCCCATTCTCCAAGAACACCTAAACGTTTAAACTGTTCTTTTTGAATTGAGACTTGTTCTAAAGCATAGTTGCGACATAATTCTCTAAAATCAGCAACACTCATCGCTTTTCTGTTTACTTTTTTCTTTTTTGTCAATGCATTTTCAATTGGCAATCCATGAGTATCCCAACCAGGAATATATGGAGCTTGAAATCCAGACATATTTTTATATCTAATAACAAAATCTTTCAATATTTTATTTAATGCATGTCCGGCATGAATTGATCCATTAGCGTATGGGGGACCATCATGTAGAATATATTTAGGTCTTCCTTCGTTTTTCTTTTGTACTAAATTATAAAGATCCATTTCATTCCATCTTTCTTGGATTAAAGGTTCTTTATTCCCTAGATTTCCTCTCATAGGAAAATCTGTTTTTGGCATGTTTAATGTATCTTTGTAGTTTTTCTTTTCCATTGCTTTTACCTCCTAAAATAAAAAATCGCCCAAAAAAGGACGAATTAATCGCGGTACCACCTTTGTTCTAGCTTAATTAGCTAGCGCTTAAATCAGTTAACGCCTGTTTACGAGATTACCTACTTGATTCAATAATCCACTCTAAGGGGATAATCTTATAATACTCATACTCATTTCCACCAACCATGAGTTCTCTATAAATCAATATTATAAAATTCTGTCCTTATCTTCGATTTATATTCTCTAAAATTATACACAATTAAATGCTTTTTTTCAAGTAAAAAAAACTAAAGATTACATAATTAAAAATCTTTGTATATAATAAGTAACAAAATATAATAATAAAATACCTATTGTAGGTCCAAAATCCATATTAGAAAACACTAATTTACCGCGAAAAATATTTATATATGGTTCTACTATAATTCGTAAATAATAATAAAATTTAGATCTAACAAGTGGTGTCCAGCTTAATAAAATATATACAAATAAAATAAACATATAAACACTTAAAATATTATAAATTATCAGTAATAATAAATTCATCTGTATCCTACCTACTTCTTTTTATAATCATTAATAAATTTTGTTAATGTTGGCCCTAACAAATCTGATTTTTGGGCCATTATATATACCTTATCTTGAATTTTGACTATTTCTCCATCACAAGCATATAGAACCCCACTTAAAAACATCAATATTTCATTAGCTTCAGAAATTGTACACTCAGTGAAATTAAGCACTATTGGATAGCGATGCATTATCTGTTCTGCGTAATCATAGATTCCTTTTGAATCGGATACGCGATAAAACTTTAAATCATCAAAATCAACATCTGTAGCTTCAATTTTTTTTCTCTTTGAAAATAATCCCATATTTAATCCTCTTTTCAGAATAATATACTACCGAGACGCAAGTGAGTAGCCCCAACTTTTATAGCTATTCGGTAATCATTTGACATTCCCATTGAAAGGTATTTCAAATCAAGATTTAATGCTTTATTCACTTCATCTTTTAAATCAACTAATGATTGAAATTGCTTTTCAATCGCTTCATCATCAAAAGTTAATTCAGCCATGCCCATTAAACCTACTATATGTATTTTATCATAATCTTGCATTTTTTTGCAAAAATCTATGACATTGCCTTTAGGTAATCCATATTTAGATTCTTCACTAGAAATATTGACTTGAACGAAACATTTTAAAGGAATCTCTCTATGTTTTTGTATTTCTCCTGCTAAACTAAGTCTATCTAATGAATGAAGATAATCAATTTTATCTATCATTTTTTTTACTTTTTTTGATTGCAAATGGCCAATAAAATGCCAAGTTATATCTAAATTCTTTAAAGCTTCATATTTTTCTAAAAAATTATAAACCCTGTTTTCTCCTATATCAGTAATCCCTAATCTTACAAGTTCCTTAATCTCTGGTATACCAACATATTTAGTAGCGGCGACTATAGTTTGATTCTTAGCCTCCTCTTGAACTTCTCTTATAATTTCTTCTCTAATCATAGTAACACTTCCTTATCATTTTTTACGATTATTATAGTAATAAAACGAAGAATATATTGTTAAATATAATGCAAGCATTATATTTAAAAAAGGATTTTCTGAAATAAATATAATTACTCCAAAAACAACTAAAATATTAAGTATAAAAATAATTAATGATATTAGCTTATTTTTCCTCACTTTTTCTCACCTTAGTTCTTAATTCCCTAAGTCCATATTCTGTTTGGTTCCCAAATTTTAGTGGTGTAATAGAAATATATCCATTTCTTACCGCAAAAACATCAGTTCCAATTTCAGGTTCATAATTTAAATGCATTCTTTTAGCTATATAATAATCTCCATCTCTTTGATAGAAATGTTCCATAGGTCTCATACCTAAATCTGTTATCTGGATACCTTTAGTTTTTCTTAAGCTTTTGCGAATAAAATTAACATTTAATAGATATTTATCTGATAATAAATCATTTTTCAATATAAAATCCATTACATAATCTAAATCTCTTTTTGCATGCGAAAAATCATTATAATCTGAAGAAAATGCAATTGCAGGAATTCCTACCTTAATAGCTTCCATACAAGCTCCAATAGTTCCAGAATAAACAGTATCGCTTGATATATTAAATCCATTATTTATTCCAGATATCACAACATCTGGTCTTATATTTAATCCATGTAAAGCTAAAACAACTGAATCAGCTGGTGTCCCTGTAACTGAATATATATTATCTTCATATTTAGTAACTCTTATCTTATCCCAAAAAGCTCTCGACATACTAGCTCCTGACATATGTGTCTCTGGTGCTACTAAAAAAACATCTCCATATTTTTTAAGTTTTTTTAATAAAATTCGTATCCCTTCTGCATTATATCCATCATCATTAGTTAGTAAAATTTTCATGTCAATTTAATCCTATTCTTTAATTCTTTGTTTTCTTTATATAACAACAATACTTTACCTATTTTATAAATTACATAAATACCATTTTCTGTAAGTTTTGAAATTATATCCTCAAAGCTATC
The DNA here is from genome assembly GCA_002084435.1 of Tenericutes bacterium 4572_104. Next base: position 8,652 of record NBLG01000004.1, read on the forward strand.
AGGACAAGTTTTAAGTACCGTAATTCTTCCAACTTCATATTTATGTAAATTATCGAGAATATTCTTGATAACTATAGAAGTCAATCCATTTTGTCCCACTTGAAACATAATCGGCCTTTCGTTAGCTAGACTTCTCAATTTTGCTTTTTGTTTTCCTGTAAAATTCATTTTTTTCTCCTTTAGAAAATATTTCACAATAATAGAATACCATATTTTAAAATTATTGTCTCAAAAATTGCCATAAAATTTTATGAAAACTTTGTTTTAAAAAAAAGGCTTAAAGCCTTATTTTTTAAATCTATCTTTTAACCAAGATGGAATATTTACTTCAATATTTTCTTCCTCTATAGGAGTTTCTTTATCGACTGGTTTACGTTTTTTCTTTTTTTTATCTTTACCCTTTTTCTTAATAGATTTTTCAAAAGATTCAGGTTCAGATTCTTGTTCAGATTCAAATGGTTTAAAAACTTCAGGCTCCTTCATAACAGGATTATCACTAAAACCTGTTGCGATTACGGTAACAATAATTTCTCCTTTTAAATCAGAGTTAATAGCTGATCCATAAATAACATTAATTTCTGTAGTTGAACTTTTTCTAATCTCTTCAACAACTTCATTGATTTCATATAGTGAAGCATCAAATCCTGATGTAATATTAACAATTGCATCAGTAGCTCCATTCATTGAAGTTTCAAGTAAAGGCGAGCGTATAGCTTTTCTAGCAGCTTCTACTGCGCGGTTTTCTCCTTCAGCTAACCCTATCCCCATTAATGCAGTTCCCTTATCTTTCATAACTGTTTTAACATCAGCGAAGTCAACATTTACAACACCAGGAGCTGAAATAATTTCTGTAATCCCTTGAACACCTTGCCTCAATACATTATCTACTTCACGAAAAGCATCTAAATATGGAGTGTTTTTCTCTACTATATATAATAATTTATCATTCGGAATAACAATTAGAGTATCTACATATGGTTTTAGTTCTTCAATTCCTTGAAAAGCAATTGAAGCCCTACGTTTACCTTCAAAGCCAAAAGGTTTAGTAACAAAGCCAATAGTCAAACAGCCCATTTCTCTAGCTATTCTAGCAACTACAGGTGAAGCTCCAGTACCAGTTCCTCCACCCATACCTGCGGTTATAAAAACCATATCTGTCTCGGCTAATAAATCGCGGATTTCATCTTCGGATTCAAGTGCTGCTTGTCGACCTATATCAGGATTAGCTCCAGCACCAAGTCCTCTTGTTAAAGTTTTTCCAAGTTGTAATCGAATATCAGCTTTTGATAAACGTAAAACTTGAGCATCAGTGTTCATAGCGACAAATTCAACACCACTTACATCATTTTCAATCATTCTATTAATAGCGGACCCTCCGCCTCCACCAATACCAATAACTTTAATTGTAGGCTTTTGATTAAATTTATCATCCATACTAAACATTGTATACCCCCTGCTAATATCTCTTATATCTTAACATATAAAGAATAAGAAATAAATATAATAATGAAAAACTATCTCTTTTGGTGATAATATCTCTTGAAAAATTCAGCTTTAAATTCTAATAAACGATCTTCCTTAATAGCTTCTCTAATTTCTTTCATTAAGTTTTTTAAAAAATAAAGATTATGATAACTAATTAATCTTTGTCCTAGCATCTCTTTGCCTTTAAATAGATGTCGCAAATAACTTTTAGTGTGATTCTTACAAACAAAGCAATCACAATTAGGGTCTAATGGTTCCATAGATTTTTCATAGATTTTATTTTTAATAACTACCTTGCCTAATGAAGTCATTGCGCTTCCATGCCTAGCTATTCGAGTGGGTAATACACAGTCAAACATATCTATTCCATTTAAAGCCCCCATAATTAAATCATCAGGGCTTCCAACACCCATAAGGTATCTTGGCTTTTCTTTTGGCATAACGTTTTTTAAATAATCTAGCATTTCATACATTTCTTCTTTAGATTCCCCTACAGATAAGCCTCCAATACTATATCCAGGAAAATCTATTTTAACCAGTTCATCTATTGCATGCTTTCTTAAATCCTTAAAAGGACCACCTTGAACAATACCAAATAAGGCTTGTTTATCAGGAAATTTATGAGCATCTTTCCCTCTTTTAGCCCAACGCAATGTTCTTTCAACTGAAGCCTTCATATATTCATAACTTGAATGAAAAGGTGGGCATTCATCAAAACTCATGATGATATCTGCACCTAAATTATTTTGTATTTCTATTGATTGTTCTGGAGTTAAATGTAAAAGTGACCCATTTAGATGATGCCTAAATGTAACACCCTCTTCAGAAATATCACGGATATCAGCTAATGAAAATACTTGATATCCTCCTGAATCTGTTAATAAAGCCCCATCCCAATTCATAAAACCACGGATTCCTCCATGTTGTTTTATTAATTCATCCCCTGGTTGAAGCCATAAATGATAAGTATTTCCTAAAATCAACCCATCACTTACTTCTTTTATTTCTTTAGAACTCAAAGTCTTAACAGTTGCTTGTGTCCCTACAGGCATAAAAATTGGTGTTTCAAAACTTCCATGAGTAGTGTGTATTATTCCATATCTTGCGCCAGAAAATTTATCTTGGTGGATTAATTCGAACCTAAATGCCATTATGTAATTATCTCACCATATTGCGTACCGCTAATACCAGCCGCATTTCCTTCATCTGTATCAATATGCATTGCAGTTTTAAAATCTTCTCTAACTCTAACAACTACATCGCCAAAGATATTAGATCTATTAGAAGTATCAACTTTTACAGAAACAACCTGTCTATCTGTTAAATTAAATTTTTCTGCGTCTAAAGGAGTTATATGAATATGACGCTTTGCGATAATTACTCCTTCAGATAACTCTACCTTACCTTTAGGACCAATTATTGTACATGGCGCAGACCCTGCAGTATCCCCAGACATTCTAATAGGAGCATCTATTCCTATGCTTCTTGCGTCTGTCAAAGATATTTCTACCTGAGTTGAACTTCTTACAGGTCCTAAAATAGATACTCTAGGAAGCTCTTTTCTTGGGCCTACAATTGTGACTCTTTCTAAAGCTGCAAATTGACCTGGTTGGCTTAACATTTTTTTTACTGTTAATTCATACCCTTTTCCAAATAATATTTCTAAATGTTCTTTTGATAAATGAACATGTCTTGCGGATACTTCAACTAAAACTTCTCTTTTCATTGTTTTGTCGTAAAATTAATTTAATAAAATTAATAATACTCTCCTTCCTTTTAATTCTCAATGGTATTATATATGAATAATGATAACATATATTATAAAAATTTATATATTTTTATTATGCTTTTTGCATATTTAAAAATAAGAATATCAATTTCTATACAAAATCATTAATATTTTACTACTTTTTTGATTTATAGGCAAACTTTTATTGTATTTTTTTCTTAAGTTAGTTATAATTATTCAGACACGCAGTTCGAAACCATCCTGCGTTAACAAAACTAGGAGGAATATTATGCCAAATGAAATTATTTGGGTGCTTTTTGCGCTAATAAATTTTGTTTTATTTATGATTATGTACAAATTGTTCGGTAAATTAGGTATTTTTGCTTGGATAGCTATGTCAACCATTTTAGCTAATATTCAAGTTACTGAAATATTAGACTTATTTGGACTAAATGCTAATTTAGGTAATATTATGTACGGTACTATCTTTTTGGGAACCGATGCTTTAAATGAAATATACGGTAAAAAAGAAGCCAAGAAAGCAGTTTATATGGGCTTTACCATTATGATATTTACTTTAATTATCATGACAGTTGCCTTGCAGTTTCATCCAGGTGCTGAAGATACGGGATATGATGCTTTAAATAGTATTTTTGGAATCCGTTATCCCTGGGTAGTTGTCGGTAGTTTTACAGCTTTTATAATTTCACAAACAATTGATGTAAATCTATTTCAATGGATTAGAAGGAAACTACCCGATAATAAATACTTATGGATTAGAAACAATGGTTCAACAATAGTTTCTCAATTAGTAGATACAGCTATATTCGTAACTATTGCCTTTGTATTCTTTTTTGATATCAATGTATTACTTGAAATTATGTTATCAACTTATTTAATTAAGGTAATGGTAGCTGCTTTAGATACACCTTTTATCTATCTAGCGAAAAAAATCAAACCTATTAGTTAGTTTTATTCTAAAAAAAGACAGATTTTATATTATCTCTGTCTTTTTTATTTGCGAATAATCATTGAATCTCCAAAAGAGAAAAACCTGTATCTTTCTTTAACCGCAACTCCATATGCATGCATAATAATTTCTTTTGAAGCGAAAGCAGATACCAACATCAATAAAGTTGATTTTGGTAAATGAAAATTAGTAATTAATGTATCAATTGCCTTAAATTCATAACCGGGATAGATAAAAATATCTGTAAAACCTGAACAAGCCTTAAAAGTAGAATATTTACCATAGATAGTTTCTAATGTCCTAACTGAAGTCGTACCTACACTTACGATGTTTCTCCCTTCAGCCTTTGCTTTATTTAAAATATCTGCGACCTGTTCATCCATTGAATAAAACTCTGAATGCATTTTATGTCGAGAGATATCTTCAACCATTACAGGACGAAATGTCCCAAGTCCTACATGAAGAGTTATATATTGAATTATAACTCCCATATCTTTTAATTTTTCTAATAATTCTTTAGTAAAATGTAATCCTGCAGTAGGACTAGCGGCTGAACCGCTTATTTTAGAATAAACAGTTTGATATCTTGATTGATCAAGCAACTTCTCATGAATATATGGTGGTAAAGGCATTTCTCCTAATAAATCTAGAATTTCTTCTAAATTTCCATCATACTCCAATTTAAAATGCCTAATACCTTCATCAAGTTCTTCTATACATTCTAAAATAAGTTTCCCTTCTCCAAAATTAATTCTCGTCCCAAGCTTAACCCTTCTTGCAGGCTTAACTAAAGCCTCCCATAAATTAGGCCCATATGAATTTAATAAAAGAATCTCTATATTAGCATTAGTCTTTTCTTTAACTCCATATAATCTTGCGGGAATTACTTTGGTATTGTTTAAAACCAAAACATCTCCCCTTTTTAAATAATTTCCAATATTATTAAATTTATCATGTTTTAAATCAAAATTGTTTCTGTTAACCACAAGAAGTCTTGAATCAGATCTTTTTTCTAAAGGTGTCTGCGCAATAAGTTCTAAGGGTAAATTATAATCAAAGTCTTTTGTCTTCATCTTAAAATAACGTTCCTTGGTAAGTTTTATTTAAATGTTTATATGCTTTTTCAGTAACTACTCTTCCTCTAGGAGTTCGGCTTATAAAACCACTTTGGATTAAAAATGGTTCATACACATCTTCAAGAGTACGAGAATCTTCGCTGATTGAAGTAGCTATAGTATCAAGCCCAACTGGACCACCTCTATATTTTTCAATTATGCCTAAAAGATATTCTCTATCTTTAGAATCTAAACCTAATTCATCAATTTTAAGTTTCTCTAAAGCTATTTTTGTTATCGCTAAAGTAATAGTTCCATCACCTAAAATATCTGCATAATCGCGAACTCTTCTGAATAATCTATTGACAATTCTTGGAGTTCCTCTACTGCGCTTAGCCAGTTCTTTGATTGCTTCCTTATGAATTGGATAATCATAAATTCTAGCTGTTCTTTCACAAATCTTTTCTAAATCTTTAAAAGAATAAAATTCGAGTTTATGAACAATTCCAAAACGATCTCTTAAAGGTCCTGTTAAATCACCAAATCTTGTAGTAGCTCCAATCAAGGTAAATGGCGCCAAATCAACCCGTATAGACTTTGCACCTGAATCTTTTCCAACTACGATATCAATAACATAGTCTTCCATTGAAGAATAAAGAATTTCTTCCACAATCTTAGGCAAACGATGAATTTCATCGATAAATAACACATCCCCCGGTTCAAGCGAAGTAAGTATCGCAGCTAAATCTCCCGTGCGTTCTATTGTCGGACCACTGACTAATTTCATATTAACCCCAAGTTCATTAGCTATCACTTGAGCTAAGGTAGTTTTACCTAATCCAGGAGGGCCATACAGCAATACATGATCAAGGGATTCTTGTCTTAATTTAGCCGCTTTAACTGATATTTCAATCATTTCTTTTACATTAGTTTGTCCTACATATTCCACAAAATATTTCGGGCGTAAAGTAATATCTACCTCATCATCAATCAGAAGATTATTACTGATAATACGTTCGTCCATATAAACACCTCTATTATATTATATCAAATTTCACAAAAAAAACGTTATATTTTTTCAGATAACTTGAAATATAAAATTATATAATATATAATTGATATATAGAAGGTATGAGGTTTTATAAAATGGCAAAAAAAGGCGATATTTTGCTAAAAGTGTATAACGATTTTTTTGAATACTCGAAGTCATACAAATCCCGTTTAAACCAACTTGAACGGGAATTTTTGCATGTGAAAAATTTAAAACAAACATACCTTGACGCAATTAACAGAGAATACAAAGAAAAAGAGGAAAGTTTAATTGAAGATTTTTTTAAAATCGAATTGAGTCACCAAGACAATTTAAATCAAATACATGTGAAATTTGATTCACAAATAAAACAGTTAAACAATGATATCTTAACACACAATAAAAAAACTCATGATATTTATGAAAACGAAGATGATATATATCAAGAGATCCTAATTCAATTTGAAGAAAGAAAGGCCGAAGCTTTTAGTCGTTATTTGGAACTTACGAGAGAGACAAACTATAAAATCGACCATGAAATGCATATTCATAAAGAATTCATAAAACAAGAAAACGAGAAACTTGAAGCTAAGCAGATAGAATATCAAGAATTAAATTCGAATCTTTCAAACCAACTAATATGGACTATGGAAAAAGCTAAGAATTCTTTAAATAAACTTAGTTCTTCATTAAAAGATGAGGGCGTTTTGAATAGGGATTACTTACAAGATGTTATTTCAGAATCATTAGAAAACCTTACTAGCTCTAGAGATGTCATGGCTAAGCTATTTAAGACTTCTTCTGCTAAATTTGAAAGTGAACGAAAAATGGTTGAATCTATTTCTAAGAATAAAAGAAAACCGCATTCCGAACTCAATTTACAGATGATTAAAACTTTTATTAAACAAATTCGCGAAGTAAATAAAAACAAAATTGCTTTTGAAAAGATGATTAAACAAGAATATAGATTGAGCCTATCTCAACTTTATCCTAAAATTATTGAAGCTGATAACAATCATAAATACGATTATTTAAAACAGTTAATTCTTCAAAAAGAAATTATTGAAAAAAAAGTAGAATATTTATTAAATAGAAATAATTCAATGTCTGACCTTTTAATTTCAAAATATCAAAACGAAATTAAAAAAATCAAAATTGATTCTTTTAGACGTTCTGAAGAAATTAAACTCGCTTATTCCGTTCCTGTTGCTTTTTTCCAGAATTCAATTAATGTTTATTCTAATTTTGCTTTTTATTTAAATGAAACTTATGAACAATTAGCTAATATGTTAACTAGGTTTAAAGAATTTAACAATGAATATATTGATTATAAAAAGATTTATATTCATACTTCTCAAAAAACTTTTGAAGATTATAAAATTAATCTATTAGTTAAGGTTAACAATATAACCAATGAATTAACAGAATATATTAGCGAAATAAATCAAATTTCTAACGAAATTATTACTTTAGAATCTAACAACAGATTAGAAATAGCCGAGATTAAAAAGAAAATGGAAAATCTCGAAATTTTCGGCGATTATCAAAAATATATTGCGTCACTTGAAAACGATAAATATTTTGCTATGTATCAACATAACCAAAATATAAGAAAAATACAGGTAGAATCTAACTATAAAAATCAATTGCTTAATATTAATAAAGAGGTATTATTATTAAATCAGACCAAATTAGAATATCAAGAATATAAAGCTTATTTGTTGCTAGTCTCTAAACACGAACAAGTTATCCACGAATTAGCTAGAACTAAAAAGATTGAGGAAGCTAAAGCTATATTTTCTCAACAGCTTGAAAAATCATTTGTTTTAAGTAAATTAGCTAAAGAAAAAATAATCTATAATGCAAAACGTAAGAACTTTGAATATGCCTCGGGTTATGTAAGATATTTATCTAAAACCGAAAATGAAGAGAAAGCTGGATCAATACAAATTATTGATTTTATTCAGCGTTCTCAACGCTTAATTGATTTAAATACTACCCAAACTAACAATATTAAAAAATATATTACAGCTTCAAACAATAATTATGAATATATAAAAATACTTGAAAAAAACAGAATGGATTTACTAAATCATTTAGAGAAATCAACTGAAAAAAAGAACAAACTCTGTTTATCAGCTTGTTCATTATATGAAGTTGAACTCTCTAAAATTAAAGAAGAAATTAATAATATTACAAATAAATATTTATTAGTATTTAAGAAAGATCTTCTTAAAATTGATAACAATGAACCCGATAACCTTTCTGTTATAAAACATGAAGGATATTTTGATGAGATTATATCTTTAATGGATTTTATATACAAAAAAACAGTATCTTTAGCATATAAATATCAGGTTCCGAATATTATTAAACTAATTGAAAAAGAAAATATTAAATACCTAGAAAAATTTATTATCGAAAATTATAGTAAATTTAAAATAATTGAAAAGAAAAAGAAAAAAAGAGTTTTCTTACTAGATTTATATTTAATTGAAACAGTTTTATTGTTAGAAAAATATTTAGATTTTTCTAACAATATAATTGATAATATTTTAGATAAAATTACTGAAAATGATAGAGCGTTTATTGAAAACACAATTAAAAAAGCAGATAAAACAAGGCAACTTATAAACAAAGAATATGACCTATTGGAATATCAGGCATATAAAATCAGTTCTTCAAAAAAGAAACAGCTTAATCATTTAGAAAATCATTCTGATAAGATAAACCGCATCTATAAAAGCCAAGTAAGTAAAATAAATGATGAATTCTTAAAACGCAAAGATGAATCTTCTCAAATTGAAAATTACATTGTAAAGAAATATTCAATAATCATCAAGAAGAATGATAAAGAATTAAGACAAATGTTGCGATTTTTAGATAGTTTATTTGCGAAAGAAAAGAAATTTATCGAAAAGCAATATAATCAATTTAACAAATCACTCATTCATATTCAAACATTAAATATTAATTATCATAAACAAGAATTGGCTTTTATTGAAAAGCTATACAGTTCTAGAGAAATTGAAACCAGTAAAACTATTACATTGTTAGAAGACAAAATAAATAAGCTTCCAATTGAGAAAAATCAGTTCTATTTAAATTCTAAAAAAGAAAAACACAGCTTAGTTATTAGAAAGAATAAAGAATTACAAAAACGCTTAAGTGAAATCGAAAAAGACAAATTTGTTTCAAGACCTAAATATCTTGAAGAAATTCAAAATGTTAAAAACCGTTTACCTAATGATTATGAATCTCTATATAGAAAAATACAGAATTTAGAATTCAATTATTTAAATCAATTTAACAAAATTAACGATGAATATACTGATAATTACAAAGATTACTTATTAAATCAATCTGGTAATAATGAATTACTAGAACCTAGTTCTAAATTATATTCACCTTTTGAAAACATTCAAAGATTTCATGAACAGATTATTAAATCTACAACCCAAACATATTTGGATACAATATCTAAAAGCAAACAAACGAGAGAACAACTTCATAAAAATGTTCAAGAATCAATCGATAAACAAAAAAGAATTATTAATGTTTAGATAAGGAGGTAGAGATGGCGAAAAAAAATATGCCTGGTCAATTCAATAATTTCAAACGTTATGAAGATAAAATAAACTCTTCTTCTGACAAAGAACTAAAATTATTTGAAGATTTTTACCAACAAATAAAAGGCCATGCATTGAAACACAAACAAATTACTTTAAATAACCTTCATGAAACTGAAAAATCACTATCTAACCTTAAGAAAAAAGCTGATCAATTAAAAGATAGTGTATTTTACCATGAAGAAACTGTAATTGTTGATCGCCAAGCAATAATCTCTAAAACTGAAGAAAAAATACATAAAGAAAACTTAAATATTCTCCACTATGAATTCAATCAAGCTGGAGAACGCATTGATTCATTAGACTATTTAAATAAAGCATTAATACAAATAAAATATAATTTTTTTGACAAATTCAAAGACTATTATACTAATCAAATCTTAGATTATAACGACCTCTATGTTTTCTATCAAGATAAAGCTAAACAATTTGATGATATTATGAATCGTTATAATAAAAAAATTCTCAATGATTTTCAAAAACTAGATGATAAAATTACGGAAATGGATAACCAAATTTCTTTATTAATATTACAAAAAAATTCAAAATTAAATAAAATTAACTCCTTCTACTTAAAAGAAATGCAGAATTATTTAGATAATGAATCTACTTTTTCTATTGAAGAAGACTTAAATTCTGAATCTACTAAAAAGATGATTTCTAATAAGCTTAAACAGTTGGATTTATTTAAACAACATCTATCTATTCAAGAAGAAAAAGTTAAAAAGATTCTTCAAGAAGAATATAGGGATTTATATGAAAAAACCTTATTTAGATTATTAAAGAAAAAAGGCAATGAGTTGTATGATGAAGTTGACTTCTTCTTTCGTCCTATTGATTTTATTCAAATATTTAAAAAGGACATCATTGAAGCTGAAGAAAAAGGCTTTGTTACTTTAAAATATTTAATTAAAAAATATAATAGTTCGCTTCACTACAAAACCCAAATAGCTAAATGTGAGAAACATGCAAATAATATTACTAAGAGTTTATATAAAGTTAAAAAACAAATATATCTTGAATTTCAAAAAGAATCACAGGATTTAATCTTCCAATTAGAAAAATATTATAAATTATTTATTGAGTTATTAAAGATAGATCCTTTCTTAGCGCAAATAATAGGTGATAATTCAACTAAAATTATAAAAGATGAAATTAATTTTTTATCTATTTTACAAATGAATAAAGAACAACAAATTAATGTTAATTTTGATATTAAGACTTTAAAACTAAAACAACAGATTAACGAAATAGAGTCAGAACTCGCATATGAAAGCGAAAAATTAATGCTTTTACAAGACATTGATATCTTGAATACCTTGCGTGATATTCAATTGTTTTTCGCTGAAAACCAGGGTAATTCTGCTTTAATTTTTAATTCTTTAACAAAAGAAAAGTATAATATTGAAAAATTAGAAAAAGCAATAAACTATCATATGCAACATCTAGTTAAAGAAAGCAATTTAAACCGCAAGTTTTTATCTATAATCACACAAATTCTTGAGTCGTTTATTAGAGAAAATGAGACTCATAATATAAGAATAGTAGATGCAGCGAGCGAAATTAAATTGGCTTTAAAGAAATTTGATATTTTAGCTCTTCATTATAATACTTTATATGAAAATGAAAAAAGGTTTTTAGTTTTGCAATACTCTCGTGTTGCGGAAGAAACTAAAATCAATAACGAATTCATACTCACGACTTTCGAAAATCAAATGCGATTTGCAAATGAACAAATATCTCTCGCAGATGACGAATATAAACTCAGAGTTGAATCCATTATGAGAACATTTGATGAAGAAAAAAATTATTATATAGACATAGTTAAAAATCAAATAAAAATATATCAAGACAAAAAGAAAATAATACTTGATGAATATCAAGCAAAGTTATACTATGATTCTTATATGTTACAAATGATTGATAATTCAAAACAAAAGCGTAGTCTTGAAAAACAAATCACTAAAAATAAAAATATCAATAATGATTTAATTAAAATTATCGATAAACAAATTGAAAATGATGCTGTAATAACTGACGCAAGAAAAAGGCTTGATGATTTGAATAAACATTTAAATGAAGCCCTATCAGAAGCGGAAACAATAAGACAAGACACAATTAATGAAATGACAGAACTTTATACCGAGGCTAAAGACCATTTTGAAGTATTAAAACCTTATTTAGAAAATAAAGTTAATATTTTAGACCCAACCTTTTATAAATCTTTAGAGAGAATTAAGAAAAAGAATTCACTTAGAATAAAAAAAGCTGAAAAGGAATTAGATGCTTCTACTAAAAAATTAATAGATGAATTTAGAGTCATTTATTTCGAAGAACAGCCTGAAATTAATAAAGATCTTTATCTTTCTCAGATTGAACAATTTCAAGAAGAGCGCGATCTATTAGAAAAAGAATACGCAAATAACATTGAAAAAACTGAATTGATGTATCAAACTAAAATTCTTAAATTAGAAAAAGATAAAAAGACAATTTTAAACAATATTAACAATCAAAAAAACAGTGTTATTAGTAAATCAAAAAAGGAAATTGAACAAAAGCAGGTTGATTTAAATACCTTAGATAAGCATTATAGAGTTAATTGTGAAAAACAAAAATCTTCGTTCCACAATGCTATTTTGAATTTAAAAAAAGAATACAATCAATCAATTATTCAAAATGAAAAATATTACAGTAAATTAAGTTTAGCTTTCGATGAAATTTTAAAAACATATTATCCTTATTTAAAAGTTGCGAAAAATAATAAAATAATTAAACAGATTGTTAAAAATAGCGAAAAAAGAATGAACTATGAAAAGAGTAAGAAGATTAAAGAACTAAAAAGGAATAGTAAATTACCTAATTATTTCAGTCAATAAAAAACTCAGTTAAATAATAACTGAGTTTTTTTATACAATAATATTTATTCTAACATTTTAAAATAACTCGTGCCGTATTCTAAACCTTTTAGATTAAAATTTTCTAGGATAGTCGCCCCAATATTAGCGAATGTATCACCTACTGGCAAAAACTTACCATTGAAATCATGGGCATAAATAAACAATGGAATGTATTCTCTAGTGTGATCAGTTCCATGGAAAGTTGGATCATTTCCATGGTCAGCTGTAATCATTAAAAGATCATCATGATTCAAATTATCAATTAAAACTTTTAGATCCCTATCAAATTCTTCCATGGCATTTTTATAGCCTTCAGGATTTCTTCGATGTCCATATTTCGCATCAAAATCAACTAGATTAATAAAGCAAAGTCCAGTGAAATCTTTTTTAGTTAGTTTAGTTGTGATTTCCATACCATCATGGTTAGATTTAATTCCATAATGGTCAGTTATTCCTGAACCATTAAAGATATCACGGATTTTACCTACGGAAATTACATCGAATTTTTGTTTTTCTAAGATATTTAAGGCTGTTATTCCTGTCGGGCTTAACGCATAGTCATGTCTATTTGGAGTTCTTTCAAAACCATCTTTGGGATTGCCTAGATATGGTCTTGCGATAATTCTTCCTACTCTCCATTTTTCATCTAAGGTTAATTCTCTTACTTTATGACAAATATCATAAAGTTCTTCTAGAGGAATTACTTCTTCATGTGCCGCTATTTGTAATACAGAATCTGCACTAGTGTAAACAATTAAATCTCCAGTTTCCATTTGATGAGGTCCTAATTCTTTAATTATTTCCGTTCCAGAAGCTGCTTTGTTTCCAACAACTTTTCTACCTGATAATTCTTCAATCTTCTTAATTAAATCATCAGGGAATCCAGTTTCTGTAAATGTTTTAAATGGCTTGCTGGTTTTAATCCCCATTATCTCCCAATGACCTGTCATTGTATCTTTACCATTAGATAATTCAGCTAATTTTGTCGTATTAGCTCTTGGATGTTTAACAGGAGGTACTCCTAAAATATCAGTTAAATTACCATAACCAAATGTCTCTAAAGTAGGTAAGTGAACCCCACCTGTAGCTTTAGCTAAGTTTCCAATAGTATTAGCTCCTACATCATTAAATTTATCAGCATCAGGTAATTCTCCGACACCAACTGAATCAATTACTATTAAAAATATTCTCTTAAATTTCATATTATTCCTTCTTTCCTTGGGCACGCGGATGTTTTGCATCATATTCTTTTTGGATGATTTTTTTACTAACATGCGTATAAATTTCTGTAGTCATAATATCTTCATGCCCTAATAATTCTTGTACACTTCTAAGACTAGCCCCATTTTCTAAAAGATGAGTTGCGAATGAATGTCTCAAAGTATGAGGAGACATTTTTTTGTGAATATTGGCTTTTCTAGCAATGTTTTGTATTATTTTATAAAAGCCTATACGGCTTAATTTATTACCATTTTTATTTAAAAATACAATGTCGCTATCTTTAGGATTTAATTTAGTTCTTCCATCAATTAGATATTTTCTAATTGCGTATATTGATTCTTCTCCTAATGGTACAATTCTTTCTTTATTTCCCTTACCCGTTATATTAACTAAGTTCATATTTAGATGCAAATCAGATAGTTTTAAATCGAGCAATTCAGAAACTCTAAGCCCTGAGCCGTATGTTAATTCTACCATAGCTCTATTCCTTAAATCAAGTGGTTTGCCCAAACCATTACTTGCGTCTATAAAACGTTCTATTTCTTCTATATTTAAAACTGTGGGTAGGTTTTTAGATGTCTTAGGTTTTTTTACCTTTTCAACCACATCATGACTTACTATTTTTTCTGATAGTAAATATTTGTGAAATGAATGAATTGATGATATCTTTCTTGTTATTGTTTTAGTACTAATCTTTTTTCTTGAAAGTGATCTGATAAAGTTATCAATATGTTTTTTTTCAATCATATTGATATTCTTAATTTTATAGTTTTTTTCAATAAAATCAAGATACTCTAATAAATCTCTCTCATAAGAAACAATTGTATTTTTTGAAAGATTTTTTGTTATTTTTAAATAATATATATATTCCTTTAAATTAACTCTTAACATTATATCACCTATATTATTTCTAAATATACTTGGTTAGATAATAGAACACCTTTTTCAGTAAAATGTAAATAATTATCTTCAAGTACTAATAGATTAGAACCTAAAAATTTCTTTAATCCTGGAAAGCGTTCAAAGATATTTATATTAAATCTTTCTTTAAATTCTAATATATCAATCCCCTTTAATTTCCGAAGACCCATCAAAACAAATTCTACATCTAAAACACATGGCTCTTCTTCTAAATAATATTTTCTATTAAAAACGGAATTAAAGTAATCAGTAATCCTATTAGGATTAATATATCTACGATTATTATAAAATGAAGATGCATTTAATCCTATTCCAATATACTCTTCTAAATCCCAATAAATCATATTATGTTTTGAATATAAATTGTTTCTTGCAAAATTAGAGAATTCATAGTGAACATATCCCTGCTTTTTTAATTCCCCGTTTATATATATGGCATAATCAGCGATTAAATCATCATCTAGAGGTTTTATTATATTTTTACTTATATTATACCCAAGTATTGTATTATCTTCAATTATCAAAGAATAATATGATATATGCGGGGGTTTATATTTTTCAATAAATTGGATATCTTTTTTTAAGGATTCAATAGTTTGATAAGGAAATCCATAGATAAAATCTAAGTTATAATTTGTAATACTAGATTCTTGAATAACTTCAATAGCTTTTATAATATCTTCTCTTTTATGGTTTCTACTTAATACTATACAACCTTTATCAGATAATGTTTGAACACCGACACTGATTCTATTAACGCCATATTTATAAAATAAATCCAATAAATTAATATTAATATCATTTGGATTTGTCTCTATTGAAAACTCTTCAATTAAAGAAACATCAATTGCATTATTTATCTCTACTAATAGTTTTTCTAAAAGGTTAATTTCTAAACTACTAGGAGTTCCTCCACCAATATAGATAGTCTTTAAATCTTTGTAATATTCTTTATAATGCCTTAATTCTTGAATTAAAGCATTAATGTATTTTTCTTTTATTTCCTTATTCGCAACCATTTTTGTAAAATCACAATAAGAACAAATTTGATCACAAAAAGGTATATGAATATACAGTCCCTTTATCATTTTATCACCAGTATTATGTTAACATAATATTTAAAATAATGATATATAATATTTGTAAATTAATCATCATGGAGAAGAAAAACAGGTACTATTCATTAAAAATAGCACCTGTTTAGTTAATAATTTTATTTAGTTTTACAATTTATTCTTCATCTGAATCAAGAGATAAAACAGACATGAAAGCAGCTTGTGGTATTTCTACTGAACCAACTAATTTCATTCTTTTTTTACCTTTTTTCTGCTTTTCTAATAGTTTTTTCTTTCTTGAAACATCGCCACCATAACATTTAGCTAAAACATCTTTTCTTAATGCTTTAATATTAGTTCTAGCTATTACTTTTGAACCAATAGCAGCTTGTACTGGAATTTCAAAAAGTTGTCGCGGAATAATTTTCTTTAATTTTTGGCATATTTTCAATCCTCTTTGATATGCAAAATCTTTATGTACTAAAAAGGCTAAGGCATCTACTGCTTCTCCATTTAATAAAATATCAATTTTAACTAAATCAGATTTTCTATGTTCAATTACATGGTAATCAAGTGAAGCATAGCCTTTAGAACCTGATTTTAAACGATTAAAGAAATCATATATTATTTCTGATAATGGTAGTTCATAAACGAGTTCAACTCTCATATCAGAAATATATTTCATATCCTTGAATATTCCTCTTTTATACTGACAAAGCCCCATGATATTACCCACATATTCATTTGGAGTTAAAATAGTAGCTAATACATAAGGTTCTTCAATATAAGCCACAGCTTGATTTTTAGGCATTTTTGCTGGATTATCAATCTCTAATACTTCGCCAGATTGAAGATGAACTAAATAGTTTACTGATGGAGCTGTAGTAATAATATTTTGTTGGAATTCTCTTTCTAGGCGCTCTTGAAATATCTCAAGATGCAACATACCTAAGAACCCTATTCTAAATCCAAAGCCTAAAGCATTTGAGGTTTCTGGTTCATAGTTTAATGATGCATCATTTAACTTCATCTTTTCAATTGCATCCTTTAAATCCAAATAATCATCTGCGTCAACTGGATAAACTCCTGAATAAACCATTGAGGTTAATTTTCGATACCCTGGCAATGGCTCTTTAGCTGGATTCGAAGGTTTTGTAATAGTATCTCCAACATGTACTTTTTCTATCTCTTTGATTGTTGCGAAGAGCCAACCAACATCGCCTGTTTCAAGTTTTTCTCTTGAATGTTCTTTTGGTAAGTATACACCTAAATCACTAACTTCAAATACACCTTTAGTGGCCATCATTTCAATTTTATCACCTTTTTGTATTGACCCATTAACTATTCTAATTAAAGGAATAACACCCCTATAGCTATCATAAAAAGAATCAAAAATTAAAGCTTGAAGTGGAGCTTTGTTGTCTCCACTAGGAGCGGGTATTCTATCTACTACTGCTTCTAATATTTCTCTTATACCTTCTCCAGTTTTAGCAGATGCAAGTAAACAATCTTCTCTAGGAATACCTATTGTTTCTTCAATATCTTTTAAACAATTTTCAATATCTGCGCTCTCTAGGTCAATTTTATTTATTACAGGAATGATTTCTAGATTATTATCAAGTGCTAGATAAACATTAGCTATGGTTTGCGCTTCAATACCTTGAGTCGCATCCACAACTAAAATAGCCCCTTCGCAAGCAGCGAGCGACCTTGACACTTCATAAGTAAAATCGACATGCCCTGGAGTATCTATTAAATGAAAAATATATTCTTCACCATCATTTGCTTGGTATTTCAATTCAACTGAATTTAATTTTATTGTGATTCCTCTTTCTCTTTCAAGATCCATAGAATCTAAAAATTGAGATTTCATTTCTCTTTCTGATACAGAATGAGTCAATTCTAAAATTCTATCAGCTAAAGTACTTTTTCCATGATCTATATGAGCTATAATTGAGAAATTGCGAATTCTTTTTTGTTTATCTTGCATTTTATCACCTCTAAGTTTTAAAAAAAGCATATCAATAATATGCTTTTTTAAACCAAGTTATCTATAAGCCATGTTCTGTAGCTTTAAAAAAGCCGGTAATCATTTATCTACGGTATAACCGTCAGTTGCTCGATTCATTTCTCTTACAACCGTGCCCCTACCATAATTTGGGTTTCTAGCTTGAGGGGTTTACCCGTTTCACACATATATATTCTATATGTATCGTCACTGTTGCACTTTACAAATACTCTGGCCTTTTACATCCATTTCTTCGCCGTCACCACTATTGTGGTGCCTAAACTTATTTTTTCGTTTAGCACAAACACTACAAGCATCTCAGCTTGTGCTAGCATGGACTTTCCTAACGCCTAAGCGCTCGATTACCCGATAACTTGGTACTTATATTATATCATTTTTTTAAGTCTTCTAATACTGCTTTTCTAGATAAATCTACTCTACCTTTATCATCAATCCCAATTACCTTAACTTGAATAACATCTCCAAGTTTTACTATGTCTTCAACTTTATTAGTACGCTTAACATCTAATTTAGATATATGTACTAATCCTTCTTGACCAGGCCAAAGTTCTACAAAGCAGCCAAATTTCTCAACGCGTTTTACAGTACCACTGTAAGTTTCTCCAATTTCAACTTCTCGGATAATATCTTCAATCATTTTCATTGCTTTATCAATAAAGTAAGTATCTTCATGCATTAAGATAACGCGTCCATCTTGTTCAATATCAATCTTAATATCATTACAAAGTTCAATGATATGTGAGATAGTTTTTCCACCAGAACCTATAATATCTCTAATCTTTTCTGGTTTAATTTTCATTAATTTAACCTTTGGAGCGTATTTAGATAGTTCTTTTCTAGGTTCGGAAATTGTGTTATTCATATTTTCAAGAATATGAAGTCTTGCCTTCTTAGCTTGAGCTAAAGATTCTTTAAATATATCTTTTGTAATTCCTGAAATTTTAATATCCATTTGTAATGAACAAATTCCCTCTTTAGTACCAGCTACTTTAAAGTCCATATCTCCAAAATGATCTTCTAATCCTTGAATATCAGTTAAGATAGTATAATCTTTATCATTTTTTACAAGTCCCATCGCAATTCCAGCAACAGGTGCTTTAACAGGTACTCCAGCCGCAAGTAAAGCTAAGGACCCAGCACAGATAGTTGCTTGGGAAGAACTACCATTTGATTCTAATATTTCTGAAACAATACGGATTGCATAAGGGAATTCATCTTCAGAAGGTAACACCTGTGATAATGCCTTTTCTCCTAATGCACCATGTCCTATTTCTCTTCTTCCAGGTCCTCTATAAAATCCTACAGAACCTACTGAGTATTGTGGAAAGTTATAATGCAACATAAATCTCTTGCCTTCTTCTACACTTACTCCATCAATAATTTGCGCTTCTCTTAAAGCTCCTAGAGTGACAGTAGCTAACGCTTGAGTTTGACCCCTTGTAAAGAGGGCGCTACCATGTGGCCTTGCGAGAATATCTATTTCAGATTCTAATGGACGAACTTCATCAATTTTTCTTCCATCAGGTCTAATTTTTTCTTCTGTAATTAAACGCCTTACTTCTTTTACCAATATTTCTTCTAAGACAGTTTTAGCGAAACCTAGTAATTCTTTTGTTTCATCTTTATCGTATTCTTTTAGATATTTTTCTTCTAGAACAGCTAAAACGTCTTCTTCAACCGCTTCAATAGCAGCTGCACGTTCAAGTTTTTCAACTACTGTAACTGCCTTAATAATTCTACCTTTTTCTAGTTCATAAACATCTTTACGAACAAATTCTGGGGCAGTTACTAATTCGATTTCCATAGTTTCTTTACCGCATTCTGCGATAATTTCTTCTTGAAATTCAACTAACTCTTGTATCTTTTCATGGGCGAACATCAATGCATCAAGCATGGTATCTTCATCCATTTCTTTAGCACTAGCCTCAACCATATTAATTGCCTCTTTAGTACCTGCAACAGTTAAATCTAAATCAGATACAGCTAGTTCTTCTGGAGTAGGGTTTAAAATAAACTCTCCATCAATACGTCCAACCATAACTCCAGCTACTGGACCATTAAAAGGAATACCACCAAGTCCAAGTGCCAAAGACGAACCAAACAATGCACTCATCTCAGGTGAATAGTTAGGATCTGCGCTAAGTACAGTATTGATAATAAGAATCCCCCAGGAATCTTTCCTGCAGAATATAATTTTTCTTGATACATCACTAATAATGGAAAATAATTCATCTTAGAAGGTTCTTTTCCAACTACAGCTGCAGTCAATACTGCAGTATCACCGTAGCGTACTAAACAAGATCCTGTAGCTTGTTTTGCTAATTGACCTACTTCTATAACAAATTCCTTTCCGTAAAAATCTTTTTTAAATACTTTTTTCATTTATTACCCTCATTTCGTATAAATCCATTATTCTCACTTAAATATTATATCACAATATTTGTATTTTCTAAAGAAAATCGAGACAAAGAATAAGCACCCTTTTGAGGGTGCTTATCGAGAAATTATCTTCTTAATCCTAATTTCTTAATCAAAGTGATGTAGCGTTCTAATGATACAGATTTTAAGTAGTTTAATAAACTTCTTCTCTTTCCAACCTTCATTAATAATCCTCTTTTTGAATGAAAATCATGTTTATGAATTTTTAAATGTTCATTTAATACATTGATTTCTTCAGTCAAAAGAGCTACTTGAACTTCTGGAGAACCTGTATCCCCTTCTTTTAATTGATACTTAGTAACGATTTCTTTGATTTTCTCTTTGCTTAAAGCCATAATTTCATCTCTCCTTTTTTCTAGTCTTACCTTAAATCCGAATAGAGAGTCGGAGTGTCTCTGAATTCAGGTCTAGGCGCGAAAATTATTATAACATAATATATCATCTTTTGCAAGGTTTATTGAATGGTAAATCCTGGTGAAAGATACTTGATTAAACCTTGAATAATTTGAAACATAGAATATGTGTCTTGTTTACAATATTCTAATAAATCAGTAACTGCTTTATCTCTATCTATAGGATTTAAAATTTCCAGTTTCATAAAAGTTTTATATGCCTCTACACCGTTTTTAATTGTTAAATCACTATAAGCTGATTCATCAAATACTTTAATTACCTTTTTTAACGAATATGACCCTGACTGAATACAGCTATAAAAATTATATCTAGAAGCCTCATAATCAGAAAAACCTTGTTTAATAAAGAATTTTTTATTATTCTTTACCACATCTTTTAAATCAAACAAACGGTCAATTATCTTTTGTAATTCAAGTTTATATTCAGGAAAATATTCTTGAAATTCTTTTAGACGCTGTTCTTCAAATGTTTTATGATAAACTATTACACTCGAATCATATTTATTTATAATATGGATTAAACTTTTAACTAATTCTTTCCGATTATCATATTCAGGGTTAGCTAAAAATTCATAATGATTTTTTCCATTCTTTTTAAGTATATTTTCCTCTTTTTGAATATGAATAGAATATTGAAATACAGATTGAGTGAAAGGCGTTTCTCCCTTAAATCTCGGCAACATACAAGGCATGGCTTCAAAATCTAAGTAAATTAATGGAAAGCGTAGTGTTTTTAAAATCGTCTCTATTTTTTCTTTGTGCACATGGATAAACTGAGCCTCTAGACAATACCTTTGCATTAAATGCTTTTCATCTTTTAACCAAGATATTGGAATATCTTCCATGCTAACTCTTCCTTGGTTGATTAATTCATAGGTATCGTGAAATACTTCTCCAGAATCTGTTGGTTCATAAAAGCCTCTATTAGAATTAAAATAATCTAGAATAGAATTTTCTTTAGGTATATGAGAAAAACAAAAATCCACGAATTTACATTCAAATGTATCGTTTTTCCTGCATTCTTTTTTAACTAATGGAACTTCTGTAAAATCATTTAGTTCAATATGATTAATCATCCGATAAATATCAGCTTCTATAATTTCAGACATATTTTGATACAATTTTGAAAAATCAAATATATGATACAAATCACGTTCATAGTTTTTTCCATTATAAACATAGTCAGTATTTAATAAAACAGTATAAAATTTGACATTTTTTAGTCCATAAACTTTATCATAAATAAAGCGTTTAAATGCTTCCTTATATACTATTCTTCCCAAATCATTTTTTCTATTTGTAAGTTTTTTTATTTTTTCATCATAATTACTTATAGCTTCTGATTTTGGAGAGGATTTTAAAACATATACTCCAAAAGAATCCTTTTTAAACATTTGATATTTTCTATTGTTCAAATTATACCTCATCTTAAGAAAGTCCTTTGATGTAGATGAAAATAATGAATAAACATATTTCGTTTCTAAATTTAAACATAGATAATCTAATTTTTCATATAATTCAATATCCGAATGGAAATCATAACTTATGAGTTGGTTTTGTTTTATATCTTCAAAACTATTTAAATATAGTTCCTCAAAAATAGTCCATATTTTATTATAATACTGCCTATTAATCTTGTTATCATCTAGTTTAAAATCATAATCTGGATCATTTAAACTCGCATATCTGCGACATCTTATATAATTTAATAATACATTCGCAGTTACTTTCATCTTACTCTCCTAAAATATGGTTGTTAAGGCAATAAACTCTCTGTTCATTATTTCCATTCCTAATTGACTATTTGAATCATATTCATTAAAAATATTTAAGGCATCAAGTGGGTCAATCCAAATTGATTTGTATCTTTTGGAATTTGTATTGTTTTGTTTTTTAAACTTAACAATGAAATAATGATTGATATATGTTTTTTTAGCTTTGTATTCCTTTATAATTAAATGTTCTTCATTTACCTTAACTTGTATATTACTAATATCTTTCACTTCTCGTTTTAAACTTGCTTCCATTCGTCTTCTCTTTGCCTTGGAGACATGTGGTAAAAAATAATAATTTAATTCCTCATCATAAACCACTAATAGCTTATTATTGGAAATTATAATTGCGCAAGCATTAATTATTTTATTTTCACTTCTATCCTGAGGTAAAAGGTCATCCCGATAAATTTCAACTGTCGGTATTCCCAATATTCTATATAAAGGATTACGAATTAAATCCACAATCCCACCTAAAAAGAGAACATAATAAATAGTAGTAACTCCTAAATAAAAGTTTTCAGCTTCAGTATGGTAGATAAGCCCTAAAATAATAGCTAGAGACATCGCAAAAAACTCACCTAAAAATTTACCTTGACCAAAAGTTAAATGTAATCTAGAGGCTAGTGAATGACAAAATCTATCAATTGCAGGTAAAGGAAAATCTAAATATAATAATATATTTAATCCTATTCCTACAAGAATCGAAGCTATAACCATATATGCGATATTCCATATTAAATTAAAGGAAGACATATCAGGAACAAATAATACTTCAAGGTCAATTACCGCTCCAATAAACCAAGATATAATTATTGGAAAAAAGAACATAACAGATGGCTTTTTCCACATAATTAAATGTGCTAACCCCATTAAAAACAAAGAGATTAGCGGATTTACCCACATAAAGTAAAGATTAGTATTTTCATATATATTTACACTAACAGCATCCCACGCAGACATCCCCATTGATGTATTCAATAATAAGGTAACGCTCGTCCCAAGTAATATAAAAGCTAAAATTGAAAATAGCCCCTTTTTTAAGCTCATAGATTCAATCAGTTCAATTGCTTCATCAAATATATGATGCAATAAGCTTTTTATGCGGTTGTTTTTTTTATCTATCATATATCTCTCCAAACATGCAGTAAAAAGCTATCCATTTGGATAGCTATACTAATCTACTAAAGCAATTTTTAATACATCATCAATCTTAGTTGCGTAATGTATAACTAATTTATCTCTTACTTCTTTTGGAATGTCTTCGACATCCTTTTCATTTTCTTTAGGAATTATAATTTCCTTTAATCCTCTTCTTACAGCTGCGATTGCTTTTTCTTTTAATCCACCAATCGGTAATACTCTACCATTTAAGGTAATCTCACCAGTCATACCAATATAGCGGTTAACTTTTCTTTTAGCCATTGATGAAACTAAAGCAGTCGCGATGGTTACTCCGGCGGAAGGTCCGTCTTTAGGAATAGCACCTTCAGGTACATGAATATGGAAATCATTGTTATCGAGAATCTCCTGTTTAATCCCTAATCTTTTAGCGTTAGTTTTAACGAAAGATAAGGCTGCCATAGCTGATTCTTTCATAACATCGCCAAGGTTACCAGTTAAAATTAAATTATTTTTGCCTAAATAATAAGTAGCTTCTACTTCAAGTGTATCTCCTCCGGCTTGAGTATAAGCAAGTCCAGTCACAACCCCTATCATATCTTTATTGGATACTTGATTGTTTTTAAATAAACGTTTACCTAAATATTTATTTAAGTTATCTTTAGTTACCTTAACTTTATCTACTTTATTTATTAATATCTCTTTGATTGCTTTACGAACTATTGAACCTAACAAGCGTTCTATCTGTCTTACTCCAGCTTCACGAGTATAATCGAGAATTATAGATCTAATCGCAGCATCAGTAATTTCAAATCTGCTTTCTTCTAAACCGTGATTTAATACTTGTTTTTTCACAAGAAATTTCCTAGCTATATAGAATTTTTCGATTTCAGTATAAGAACTAAGTTCAATTACTTCCATTCTATCTCTTAATGGAGCTGGTATGTTTTGTAAGTAATTTGCAGTTGTGATAAATAAAACCTTTGATAAATCATAATCTTCTTCGACATAATGATCAGAGAAGAATTGATTTTGTTCAGGATCTAAAACCTCTAGTAAAGCACTAGATGGATCGTTTCTTTCATTCATAACCAGTTTATCAATCTCATCTATTAAAAATACTGGGTTTGTCACTTTAGCCTTAATCATACCGTTTATAATTCTTCCAGGTAAAGCGCCAACATAGGTGCGTCTATGCCCTCTTATTTCCGCTTCATCATGAACTCCACCTAAAGATGTTTTCACAAATTCACGCTTTAAAGCATGCGCAATAGATTTCGCTAGAGATGTTTTCCCTACTCCAGGAGGACCTGCAAGGCAAAGAATTGTTTGCGGATTTTTACCAGTTAACATTTTAACTGATAAATATTCGATAATTCTTTCTTTAACCTTTTCTAAGCCATAGTGAGAAGACTCTAATTTTTCAATAGCTACATTGATATCTGATTCATCTTCTGTTTGTTTTGCCCAAGGAATTGAAATTAATGTCTCAAGATAAGTTCTTACAACTGAAGATTCGCTTGAAGCGGGTTGAAGATATTCATAGCGTTTCAATTCTTTTAATGCCTTTTCTTTTACAGCTGGAGGCATATCTGATTTTTCAATTTGTTCTAAGAGCTTTTTAGCATCTTCTTGTTTAGAGTCACCTAATTCTTCTTGAATAGCCCTCATTTTTTCGCGTAAATAATACTCTTTTTGATTTTGATCTGTAGATTTACGTACAGTTTCATTTATCTTGCTTTCAATTGATTGAAGTTGTTTTTGTTTTTCAATATCCTCTAATAAGTATTGTAAACGCTTATTGATTGAATTTGTTAAAAGATATTTAATTCTATCGTTTTCTGGTATTCTAATTTCCGCAGCTACTAAATCGCATAGTTTATCTGATGTAATTCCACCTTTAAGTGAACTAAGTACTGCTTTAGAATCACGGAATAAGAAATTAGCGTTTTCAAGAACCTCTTTAGAAACCATCTTTAAAAGAACCTGTTCTTCATCTAAATTTTCAGGCTCTAAAATTATTGATGTAAAATCTATTAAATAAAATGGCTCTTGAGCTACTAAATCATTTAATTTAACTCTAATTAGTGGTTCAAATTTGATTTTATAATTGCCATTAGGTAGTTTTATTTTTACTGATATTCTAGCTAATAAACCGACTTCATAGAAATCAGTGAATTCAGGTTCTAAAACTTCAGGATTTTTTTGAAATACTAATACAACATATCCATCTCGATTGCTTTCAGATTCAAAGACTGCATTTTTTGAAAATTCTCTACCTACTTCAACTCTAACATCTGCACCTGGTAAAAAGATTACTCCTCTAATTGGGATTACAGGTAAACAATCTGAGAATACTTTCTTTAAGTTATACATATCATCACCTCGTTATATCAAAATTTCTCTCTTTTATTTTATCATAATTAAATAAAAAAACCTAATATTTTGATGAATTCCATCATAAAATACCTTAGGTTTTTTATTTATGAATTTTATGTGAACAATTTAGAAAATTATTGAATTACTTTTGCTTTTTCAATAATTAAATCCAATGCTTTTTTATAAGCAATTTCAGATGAAATTGCAGAAGCAGGAATAGCATGTTTTACTTGTTCAAGTGTAACGTTTTGTGCTTTATATTCTTCTAAAATCTCATTGTATTTTTCTTCGATTTCAGCTTCTGTTGGCTCTATATTCTCTGCTTTAGCTATGGCTTCAATAACTAATTGTTCTTCTAAAGTCTTCTTAGCTTGAACTTTCAACTCTTCTTTAAACTGTTCTTCTGTTTTACCCATGTATTGTAAATATGTGTTGTAATCTAGTCCATATTGTTTAACTTGAGTCTTAGTTGCATCTAAGGAACGGTTAGTTTCTTCTAAAATCATTTCCTCAGGTAATTCAAATTCAGCGTTCTCTATAACTTTTTTGATTACAGTTTTACGTATATGATCTTTGTTTTGAGCTTCTTTAGCTTTGATTATTTCTTCTTTTACATTATTTTTAAAATCTTCAACTGATTTAATTGAATCATCATTTAATTCAGTAATAAACTCTTCGTTCAACTCAGGAACTACTCTTACTTTAATTTCATGTAATTTACATTTAAATACAGCTTCTTTACCTGCTAAAGATTTTTCTTGATAATCCTCAGGGAAAGTTACCACAACGTCTTTTTCTTCTTCAGATTTCATTCCTAACATTTGTTCTTCAAATCCAGGAATAAATTGGCCACTTCCAATAACTAATTCATAGTTTTCTGCAGTTCCGCCAGGAAATTTTTCTCCATCTACAGAACCAGAAAAATCAAATACAGCTGTATCCCCATTTTCAAGTGCGCCATCTTCTTTTAATACCATTTCAGCGTGTTGTTCTAACTTTTTATTGATTTCTTGTTCTAATTCAAAATCACTAACATCTACTGGTAAAACGTTTACTTCAATTCCTAGGTATTCTCCTAATTTAATAACAGGTTTAACCGCTACAGTAACGCGATAAGAAAAATCTTCTCCACGTTTAATTTTTGCAGGGTCTAAATCAATACTTGGTTGAGCAACTACTTCGATATTATTATCAACGATTGCAGTATAATATGTTTCTTGTAAAACATGTTGGATTGCTTCATCGTACAAAGATTCTACTCCAAATTTAGCTTCATATACATTTCTTGGAGCTTTTCCTTTGCGAAATCCTTTGATTTCTACATCTTTGTTAATTTTTTCAAAAGCATGATCTAATCCCTTTTCAAATTGTTCTTTTGTAACTGTTACTTCAAAATTAACTTTTGAGCCAGCTATTTTATCTATTATCATAATATTCCTCCATTTTCTCACTTTAGTGATTATAACAAATTAGGTTAATAAAATCAATCTTTTTGTACTCTAAAATATATTCCCAAAAATGTCCTTAAATCTTTTTGGAACCTTTTTAATAGATTCTCCAATTACCCTTGGGAAAAGAACCATTGCTTCCGCAAAAGCCATTTTTTTAATTTCTCTTTTATTTATTCCTTTTAAGTTCATAAACAAATAATTCCGACAAATTATTCCTACTCTAAGTGACAATAATGCGTTCCCTGCCCCTTGAGCTAAAGATCCAGTCACAGTTTTAATAACTGGCATCTCGGCTAAAGCATTTAAACTTGACTGTGGAAATAATTCAGAAAACTTCATGTCTTCAAGACTTTCTGCGATTAAAGCTGAACTTAAAACATTAAACGATAATCTTCCTAGTGCAGCGTAACTAGGACGAAAGCCACATTTAATAACCAATTCTTTTATTAATTTTAAATTAATGGTAAGTACAGCTAAAGCATCTAATTTTCCGTTTTGTGAAATGGCGGTAGTTAAATAAACGCTTTCTGCGTGACTCACTATTACTTTATTTAATTCCTTTTTTATCGTTTTATCAAAGATTTCTGATAAAGCAAGTTTTAATTCAAGTGGGTCATGAATATGTTCCTTAATACTATCTTTCTCCATATCCTTTAAATAATTCTCACTCAACAGATTTTTTGCTACCTTTTTGTACATATGAAAATTCTTTTTAGCATTATCAGATTCATTGAATAAACTATCAATTGAAAATGTTGGTGAAAATAAAACCAATACAATAGGTCTTACTATTAAAACAATAAAAAGAATAGCTGATACTACATAAAAAGAATATTCTAAATATACACTAATAGTTCTCAATCTCTCTCCGAGTTGAAGAACAGAGCTTATAATCATTAAAACAATGAAAAATAATGCAGATAATCCAATAATAATCCAAAATGTTTTCCCAAGCTTACGCATTATTTACCTCCTTAATTTTTATTTTAACTTCTTCAATATCTTTATATATCTGTTTAGATAAATCTTCTTCTGAATCAAACTTAATTTCAGGGCGAATAAACTCTAAAAATTCTAGCTTCATTTCCTTGTTATAGAAATCTTCACAAATACCGAACACATAAGTTTCTACACTAATAGGTAGATTGTTATAAGTTGGTTTATTCCCTACATTAGTAATTCCATAATATAACTTATCTTGATAGCTAATACGAGTAAAATAAACCCCAGATTTAGGCAAATAATATGGTAAATAATTTATATTCGCTGTCGGATATCCTAGTTTTTTTCCTATCCCTCTTCCTAAAACAACTTCACCTTTAATAAAGAATGGTCTTCCTAATAAATAATTAGCTAATTCTAATTTCCCTTCCTCTAAAGCTTTTACTATTCTTGTAGAACCAACCTTTATATCATTAAACTTCATCTCTTCAACTACTAAAGTATCGAAGTTTTTATTTTGTTTTAATAAAACACTATCACCCTTACCAAGATAGCCAAAAGAAAAATCAAAACCAACAACTACAGTATTTGATTTTAATAAAAATCTATCAATAAATTCATAAGCTTCCATATGAATTAGTTCTTTGGAAACTTTCATAACATATAGATAATCTACCCCTAATTTTTCACAAATACTTATTTTATCATCTATCGTCGTTAAACAGCGATGTTTTTCCCTCTTCATAAAAGCTCTTATGCTTCTAGAAAAAGTAAAGACAGCTAAAGACAATCCTTTATCTTTAGCTATATCTTTAGCTTGTTTAATCAAATTAATATGAGCTATATGCATTCCATCAAAATAGCCTAGGCAAATAACTATATCTTTTTCAGTAATAAAATCATTTTCTTCTAAATACTTAACTTTTAGCACCATTTCACCGACATCCGCATTTGATTTTTTTGTTCATCATAGTAATAAATAGCTAGAGGTTCTCCAGACTCACTATATAAAATTACATCTTTCTTTTCTGGAACTAAATCAGGATCTATAAAGCGACCATGTCTTACATAATGTTCAAATTCTGGAGAAATAACATGTTTATTTAAATCCATATATTTAAATGGATCTTTTAGTTCATATTTTCCCTGTTTAAAGGTTTCTAAATCAATAGCTTCTTCTATTGTAAATTGATTAATTCTAGTTCTTTCGAGTTCAACTAAGGTACCATATACACCTAAACGTTCACCTAAGTCTCTCGCGATACTTCTTATATAAGTACCTTTAGAAACTTTAAATCTTATTTGAAAGGTAAATCCAGGTTCATCTTTTAAATGCTTAAACTTATCGATAGAATAAATCTCGACTGTTCTTGGGTTAATTGGAGGGATGGTTAAATCTCTTCTTGCAAGTTCATATAATTTTCTACCATTTATTTTAATAGCTGAATATTTAGGAGGAATCTGTTCTTGTTTTCCCTTAAATGTCTTTAATTCTTTAAGAACATCTTCTTCTTTTAAATCTTCTATTTTAGTTTCTTTAACTACTTTACCGGTAATATCATCAGTATCAGTTTGAATTCCTAAACGAATAGTGGCTATATATGTTTTTGAATGATTCTCAAAATACTTTACAAGTTTAGTAGCTTTATTTACACATAAAACTAAAACGCCAGTAGCGTTTGGGTCTAGTGTTCCAATATGTCCTATGCGTCTTGTCATGAGTACCTTTCTAGCAATATCTACTATATCATGTGATGTATAAGATTTTGGTTTATTGATAATCAATACCCCGTCCATAAAAACCATCCTTTCATTTAATAAAATCTATAATATCTTCTCGATACATAGATCCCTTTATTCGTTTTGTTTCTTTATTGGATTCCAATAATATTATTGTTGGAACTCCATCAACCTTATATTTATCTACTAAATCTTTTTGTTCAAAAACATCTATTTTTTCATATTCTAATGGAAAAAGATCTTCTTTTTTTAAGCGTTCTACGCGTTTATTAATAGCGTGACATTTCCCACATCTAGCTGAATAAAATAAAATTAATTTTCTTTTCATCTTCTACCTACTTAAAGTATATCACTGTTACGCCTTTACCGCCTTCATTTTGACCGCCTGGGCGCATTTTTTTTATTTGTGAATTATTTTTAACAAATTCATCTACTGCTTTTTTTAAAGCCCCTGTACCATAACCATGAATTATATAGGCAAACTCTAAATTATTTATTAAACAAGTATCAACGAATTTATCTAATTCATCTATTGCATCTAAATAACGATAGCCTCTTAAGTCTAATTCCATTTTAGCTTCACTTGTCTTTAATACAGTTCCCTTTATAGGATTAACAACTTTTTTTGGTGTATCTATATATTCTAAATCAGATTCCAATAAAGTCACAGTTAAACTTCCCATTAACACTTCATATTTACCATGAGGTAATTTCTTATTAACAATGCCGTTCCTTTGATAAGGTATTATTAAAACCTTATCCCCAACACTAATTTTAGTTTGAACTGTTTTTTGATAAGAATCATCAATTTGATTAATAGATTTAGCTTCGTGTTTTAATCTTGCAAGTTCATGTTCTTTAAAAGTGGCTGATTGTTTTAATTCATTTAAATCATTAATTATTTTTTTAGCTTTTGATTCTAACTTTTCTAGTTCAATTCTCTTCTCGTTTTCTAAATCGGATAACAACTTATTCTGCCTAACTTTTTCTTCAATATAAAGTTTATCTAATTTTTCTTGTTTTGACTTTAATAAATTAATCTCTTCTTTATATTTTAAAATAGTTTCTTCTAATTCAATACTTTGTTTTTCTAGTTTTTTTATTAAATGAGAGACATCCGTATCGAAAGATAATGATACTTTTTTGGCCGCTTCAATTACAGATGCATTTAACCCTAATCTTTTGGCTATTTCTAATGCATTAGAAGTTCCTGGTACACCTATTTTAAGTTTATATGTTGGTTTTAAAGTATCTATATCAAATTCTACTGATGCGTTTATTGTATCATCTAAATCAAAAGCATATGTTTTGAGTTCTGGATAATGCGTCGTAACCATTGAATATAAATTGAATTTACGCAAATAATTAATAATACTAATAGCTAGAGAAGCACCTTCTTTAGGATCTGTCCCAGAACCTATTTCATCTAATAATACCAAAGATTTTGATTTTACATTTTTCATTATATAAGTTATTTTTGATATATGTGATGAAAATGTTGATAAGGATTGTTCGATTGATTGTTCATCACCAATATCTGCGAATATTCCTGAAAATACAACTGTTTTAGATCCTTCATCTACAGGAATTAATATACCAGATTGTAGCATTATTGATAATAATCCCAAAGTTTTTAAAGTTACAGTTTTTCCACCAGTATTAGGCCCTGTAATAATAATATGATGATAATCATGAAAATTAATATTATTTCCGACAACCTCTGCTTGTGGTATTAAAGGATGTCTTGCGTTTAATAAATTAATCTCATTTTCTGTAAGAGAAGGTTTTGAAGAATTAAATTTAATTGCGTGTTTCGCTTTAGCAAACACAATATCTAAATATGTTAATATGTCAAGATTACTTCTTAAAGATAAAACATTCTCCCCTACTGATTTTGTTAATTCTTTTAATATTCTATCTACTTCTTTCTTTTCTTCTAATAAGAGATTCTGTAACTCGTTATTTAAGACAAAACAACTGATAGGTTCCATAAATACTGTTTCACCACTACTAGATAAATCATGTACTACTCCTTTAAAACTGTTTTTATATTCAGCTTTAATAGGTAATACAAGGCGGTTATTTCTAATCGTAATAAGAGAATCAGTTAGTTTATTAGCTTCTTGACGAAGCAAAGAATTGATTTTAGTTTCTATTCTTTCTTCTAAGATTTTAATTTTCTTTCTTAATTTAGAAAGCTTAATAGATGCATTATCATATATCTTTCCTGTTTTATCAATTACGGTTTCAATTTCTTCTTTTAATTTAGGAAGACTAATTAAATTTTGGTAATACCCGTCTAAAGCATCACTTTCAATATCTAATTGATGAATCTTTTTAATATATGTTTGACTTCTTGAAATAGCTTCTTGGTGGCTTACAATACGCAAGAATTCTTCAATATTAAGTATTGATCCTATTTCAGCTTTCTTTAAAGATTCTTTGATATTCAATACTCCAGTAAGAGGTGTTTCATTAAGACGCTGAATAAAAATCATTGCCTCATAAGTTTCTTCTAATAATTTTTTAATCATTTTTTGATTAACCAAAGGCTTTAATAACAAAACATCCGTCTTAGCTAAGTCGGTAATAGTATAATCTCTAATTTGCATTAAAATTTTCTCGAATTCTAATTTTCTTGTTTCAGCTAGCATTTCCTCACCTTCTGTTACTTCTATTTTAACATAAAATATGGTAAAATAGTATTAGGAGTTGAGACAATGAACTACGATTTTGTAATTGATGAACATAATTTAGAAAAACTTGTTAATTACTATCATCAATTTTTAGAAGAAAAAAAAGATTCAAGAATCTTGTATTCTTTTAAAAGCCCAGATTTTAAAATAACTATATATAACACCAAAAAAGTTCTGTTTCAGGGGAAGCGTGCATTTGAAGAATATTCGCTTTGGGCAGAGCATTTTGGTTATGAAGTAAAGAAACCAGTTGATAAATCAATATATATAAATGAATACTTCGCAGAGGCTGTAATTGGTTCTGATGAAGTAGGAACTGGCGATTTCTTTGGCCCTGTAGTAGTTTGCGCAGCTTTGGTGTCCCCTAAAGACTATGAAGAGCTTGACAAATTAAATGTTCGCGATAGTAAGAACTTAAATGACAAACAGATTATTTCTATGGGTTCAAAATTGATTCAAACTATTCCTTATCATATTCTTGTATTAAGCCCTGCTAAATTTAATGACTTAACCGCTAAAGGTTATAACATGAATAAGATAAAAGCTTATTTGCATAACCACGCTATTAAAAAGATGGTCTCAAAACATAAATATTTCGATAGAGTTATAATTGATGAGTTTTGTAGTAAAAAGTTATATTTCGATTATTTAAAAGATGAAGAAATATACAAAAATGTTACCTTTCATACAAAAGCTGAAAGCATCCATAAATCCGTGGCTGTAGCTTCTATTATAGCTAGATATAAATTTATTTTAGAAATCGACAGAATTTCTAAAAGTATTGGAATAACTCTTCCAAAAGGAAGTGGTCCATCAACTGATGCTATTGGAAGGTTAATTTACTTGCAACACGGAAAAGATTATTTTTATAAAATTGCTAAAATCAACTTTAAAAACATGAATAAAATTATCAATCAGTAAAAAGAAATAGACAAACAAAAAGGCTTGAAATTAAGCCTTTTTATTTATTACAATAATAACCCAAGTAATAGTGCAGCTATTCCGAATACTAAAACTATGATTTGAACTCCTAATTCTCCTTTAAACATTTTCTTCATGATTTCAAATTTCTTCATTTTCCAAATAAAAGGTGGTTTTAAAAGTCCAATATAGATACATAATATACCATAGATAATTAATGCAATTTTCCACCAATCCATATTCTTCCCTCCTATATATTAGCTTTTTTTATATATAATTTGAATAATAGCAACAAGAAAAACATATTAAAAACAACACCTAAAACAAAATATACACCAAAACTAAAATTAACCTCAATCATTGGCAACATTTCCATTTGGATTAACCTTGCAGGCCAAGATTCGGGTGAAAACAACAAAAATATTTCCTTCCAATCAAAAACAAAAAATACTAAAGTTGGTAAAATTAATATTACACCAGTCAGTTTCATAATTACAAAACCTTCTACTTTGTTTCTCGCAAGAGAACATACAATCAAAGTTATTAAAGGACCTGACAAAGCACTTAATAAAGATATCAATATTATTTTAATAAAGTTTACATTAGGTAAAAAATTAGTAATATATATCAAAATAATCGTGGCTAAAACTCCAAATATATAACTGATTATCAATTTTAGAATTATATAAAATCTAACAGATATAGGAGTTATTTTTAAACTCATTAAAACTCCGTCATCCTTGTCATCCAAAAGAGTAAAAGCTGTAATAGCCCCAAAAATATATCCAATCATTAAAATCATTATCATAATTATAATTTCTGGAGTTGGATTACCTGGAGGTACTGAATCTTCTATGATAGGTATTATATAATATAAAATGCCTCCTAATATAATAGGGAAAAACACAAAGAAAACATTCATTTTATCTCTAAATATATTTTTTAACTCTGACTTAATCACTGTCTTAATCATGGGTTACACCCCGCTTTGTTTTATTGAATATTCTTTAAATTTAGGTATCACTAAATAATAATAAGTAAATATAGAACCTATAATTAAATATCCCAAACTAAAATAATATTTCCAAGTAAAAACATAGGATTTAAAACCTCCGCCTATTACTTCGGTCCCTGCTTGTATAGGGTTTAAGAGCATAAGATATTCAAACCATTTATTTGTAAAAACATTTAATTGATATAAAATATTAGGAATCATTAAAACAAATGAAAATATCATAACATTCATCAACATCTCAGTAAAACTTTTTTGATAATAAGCCATATAAAAACCTAAAATAGTATGAAAAGCAGTCGTTAAAATTATTCCTATAAGAATCAAAAAATAATTTATTTGAATATCTCTAATAAAGATAAACACAATAATTATTAATATTGATGAAAATGTATTATGAATTGAATTAGCTAATACTTTGGAAAATATTAATTCTTTATTAGTTGAAGGTGTCACAAGCATAGTGGAAATGGTTGATTCGCTTTTTTCAAAAAACATCACTGAACCAATATATATTATACTCATTAATGTCGCATCTATTAATAATAAAATAGGTAATATAGCATTAAATATAGTCGCATTCACAAAAAATAAGACCAATCCCCAAATTATTGCTATTAACATACTTATAGAAAATATATTATATTTATTTAACCTAGATAACTCACCTTTTACAAGAACTAATAATCTATTATAATTCATCTTTTAACCCTACCCCTGTAACTTTAATAAATATATCTTCTAGGGTTGTTTCTCCACTGTGTATTGTCTCTATTTTTTTTGTTTGTAAAAGGTTTAAAAATTCTTGGTTTTTACCTATATCCTCCATTGAAAAAACTGCTTTTTTAGTTATGTTATCTTCTTTATATTCTAGTTTTAATTCTCTTTTTCCGTAATTTATTTTAAGATTTCTTGGAGAATCTACTTCTTTAATTTCACCATTAACTATAAAAGCTACTCTATCGCATAATTCATCGATATCAGACATAATATGCGATGTAATAAAAACAGTTCCCCCAGATTCTCTAAATTCTTTAATTAAGTCTTTAAGAATCTTAGCGTTTGCAGGATCTATTCCATTTGTTGGTTCATCTAAAAATAGCATTTTTGGTTTATTTAATAAGGCTCTTACTATATTTAGGCGAATCTTCATTCCCTTACTAAATTCCCCTACCATTTTATCTCTTGATTCCCAAAGTCCAACTCTTTTCATCAAACTTTCAATGTCTGCGTTTCTTTTATATAATTTCAAAAAGAATTCAATATTTTCCATAGCTGTCATCTTGGAAAAATGGATAGGCATTTCAAAGCTAACACCGATATCTTCATAAAATGCATTATCATATTCTAATATATTTTTACCATTATAAGAAATATTACCACGATAATCCTCTAAAATCTTAATCAATATCTTTTGAGTAGTACTTTTTCCAGCCCCACTAGGTCCTAAAAATCCAAAAATTTCACCTTTTTTAATCTCAAAACTAATTCCTTTAATAACATCCTCTGCATTATTGTGGTATTTAAAATATAAATTTTCAACTTTAAACATCTCGTTCACCATTAGTTACACCATGTTCAATTATATTAATGATTTGGTTAACCCTTTCTAAAATATTATCATAATCGTTGTTTTTTATATTTTCTATTGAGATATTCATTGTTAAATCGATAACAAGTTTTGCGAATATCTCTGGTGAAATATCTTTTCTTATTCTTCCTTTTTCTTGATCGTTTTTAATATAATTTATATAGTAAGTAGTTGCAATAACAATAGAATCTTTTATTATTTTATTGTACATCTTCCCTTTTAAATTAAGTAAATTGGTAAATATCTTAATAAATTTAGGGTTTTCTGCCGCAAAATTAATACCTGCAATATATAATTCTTTAAAAAGATTTAAAAACGGTTTATCTTCTTCATTCTTTAATAATTTTTCAAGATATTCCATCTTTTTATCTTTAATAAGTTCAATAATATACAAATAGAGATCATCTTTATTTTCAAAATACTGATAAATTGAACCTCTTGGTATTTTTGCCTGACGAATAATATTTGATAATTTTGCATTTTCATATGAATTTTTAGCAAATTCATCAATAGCCGCTTCTATTATTCTATCCTTTTTTTCTTTACTTAGATTAAAAAATGTTTTATATGGGATTTAAATCACCACCTTTATATGACAATGTTGTCATTTTTAGTATAAACAAGTTTTATATATTTGTCAAATTTGATTGTTTTTATAAAAAAAAACAACCAAAATAAGGTTATTTTTTTCGCAATTCATTTAATTTTTCTTTAAATTCTTGAGGTAACTCAGAATCAAACTCCATATACTCATTAGTTCTTGGATGAGTAAATCCTAGAGTTTTCGCATGTAAAAATTGTCCGAATTCATTATTTTTAGCGTTCCCATAGATATAATCTCCTACAAGAGGATGTCCAATGTAAGACATATGAACTCTAATTTGGTGAGTTCTCCCAGTTTCTAAAATGCATTTAATTAAAGTCATATCTTTAAAAGTTTCTAAAACCTCAAAATGTGTAACTGCCGTTTTCCCTCTACTTAAGACTGCCATTTTTAACCTATTCTTAGTATCTCTTGCGATAGGTGCGTTGATCTTACCTCTTTTATTTTTAATAACACCTTCTACGAGAGCTATATATTCACGTTTTGTCTTTTTGTGTCTTAATTCATCCGCAAGTATATTATGTGCATAATTAGTCTTCGCAACCATTAAAAGTCCAGAGGTATCTTTGTCAATTCGGTGAACTATTCCAGGCCTTAATTCTCCGTTAATATCTGACAAAGAATTTATATAAAACATAAGTCCGTTTATTAAAGTATCATCATAATGGCCTGGGGCAGGATGAACTACTAATCCAGAAGGTTTATTAACTACTAATAAATCATCATCTTCATAAACAATATCAAGAGACATTTCCTTAGGTACGATTGTATAATCAAAAACATCAATTTTATCTATTTCTATTAAATCGTTCTTCTTAACCTTGTAACTTGATTTAACAACACTGCCATTCACAAGAATATGGCCTTCACTTAATAATTTTTGAATAAGCGAACGTGATAATTCTTTGGCTATATTTGAGATAAACTTATCAATTCTGATTAATTCATCACTATGTTTTACTACATATTCAAAATCATTCTCCATTATCTTTCAACTTCTTCCTCTTTGGTTCTAATAAAAATTGATCAAAGATAAACAGGGCGATTCCCACATTTAAACACATATCAGCGAAGTTAAAGACAAAAATACAGCTCCTGAATTTCTTACATAAGTAATATGAAAGAAGTTTTCAATGACAGGTAAACTCTGTCCTTCATACGTAAAACGCGCTAATACTAGCGCTTTTGTTAATTGGTCTATTCCAACCAATCCAATTATCACTAAAATCCATATAATCATATTATCACTCTACACCCATAAGATTGGTATC
The DNA here is from genome assembly GCA_002084435.1 of Tenericutes bacterium 4572_104. The sequence continues at coordinate 47,026 of NBLG01000004.1, forward strand.
ATTACAAATAAGAAAACAAGTCCTAAAACTAAAACAACAATATTTGTAATGATAGCTGTTTTTGTAAATAGTTTTTTAATATCTGTATTTATATTTTGCTTTTTTAATATTAAACTTTTATACCAAAAGTAATAGATACAAAATACATAAACAAACAAAGAAATTATAATAATAATCACAAGTAATGTCAATAGATACATGAATACTGTAATTAATTCAACTAAAATTATAGCTATTGGCGCATAGATAAGTGAAGCGAAAATAAATGCTCCTATAAAAGAATCTAAGATATCTTTTATTGTAAAATCCTTTGCGAGTAATTTCCAAGTATCATTTTTCATCATGATTCATCTAACCCTTCTAAATAAGCAACCGCATCCGCAAAACTTGAAACTGGAATTAACCATCCATCTGAGTCTATACCATATTTCTCACATACTTTTAAAGCTACTTGGTAATTATCATATGTATATGTTGGATCTAAACTTGGAATAAAAAATAAATCGACTTTATTTACATAAGCTGTAATTATTTTTTGTTCTACTCCACCAATATAACCAACTGAGCCATCATAACGAATCGTTCCTGTACCAGCAATTTTTAATCCATGAGTTAAATCTTCATCAATTAAATGATTATATATAGCTAGAGTCTGTAATAGGCCTCCGGATGGCCCTCCTATATTAGATTGCCTTTCTGTATAAGTTGGATAAATAGTTGAATTATCTACGATAGCATATTCCTTTAAAGTAACACCAAATTTATCATATTCTGAATCTTTTGAAAGTGTAAATGTATAGATTTCTCCGTCTTCGTTCTTAAAAGTAAAATCATATGAAGTTGAATCCTTAGTATAATCAGAAATTTCACTTATATCAGTTACAACATACCCTCCATCTCCGATAAGTTTAATAAATTCATCCCCAAAGTTTATTTCATCATAGTGGTCTAAATATTCAGCTTTGCCATATACTAATGACTTCACTACATAATTAATTTCAATATCAGGATTGATTTTTTTAGCGTAAGTATAGGCAATAATTATTGAAGCATCTACACTTGTCTCTTTATCTAAATAGCTAATTTGAGCTATTTCCTGATTTGTATACGTTTCATAAGTAGTTGATAAATTAGAAATACTTGCATAAGGAGAAAGTGTGCCTAAAATAAACTGAAAATAAGTAGGACGTTGAACTGCCATAATATAAGTAGTTGAAATTGACCCAGTTATTACTTTATCTTGATTGTAATTAATTTCTATTAAATCCTCAACTTCTGATATCCCACCAGGGCTATATACCGCAAAAGGAATACGAACAAATAAAATAAAAGAAATAAATAAATATGGAATAATTAAAACTAAAAGGAATTTCTTATAATATTCAGTCAATACTTTCATCTTGAACTATCCTCAAATGATAATCTTTTAATTGTCTTGTCTTTATATTAGCTGCCTCTAATAACTTTCTAGAAGCTATAAATATCTCATCATCATGATATTTATCTTCTAAATAAATCACTTCTTTAATTCCTGATTGTATAATTAATTTAGAACATTCATTACAAGGAAAGAGAGTAACATAAATCCTTGAGCCTTCTAAATCAGTACTCGAATTTAATATTGCATTAGCTTCAGCGTGGACAACATAAGCATATTTAGTATTTAAAAAATCTCCTTCTCTTTCCCAAGGGAACTCATCGTCATCGCATCCATAAGGTAATCCATTATAACCAATCCCGATAATTCTATTTCTTCGATTAACTATACAAGCTCCCACTTGACTAGAGTCATCTTTAGATCTCTTAGCAGAGAGTGTAGCTACTCCCATAAAATATTCATCCCAACTAATATAGTTATTTCGTTTCATCTAATCACTTCTTCCAATATTCTTTAGCTATTTTCGCAGCTAAATCACAATTATTATAAACAAGTTCCATATTTACTTCTAATGATTTATTATCTGTAATTTCAACTATTCTTTTTAAGAGATAAGGAGTTGTTTGTTTACCTTTAATTCCTAAATTATTCATATCTTCTATAGCTTTGTCGATAGCCTTATTTATTTTTTCTTCTGGATAAGAATACTCTTCAGGTATAGGATTAGCTATAAAAACTCCTCCTTCAAGTGATAAATTCCATTTAGTTTTACAAATATCAGCGATTTCTTTTGGACTTTTTGCATTATATTCTAGAGGAATTCCTGAAGTTCTAGTATAAAATGCAGGTAAATCAAAAGTATTATATCCTAAAACTAAAACTCCTTTAGTTTCTAAATATTCCATTGTTTTTTCTAAATCGAGAATAGCTTTAGCTCCCGCTGAAATAACCGCAACTTTTGATTTTGTGAATTCTTCTAAATCACTTGATATATCAAAGGTTTCACTAGCTCCTCGATGTACTCCACCAATACCACCAGTCGCAAAGAATTTAATTCCCACCATATCACAAATTAACATTGTGGCGGAAACCGTCAAAGCTCCTGATTGTTTTCTAGTAAGTACAACTGGTAGATCTTTTCTGCCAACCTTTAAAACCTCAACCTTTTCATTGGCTATATATTCAATCTCTTCTTCTGTTAAACCAACCACAATATCACCATTAATAATAGCGATAGTCGCAGCTAAAGCTCCATTAGATTCTATTATTTCTTGACAATGTAAAGCTGTTTTTACATTTTCAGGGTAAGGCATTCCGTGTGAAATAATTGTGGATTCTAAAGCCACAACTGCCTTTTTATTCTTTATTGCCTCTTTAATATCTTTTCTAATTCGTATCATTTTAATTTCTCCTTTAGTAAATTTAAATCTATATGACAATATCCATTCGGAAATTTATCTAAATATTTTTGGTGATATTCTTCTGCTTTATAAAAAGGTTTCTCCATTAAAACCTTTGTTTGAATAGTTTTTTTATAATTTTTTCTTATAGAATCTATAAAATGTTTTACTTCTTCTAAATCAGTTTTATCAAAACAATATATCGCAGTTCTGTATTGAATACCAAAATCATTTCCCTGTTTATTTATTTCAGTTGGATCTATTATTCTAAAGAAATGTTTTAGTATTTGAGTTAAATTAATAATAGTTTCATCATATTCTAAATACACTGCCTCGGCGTGACCCGAGCCATTTGATACATCTTCGTATGTAGGTAATGGTTCACTACCATCAATATAACCAACAGTAGTACTTTTTACTCCCATAACGCGGGAAAAATATGCCTCTACACCCCAAAAACAACCTCCCGCAAGAATTATTTTTTTCATGTACTCTCTCCTCCAACTAATCTATTTATGACATAAGAAGCTATCATAAGCCCAGCTACACTAGGAGTGTAAGCTGATGAAGCTAAAGTAGTGTTTTCTTTCGGTTTTTCTTTAGAATAAACAACAGGAAAGTTTAAACTAATATTTATTTCTCTTAACTTCTTTCTCATAACCTTAGCTAAAGGACAGACAGAAGTATTTTTTAATGTGGATATTTCTATTTTTTCTGGGTGAAGTTTATTCGCAAATCCCATTGAAGAAATTATCGGTATATCTCTTTTTATAGCGGTCTTTATTAAATAAACTTTAGCTGAAACATCATCAATTGCGTCTACAACAAAGTCAGGTTTCATGTCTAATATTTCCTCTATAATAGTCTCTTCTGCCTTAACAGTATATTTTAATACTTTAGCTTTAGGGTTTATATCTAAAATTCTGTTTTCTAATAAGTCTGTTTTAAACTCCCCTATAGTTGAAGATAAAGCTATTATTTGACGATTTATATTCGTTATATCAATTTTATCATAATCACAAAGTATTATAGTCCCAATTCCAGAACGCGCTATGCCTTCAACTGCGTAACTCCCAACGCCTCCAAGGCCAAAAATAACAACTCTTTTATATTTTAATTCCTGAACTGCTTTTTTACCAACTAATCGCTCAAACCTATCAAAACGCATCTTATCCTCCTTTTAAAAAATAGGCCGCGGATGCAGCCGTTATTTTTTCTTCATATAATAAAACTTAAAGTACTTTTTTCCAAGATATATTAAAGCGTAAACACTAGCCACAAATACAACTACTAAGATATTCGCTATATATTTTCTATCGCCACCCATATAATCATATAGAACAATAAATCCTAGAAGGCCAAAAGAAAATAAAAGAATTACATAAAAAAACTCTGCGCGGTAGGTTGGTTTTACCTGCCTTTTTAATGTCTCTTTTTTTATCATCAATGAAAAAAATCCAATTACCATAATAATAAAATTAGTCATTATTAGCCAAAACATAAATGTGTTTATATTTAATAATTGATCTATTTCAAAAATATATGTAAAAACTAATACAACCGGTATAAAGAAAATCATACTAAGGAAAAAAAGTATTACATTTATATCGAATTGAGAATATATTCTTGGTCTTTCTTTTTTTATCATGAAGAATCAACCTCTGAAATGAGTTTCTTTTCCTTACGACGCTGTCTTATAAAGACAAAGAATTCTCTTATTGAAGCCGCTATTGGTGAAGCTAAAATTACTCCAACAGCTCCAAATAAAGATCCAAAGAACAGAATAGACATAATAACAACTATAGGATGAAGTGACAAATTTTTACCCATTATATATGGTTGGAAGAAATTTCCTTCGATAAACTGCATTATGCCATTTACTGCTAAAACTAATACAGGACCTGGTCCTGTTCCAGCTATCATAGCATAAATTGTTGGAGGAAGGGCAGCTAAAATCATTCCAAAATAAGGAATAACATTAGTAATACCAACTAAAACTCCAAATACGAGATAATATTTAAGCCCAATCAATCTATAAACGATAATCGCCACGAATCCAAGCACAACCATTAAGCTTAATTGTCCTCTTAAATACGCTCCTACAGTGTTGTTTAATCTTGCGCCAAGTTCAGCGTAATCTCTTTCATGTTTAGAAGGAATAATTGAGCGAATTCTTTCAGAAATCATCTCATAGTCTAACAAATAGAATATCAAAAGAATCGGTAATAACAAGATAGTCATAAGAATAGGTATTAAAGAGCTGGTAAATGAAGAAATCAAATTAGGTATAACTTGATTTAAGGTTGTATTAATAATATCAGTATCAGCTATATAACTGCTTATTTGGTCATAAATTTGAGTACCAAAAATAAAATCATCTCTTAAATCAGTTTGAAAATAAACAATAATAGTTTGAAAATCTCGATTAAAAAACGAGGTTATCTGTTCAGAAATTCTTGGGCCAAGATATTTGAATGTCGCAAAAATCAAAGCCGCTGTTAATACAAAAACAATTCCTAAAGAAAAACCTCTTGGGCCAATCCCCTTTTTCTCTAAATATTTAATTATAGGAAATACTATTAAAGCCACCAAATAAGCAAGCCCAACAGGAACAACAACTGCCTTAACAGCGTTTAAAATCCAACTCCAAAAATCATTGAATTGAATTGCAATAAAAATAATCGCAAGCCCTAACAATGTAATAGCTAGATATTTAATAATTCGATTTAAAGAATCATCTGAAATTTGTTTCTTCTTCATATGAATACCTCAACTATATATTATAACACAATTTAATTTTCATTGGATATGAATTATTAATTTTTGTTAAAGATAAACTTATCTAATAAATAATAAATTCATTGCCTAAATCATTTTATAATTTATTTTTTATATATTGATAAATCTCGATAATTGGGACTTTTGTTTGTTCACCTGTTTCGTTATTCTTCACATTTACTACTTTTTCTTTTTGTTCATCGCTACCATAAATTAATAAAAATCTAGCATTTAATCGATCAGCTTGTTTAAATTTACCCTTCAAATTTTTATCGAAGAAATCATAATCGACTATAAGTCCTTTTAGTCTCAAATTATTAATAATTTTTAAAGCATCATTCTGAACTTCATCACCTAAAGCTATCATAAAACAATGAATGAATGGTTTTTCTTCTTTTGTCTCTAGAGAATCCATAGCTAAAATCAACCGTTCAATTCCAAAGGCAAAGCCAACAGCTGGTACATTTGGTCCTCCAAGTGACGCAACCAAATTATTATATCTTCCTCCACCAACTAGAGTAGATTGCGCTCCAAGCGTTTCTAGTTTAGCTTCAACCTCAAATACTGTGTGAGTATAATAATCTAATCCTCTAACTAAAGACTTATCTATTTCATAATTTAAACCAACTGCATTTAAAGCCTCTATTACTTTATCAAAATGTGTTTTTGCTACATGGCTTAGATAATCTAAAGGCTTAGGAGCTTCGATTAATACAGGATTAAATTTATCCACTTTACAATCCAATACCCTCAATGGATTTTCTATATATCTACGCTGACAATCACTACATAATTGATCAACATTTGGTTTTAAATATTCTTTTAGTTTCTGTTTGTACAAAGCTTTACTTTCATCATCACCTAAAGAATTTATTTTTATCAAAATATTATCTATTTTAAGCATTTTAAGAAAGGTAACAGCGTAATTAATAATCTCCGCATCAATTAAAGGAGAATTTGAACCTAAGGCTTCAGCTCCAAATTGATGGAACTGACGATATCTTCCTTTTTGAGGACGTTCATAGCGAAACATTGGTCCTTTATAATATAACTTCAATGGTTGATTAGGTGAAGCATAAAGCTTGTTTTCTATAACTGAACGAACTATTGAAGCTGTTCCTTCGGGACGCAATGTAATACTACGCTTACCTCTATCAATAAAATCGTAAGTTTCTTTCTTTACGATATCAGTTGTCTCTCCTACCCCTCTATGAAATAACTCCGAATACTCAAATATAGGGGTTCTTATTTCCTTAAAATTGAATAATTTTGAAACATCATTTATAACTTTTTCTATTGCTTGCCATTTAAAAGAATCTTCAGGCAAAATATCATAGGTTCCCTTAACTTTATTTATCACTGTACTACACTCCTTTTTTTAAAAATGTCGCCCTATGTTCAAGGACGACATCCGAATTAGATGATTTAAACTAAACTATTCAAAATACTCGTCATTAACAGTATTTAAGACATAATCAACTAAATCTTTAACATCTTTCATTTCTAAACTAGCTTCATCAGATATTGAAATCAAAAATTCGCTTTCTACTTGATTAAATAATTCTAAAGCATCTAAGGAATCCGCCCCAAAATCTTCCGCTAAACCAGCTTCTAAAGTTACAAGTTCAGGCTTTACTCCTAGTTCTTGAATTATTAATTCTTTAATCTTTTTGAACACAACTTGTGCCTTGTCCATATTTAGCCTCCAACAAACTGTATATTATAAACTGTATATTATAAAAGTATTATATTAAATTTATATATAATAGTCAAATACCTTTACGAATTCTATTTTTCTACAATAATAGTTACTGGTCCATCATTTTTTAAACTAACTACCATTTCCTCGCCGAATATACCTTCAAAAACTTCAATTTGATATCTATCTCGCAATATTCTATTGAATCTACTAATAAAACATATCCTTTTTTTATTTGTGAAATAATATTTTGATTAACTGAAACCGAAGCTTGTTTTACTCTTTGAACAATTACCTTCATCAACTTATCCTTTCAATTGAATAAACGCCTTTTATTTTTTGAATATTAATGATTACTTGATCAAGTTCTAAAAGAGATCCAATTGAGATTTTCATTTTAATAATTCCTTCTTTTAAATTATTAGAATGAGCAGTTACTTTATCAATTTTAGCTTTTGAATTAGTTGCGGCATGAACAATCTCAGCTAAAATATTATCTCTGTTTAAGACAAGTATCTTTAAATTAGAAACATATCTAACATTTATATCATTACCCCAACTAACATTAATTAAACGCTCTTTTTCAAAACTTTCAACATTCTTACAATTTTTACGATGGACTATAATACCACTGTTTCTACTAACATATCCAATTATTTCATCTCCTAAAATAGGATTACAACAATTAGCTAAGCGAACAGATGGTTTATCTAGTCCTTCAACTATAATATTGATATCAGAGTGAATATATTTCTTCTTAGCTGGTTCTAGTTTATTAATTTTTTCGATTAAATCTTCGTCTGTCATTTCCGGCTTGTTTATCAATAAATTACAAGCCCCGATAGCTGAAACAACATTTTTACCTATTTCATAATACAAATCTTCTACCGTAGTAATTCCTCGATTTGTAAAATGTTTTTTAACTAATTTATCAGTTAATATAATCTCTTCTTTTTTTAAATCTATTTCTCGATGTAATTCTTCTTTGCCTTTTTCAATTAAAAATTCTCTTCTTTGTTTATTCAAGAAATTTTTTATCTTACTTCTAGCATTTGAAGTCTTAGCTATCTTCAACCAGTTATCATTTGGACCCACTGAATTTTGCGAAGTTTTTATCTCAACTAAATCACCAGTTTTAAGAACATAGTCTAAAGGTCTAATCTTACCGTTAACTATAGCACCTACTGTTTTTTCTCCAACCTTCGTGTGAATTCTAAAGGCAAAGTCTAATGGAGTAGCACCTTGGGAAAGGTCTATAATATCACCTTTTGGAGTGAATACATATACATTTGCGTTTAAAATATCATCAGTAAATATATTTAATATTTCTTCATCTGAATCTGATTCTTCCGTGTATTTAATAAGTTCAGAATACCAGCGAAGCTTAGAAGAAACAATGCTTTCAATATTTTTCCTGCTAGAAGCTCCAGGAATGTTTTCTTTATAAGCCCAATGTGCAGCTACACCTTTTTCAGCAATTTCATCCATTTCATGAGTTCTAATTTGAATTTCAAATATTTTACCGCGGTTAACTACAGTCGTATGAAGTGATTGATACATATTAGGTTTTGGCATAGCTATATAATCTTTAAATCTTCCAGGCAGTGGAATAAATCTTGAATGAACAATTCCAATTGCTCGATAACAATCACTGATTGTATTTACTATGATTCTTAATGCCAATAAATCATTAATTTCTTCAAAATCAACATGCTTATTCTTCATTTTATAGTAAACAGAATGTATGTTTTTGATTCTACCCTTAACTTCAAATTCAAAATGTTCTTCTGTTAAAAGCTTGGTTAAATCTTTTTCCATATTTAAAACATCAGCTTCACGATTATCTTTTTTATCATTTAAAAGTTTAGATATTTTTCTATATTCTACAGGATATAGATATTTAAAAGATAAGTCTTCGAGTTCAGCTTTTAAGCGATACATTCCAAGTCGATGAGCAATAGGCGCAAAAATGTCTAAAGTTTCTCTTGAAATTCTAGTTTGCCGTGCATCATCTAAAAAATTAAGTGTTCGCATATTATTTAAACGATCAGCTAATTTAACAAAGATTACCCGTATATCTTTTGCCATAGCTAAAACCATTTTTTGATGGTTTCTTACTTGTTGGGTTTCTTTTGACCCCTTATAGTGTAATAAATCTAATTTAGTAACTCCTTCAACTATATCGGCTACTTCTTCTCCAAAAGCCTTATTTATTTCATCATAGGTCGTATCTGTATCTTCTAAGACATCATGCAACAATCCCGCAGCGATAGTAAAAGCATCAACCCTATAATTACAAAGAGTAATCGCTACAGCTACAGGGTGAACTATATATGGTTCCCCTGATTTTCTAACTTGTCCATCATGTTTCTCATAAGCAAAGTCAAAAGCACGTCTGATAAATTTCAGATGTTTAGGTTTAGAAAGATATTTAGTTACTGCTTCATACAATGGTTGATAAATATCTTCTTTTTTCAATGCGACCTCCTAATATTTTATTAACGCTTTAATTGGATAATTTTTAATCTTTTGTCTTCCAGACAATTCAGTTAATTCAATTATAAATCCAAGTCCTACAACTGTTCCTCCTGCTTCTTCAACTAATTTAACAGTAGCTTCAACTGTACCTCCTGTTGCGAGCAGGTCATCCATAATAATAACATTATCTCCAGGTTTAATTGCATCTTTATGCATACAAAGTGTATTGGTGCCATATTCTAATTGATAATTATATGTTAAAACTTCTCTTGGAAGTTTCCCTGGTTTTCTAACAGGCACGAACCCTATTCCAAGTTTAGTAGCTACAGGCGCTCCAATTATAAATCCTCTAGCATCTGGCCCTACTACTTTATCCGCTTTCTTTTCTTTAGCAAAACTAGCTAAATCATCAATTGCAGCTTGAAACACTTCTCCATTACCAATAAGTGGTGTAATATCCTTAAACTGAATTCCTTTTATAGGAAAATCAGGAACATTTGTAATATAATCAGCGTAATTCATTATAATTCCTCCATTAAATTTTTAAAATATGTTTTGATATGTGAATAATAATCATAGTAGATTAAATCATGTATTTTTTTAATCTCTTCTAATGTAACATAAGTAGAAGAGTTTTGTAAATCGGTTTTTAAAACATTTTGCTTAATACTGAAATATTCTCTTGTTTTTTCGATAAAACCTAGCTCTTTAAAGATTTGAACAGAGTATTTTAACAAATATGGATTGTATTCCATTCTCTTCAATAATAAATCTAGTTTAAATTCTTTAATATCCTTTAACATTTGATATATCTTGCCTAGTTCTCTTTTACTAGTAAATTTTTTAAAATCCAAATGTAATTTTTTCGGAGTAATGAGAATCGTTTGTTTTTGCGAATTTTCTTTAAGTAATTTTTTTAAATCTTTTTCCAAAAGAATTAAATCATTAATTTCTATGTAATCATTGATAATCCATTTAATTTGTTTTTTACAGGAATCGCTATCACGTAAATTCAATATTTGAAAATCCTTGCATTCAATATCTTTAATCATTAATTGTATTTTTTTATTATTGCGATAATTATTTATAACGAGTCCCGCAACTACATCAATTCTATCTCCGCGCTCCAATGAATAAAAGTATTCTAAACTATTAAAATGCAAAGCATCAAATCTTTTTCCATGACATTCCAAAACCAATTTAGTATGTTTTCCTGATAAAATTTGTTTTTGAATTATGGTTAAATCGCGAAAGAGAAAACTAGCTGTAAAAAAAGAACGATCTTGGATAAATTGAATTGTGTCTATATTAATTTGACAAAGATCTAGTTCCATATCAATCTTTAAAAGTGGAACTGTCTCTTTTCCGCCAATAGAATTAAGCCCTTCCCTTAAAGCTTCTATTTTTGATTCTTCAATCTGTAATCCAGCAGCTTGAGAATGACCTCCATATCTTAACAATTTATCTCTATTTTTATGTAATAATTCAAGAATATTTTCATTGCCAAATGACCTCATAGATCCTTTACCAATTCCATTAGAATCAATGGTAATAATTAGCGTTGATTTTTGGTATTTTTCAACTATTCTTTGCGCACAAATACCTATAACACCTTCATGTAATGTTGGACTAGCTATTACTATAACCTTGTCATTAGGATTTAAAATAGATTCACATTGTTTAAATGATTCTTCAGTTAGTTTCTTCCTCGAAGCATGGTTTTTTTCAATTTTAATTATTAAATCATTAGCTTCTTTATGGTCTTCAGTAATTAGAAGCTTAACCGCATCAATAGCTTTCCCTAAACGTCCGCTACTATTTATTTTAGGAGCTATTTTAAAAGATATAGCTGTAACATTAATTATATCTAAATTAGTAAATTCAAGCATTTTTTTAAGCCCGAGATTAGAAGTATTCTTTAATCTTTCAATTCCAAGATTAATCATCGCTTGATTTTCATCCTCTAAGGGCATTAAATCAGAAATAGTTCCAATCATAGCTAAATCATAATATTCTTCAGCTTTTTCCCCAATTAATGCTTGCGCGAGTTTAAAGGCAACCATAACTCCAGCTATTTCTTTAAACGGATAACTTTCGCTTAAATATGTATGAATAGTTGCGTAAGCTTCAGGTAGCTTTTCACCTATTTCATGATGATCAGTAATAATAGTATCTATATTCACTTCATTTAATCTATTTATCTCTTTATTACAATTAATACCATTATCTACCGTAATTACCAAAGATACGCCCATCTTAATAATTGATTCAACCGCTCTCATATTAAGGCCATATCCATCAATAAAGCGGTTAGGTAAGTCAAATACTATATCACTGCCCATCTGTTTTAAAGCTCGATATAACAAGGATATAGAACAGATTCCATCGCAATCATAATCACCAAAAATCATGATTTTTTCTTTGTTTTTTACAGCTCTTAAAATTCTATCTTTAGCTTTTTGCATATCATGCAATAAAAATGGATCATGTAATGAATCTTTACCCATTGAAAAGAAAGAATCATAATCATCAATCTTTCTATTTTTCAATAGGGTTAAAAAGATTTCATTGTTAGGTACTATTCCATCTACTTCAGTCTGCCATTTGTATTTACTCTTTAACAAATTTAATCACTCTTTCTATTAAAACTTTAAGCTTATATCTAATGATTTATAAGAGTGTGTTAATCCACCAACAGAAATAAAATCTACTCCTGTTTTCGCAACTGATTTTACCCTTTTTAAAGTCATATTACCACTGGCTTCTAAAAGTTTTTTTCCATTATTTAATTTAACGCATTCTTCCATCATTTCATTTGACATATTGTCTAGCATAATAATATCTGCTTTTGATTCTTTAGCTTCTAAAAACATAGCTATATTTTCAACTTCTACCTCTATTTTAATGGATTCATCAATATGGCTTTTTACAATATTGACTGCGTCTTTTAAAGAAGAAGCTGCCTTTAAATGGTTGTCTTTTAACATAACCATATCGCTTAAATTCATTCTGTGGTTAGTTCCACCACCATCTCTTACTGCCTGTTTTTCTAATATTCTAAGTGTTGGAGTAGTTTTTCTTGTGTCTAAAATTTTAGTTTTGTATGGTTTAACCTCTCGAACAAATTTATTAGTCATAGTAGCTATTCCTGACATTCTCTGTAAAAAATTAAGTCCTACGCGTTCAGCCATTAAAATAGACTTAGTTTTACCTCTAACACTGGCTAAAATATCACCTTTTTTAACTGATTCTCCATTTTGTTTAAATAGTTTAAACTCTATATTAGAATCAACCATTAAAAAGGTTTCTTTACACACATCTATCCCTGAAATCACACCTGTTTCTTTCGCAATGAAATTACCAAAAGATATCTCTTCATTAAAGAGATAAAAACTTGATAAATCTTTATCGGGAATATCTTCTTTTAGAGCTCTCTTTATTATATTTCTTATTTCTTCATTCATCTTCTTCACCTAAATTAAAGCGCAGTTGTTCTTGAAAATTAATTTTCTTTGGATTTTTAATCAATTTAATCCATTTTGCACTTCTACCTTTTCCTAATGGTCTAATCTTATTTTCTTCTTGAAGTCTTTTAAGGGTTCTGTTTATAGTTGAATCAGAAATTAATGGATGTCTTTCACGGATTTCTTCTTTAGCAAAAACTTCTCCTAATTTCATAATGGTATTTTCGACATAATCTGATTTAGATATCTCAAGACCTAATTCATATTCATAATCTCTAGCTTTATCACTTAAATTATTATAGAGTTCTGTGTATATTTTTATTAGATATCTCACTAAAGGCATTACTTCAGCTAAGCCATCTTGCCATTGAAACTTAGATTTACTAATAGCTTCAAATAAGTCATCTTTATAAAACCTTACCTTTGAAAAAAAGGAAACATAATTAGATACAATAAAACCTTCTTGTATTAAAACTATATATAAAATTATAATAGCTATCATTTCGTTTTTTTCACCTGTATAAATTTTCATATTTAAAAAATCAACTGTGAAATTAACGGATAGAATTAAAGATTCATATATCTTTTCTTTCTTTAATTGATTATATTTTTCGATTAACTCCTCAAGTTTCTCTCTCATAGAGCTATGTTCTTTTGAAATTAATGAATGAGTTGAATTTTTAATTCTCCTATACTGTACTTTTGAAGAAAACGATGTATTTTTATAAATTAGTCCAACTAAATCATTGATTTCAACTACTGTTAATGAAAAAGGTTCTATGTTTTTTTTCTTCACCTGTCTAAAAATATATATTAAATTTTTATAAATCTGTTCCGGGTTGTTCTTAGGTACAGTTGAATCCAATAATAAAGTTCTAAGTCTTGATTCGCCTATTTTTAAATCTTGAAAAAACAATTTAAAAAAAGCATATGCATCTTGATCAGCTACATTTTTTGAAATGAATTGGTAATTTGTTTCAAATAGTTTTTCGTAATAATCATTTTTACCCATCTGGTAATATAGCCTAGTACTCTTTAAAAAAACATCATTTGGAATTGGTTTTGGTCTCAAATTTGCAATACAATTCATAAAATCACCCTTAAATATTCTTACTAACATTATACAAGGTTTTTCCATAAAAATATAGTCATTTGTTAATAAATGATTATATTTATAAAAGAAAAAAGACGAAATTAATCGCCTTAATCAATATCAAGATTATCGATTATTAATGTATAAAAATTTTCATCCCAATTTAAATAATCTCTATAAAAAGTTTCATCTGTAATATCTTGTGAAGTTAATATAGTAATATCATTATCTATTTCTATTAAATCAATATTCATAGGGTTATAAATATAGATATCGCTGCTAGAATAATCTGAATAATCTCCGCCAACAAATGCATCTTTTTGAACTTCTTTTGTAAAATCAGCTGTGTCAAGACTGTTAATTATGACAACATTTGAATTGATTTTAGCTTCGAAATTCTCGCCAACAAAGCCTCCTACAATACAAGAATTCTCATCTTCTTTTGTGCCTGTTAAAACAATGTCTGCATTAGAAAAATTATTTTTTAATTCACTAGCTTGATTAAATCCTATAAAGCCACCAATAAATATATTTGATTTTGAATTTGAAATATTTAATGTACTTATAGAAATATTATTTTCAATAAATATATCAGTATCTGGAAACTCACCGTTACCGTTATCTATAAGAATTCCACCGTAATTGTGTCCTATAAGTCCACCGACATAAACTAAAGCTTGATCTCCTAAGGCTTCAACTGTTACATTAGTATTAGCTATGTTTCCATCAATTGTGGAATTATAAGATTTTCCAATCATTCCCCCAATAAAGGCAATTGCAGCTGAACTAACATTAATCGAACCTGAAGCTTTATTAGAACTAACTAGATTAGGGGAAAAATCATCTAATTTATCAGATATAACTCCACTTGACATTCCAGCTAAAAGTCCTGCATAAGTATTTGAATCAGTGTTTAAAACTTGAATACTTCCATCGACTTCATTGTTTATTAAGTCTCCTTTATTAATTCCCGCAATAGCTCCTGCATAAGTTATAAAGTCAGAACTATAATCAATACTTACACCTTGTAAAGTTAAGTTTTTAACTTCTCCTGTTACATAGGCAAATAAGCCATTTAAATATGAATTCTTATCACTTATTGTTAAATTAGATATCGTATACCCATTTCCATCAAATATCCCCATAAATGGTTCATTATAACTACCTATTGGTTCCCATTCAATTCCAGTTAAATCGATGTTATTTATTAAACGATAAGATTTATTTAATTCTATATTCATTAATTCATCAGCGTTAGATATATCTATAAGATTTTCCGTATCTACAGTTGTGGTTTCTTGAGTTGTATTAGTGGTAGAATAATCACAGCCAGCTAATACAAAAACAAAGATAATCACAAACAATAGGGACATTACTTTTTTCATATTATCAACTCCAGGTCTAAAATATTAACATATTTCAATGTGGTTTTTGTGTTTAAAACAATGTTTGTTGGACAATTTGATCATCTAATTCATCATCCTCTTCATCTTGTTTTACTTCTTCTTCTGAATTGTCTTCAAATTTCTTTGGTTCATTTCCAGAAATTATTTTTTCTAATTCATATAATACATCATCATTATCATTAGTCGTACCTTCAGAATTAGTTGAATCATCTAATTTTTCTAATATTTGAATAGCTTCTAAGTAGTTACTAATCTCACATAATAAGTTGTTTGGTTTATGAGATTGCGGTATATAAGGTATTCCAAATGCAAAGCGATCTGGCTTTAAATCAATTCCCGGTATTACAACTTCGCTTTTATCAGATAAAATTCTAATAGTCAATATTTCTTTCAATCTAAAAATATTTTCAGCGATAATAGCTTTAAAGCGATAAGGGTTACTTTTAACTGTTTTTAAGTAACGTTTTCCCTTAGCTGGTCTTCTAAAAGATTCTATGTTTTGCGTAAATTCTCTAATTAATCCTCCACGGTTTGTCAGGAATAAAACTTCATCTTTATTAATATGAGTTGTATATTTAGCACCTATTAATACATCTTCTCTTAAGTTAATTCCCTTAACACCTCTAGCATTTAAAGACTGTACAGGAACATCTTCAATATCATATTTCAATACATATCCCTTTTCTGTAGCTAAAACAATGTCTCTATCAAAAGATTCACGTAAATCCACAGATACTAGATAATTAATCTTACTTGCATACATACATTTATATGATTTATTAATTCTTGATTTTTCAAATTCAGATAAAGCAACCTGTTTTATCTGTCCTTCTTGATTAGCTAATAAAACATATTTATCTAAATCAAACTTAGGTACAACTATAAAATCAATCACTCGTTCTTGACTCTCTAGCTTTACAAATGACCCGATATATTTACCTGTTTCTTTCCATTTTAAATCAGGTACCTTATAAGCAGGAACAGTAAAATAATTTCCTAAATTAGTAAAAAACAATATTTGATCGCGAGTATTCAGTGCGCATTGTTTCAAAATCATATCTTTTTCTTTTAGACCTGTATCTCCTACCGTAGCTTGAAAGGATTTTAAGGAACTTCTCTTAAAATATCCATCTCTTGAAATAACAAACATAACTTCTTCGTTTTGAATTAATTCTTGTTCGTCTATTTCAACCTTTAAAATCTTAGATTTGATTTCTGTTTTTCTTGGGGATGGGTATAACTCTAATAATGTTTCTAATTCTTTAATTATAACTGATTCCAATTCGGATTCATTTGTCAGAATTTTATTTAACTTATTAATCTTTTTAGTAAGTTCAGCTGCTTCTTTACGCATATCTTTAACATCAGTAGTAGAAAGTCGATATAGTTGTAAAGAAACAATCGCATCAGCTTGTACTTCGCTAAAATTAAAGTGCTCCATTAAAGATTCTATAGCGTGTTTTTTTCCTAGGGATTTTCTTATCAACGCAATTACTTCGTCTAGAACATTAACCATGTTTAAAAATCCAAGTACGATATGTTTCCTTTTTTCTGCGATTCTTAATTCGTAATTGGAGCGATTTCTAATTACTTCTTTTTGATGTTGAATAAATTCATCTAGAATTTCTAATAATGATAATTTTTTAGGGCTTCTTTGAGATATAGCCACAATATTATAATTATAGGTTATTTTTAAATCAGTATTTTTAAATAGATAAGCTAATATAACATCAGATGAAATCTCTTTTTTCAAAATAATTACTATAGAAAGCCCGGTTCTATCACTCATATCTTTTACTTCTACGATTCCATCTATTTTCTTTTGTAAGCGAATATCATCAATTTTACGCACTAAATCCGCTTTATTAACTTCATATGGAATTTCTTCAATTATAAGTGAAGTATCTTTTACAATCACTTTACTTTTAACTACTATCTTTCCTTTTCCTGTCATAAAGGCTTTTTTGATTTCATCTTCTCCTTCAACAATTCCTCCAGTAGGGAAATCAGGACCTTTTATAAAAGCTAAAATATCATCAATATTTGAAGAAGGATGTTTTGTTCTATAAATTGTAGCTTGAATAACTTCAGAAAAATTATGCGGCGGTATATTTGTCGCATAACCAGTAGCCATTCCTGTAGCTCCATTCACTAGTAAATTAGGAAATTTAGCAGGTAAAACAACTGGTTCTAATTCTGCATCATCGAAATTGGGAACAAAGGTTACTGTTTTCTTATCTATATCCTTCAACAATGCTTCTGAATAAACCGAAAGACGAGCTTCGGTATAACGCATTGCAGCAGCTGGATCATTATCAATGGAACCATTATTTCCATGCATATCAATTAACAAATTATTTGTCTTCCAATATTGACTCATTCTAACCATTGCATCATATACTGATTGGTCTCCATGAGGATGGTATTTACCTATTACATCACCGACAATACGGGCTGACTTTTTAAAAGGTTTATTGGATCCCATACCTAAAACATGCATTGCATAAAGAATTCTTCTTTGAACTGGTTTTAATCCATCTCTAACATCAGGTAAAGCTCTATCTTGAATAATATATTTAGAATATTTTCCAAATCTATCACTGATAATTTTCTCTAAATTCATTGGGATGATTTTTTCGTTTAAAAAATCATCTATTTTCTTTTTAGTAGATTTTTTCATTTGTCTTCACCCCAATTTCAAAATCATCATCATTTTCAAATGAAACAAAGTTATCTATCCATTCTTTCCTTGGCTCAACTTTATCGCCCATTAAAACAGAAATTCTTTGTTCTGCGTCAGCTAAATTATCTATTTTAACTTGAATTAGTGATCTCGTTTTCGGATTCATTGTAGTATCCCATAATTGGATTGAATTCATTTCGCCTAAGCCTTTATAGCGCTGAATAGTATAGGTTTTCATTTTCTTACATATATTTTCTCTTTGTATTTCATCCCAAGCATAAAAATCACCTTTTTGTTTAGAAGATATTTTATATAAAGGTGGTAATGCTATATAAAGTTTACCCGCTTCAATTAATTCAGGCATATAGCGGAAAAAGAAAGTAATTAATAATACTTGAATATGAGCTCCATCCGTATCGGCATCAGTCATAATAATAATTTTATTATAATTAGCTTTATTAAGGTTGAAATCACTTCCTATTCCCGCTCCAATAGTGCTTATAATAGTAGCGATTTCTTCGTTTTTCAATACATCTTCAATCTTTTGTTTTTCAGCGTTAATTACCTTACCTCTTAAAGGTAAGATAGCTTGAAAAGTTCTATCTCTTCCTTGCTTAGCTGAACCCCCTGCGGAATCTCCCTCTACTAGAAACAATTCATTAATCGCAGGATTTTTTGTGCTTGTTGGAGCTAGTTTACCTGAAAGAATAGTTTCTTTCTTCTTAATCTTTTTCACAAGCCTTGCGTCTTCTCTAGCCTTTCTTGCGGCTTCCCAGGCTTGTCTAGCTCTTACAGCTTTTTCTAATAATTTATTGGATATCGAAGGATTTTCTGTCAAATAAATATTTAATTTTTCAGAAACAATAGCTTCAACTGATGGCCTTGCCTCAGGAGAACCTAATTTGTTTTTAGTTTGTCCTTCAAACTGTAATAAATTTTCAGGTATTCTAATAGAAATTATCGCAGTAAGGCCTTCTCTTACATGAGTTCCTTCTAAGGAAGCATCTCTTTCTTTGATTATATTCATTCGTCTTCCATAATCATTAAAGATTTTAGTGAAAGCTGATTTAAATCCTGTCTCGTGCGTTCCTCCATCTCTAGTTCTTATATTATTTACAAATGAGATTATATTATCAGAATACTGTTTAGTATATTGAAAAGCTACTTCGACTTCAATTCCATTTTGTTTTCCAGAAAAATAAACTGTTTTATGTAAAGGTACCTTGTTCTTATTAATAAATTCAATATATTCCTTTATTCCATTTTCGAAAAGGAAGGTTCTTCTCTGTTTTGAACGATAATCAATTAATTGTATCTTCAATCCCTTAATTAAAAATGCACTTTCTCTTACGCGTTCTTCTACTGTTTGGAAATTAAATAAAGTCGTGGAAAAAATAGTTTGATCTGGTTTAAACCAAACTTCAGTTCCCTTCTTTTTTGTTTCTCCCATAACTATTAAATCTTTGACCTTTTTTCCGCCGTTTTCAAATCGCATTTGGTAAATTAAACCATCGCGATAAACTGTAACTTCTAGAAATTCACAGAGTGCATTTACAACTGAAGCTCCAACTCCGTGAAGCCCTCCTGAAACTTTATAAGCACCATTAGAATTAAACTTTCCGCCAGCGTGGAGTTTAGTGAAGATAACTTCTACTCCTGATACACCTGATGAATGCATATCTACAGGCATACCTCTACCATCATCAGAAACTCTAATAGAATTATCTTCGAGGATTTCAACTTTTATTAATTTCCCATAACCAGCAAGCACTTCGTCGATAGAATTATCAATAACTTCCCAAACTAAATGATGAAGGCCGCGAGAGTCAGTTGACCCAACATACATCCCAGGACGTTTTCTAACTGCTTCTAAACCTTCAAGAATTTGAATCGATTTTGCATTATAGGTATTGTTTTGTTTTGCCATAAAATCTGCCCCTTTATTATCTATTAAATATTATATCAAATTTATTGGCTTTTTTCTTTATTTTTTGGCTTTTTTTTGGTATAATTTAGGCTATTAGAAAAAGAAGTTAAAATAGTATTTGTTATTCCATCATAGAGATTTAGATTTATAATTTAAGGAAGGAGTTTATAATTAATAATATTATTAATTATACATAGTAAAAATGTTAAAGTATATTTTAGTTTTATTAGCGTATCTATTAGGGTCGATTCCCTTTTCGTATATCTTAGGTGAGTATTTTAGACATGATGATATTAGAAAACACGGTAGTGGTAATATTGGAACCACTAATGCTTTTAGAGTATTTGGTAAAATGATAGGGGTTTCTGTACTCATACTCGATGTACTTAAAAGTGGATTATTATTGTTTTTAATTAAAAATGATATTATCTTCGCAGATAAAGAATTATTTCATCCTCTAATCTATGGTTTCGCATCAGTATTGGGGCATATCTTCCCTGTTTGGTTTAAATTTAGGGGTGGTAAAGGGGTCGCTACTTCTTTTGGCCTTTTATTAGCCTATTCTCCAATTACTGCGCTTGCTTTAATTCCTATGTTTATCGTAATAACAGTTTTAACAAGATATGTATCACTAGCCTCAACTTTTTCAACTTTAACAGCTGCGTATCTTGGAACTTTCTTATATATTTATAGTAATAGTACTGATTATAATTTAATATTTATGGTTATTCTGATTTTAATTACACTTCTGATTTTTGTACGCCATAGATCTAATTTCAAAAGAATTAGAAATGGTACTGAAAATAAAATTACTATAGGTAAAAAACCATATTAAAAAAATAGCCAAAATCGGCTATTTTATTTTGCTTGTTTCATGCTTTGCATTACTTGACGAACTTGTTTTTCAGATGGTTTTCTTCCCATTTGGCTCATCATTGCACGAATCATATTTTCATTAATTGGCGGATTTTTATCTAGGTATCGTTTAAAATAACCCCTAGATAGGAAAAACCCAATTATGGCTCCTACTATAAGAGTTACAATAGGCAAAACGATTTCTAACCATAGTGGCATATAATCACTCCTTTATCAAACAAACCTATTTTACCAAAATCAAACCTCTATTGCAAGATTTTTCGTTTCTGTTTTTTAAAATTTTAAAAAATAAATGTTTACAAATTGGCTAGAGATTGTTACAATATATATGGATTAAATACGCATTAGGAGGAATTATTATGCCAAGAAAAATTTTAGATACATGTATTGCTTGTGGTTCTTGTAAGGAAGAGTGTCCTGTTGATTGCATCGAAGAAGGAGATATCTACGTAATCGATCCAGATGCTTGCATCGATTGTGGTGCTTGCGAAGCTGCTTGTCCTGTTGACTGTATAATTGTTGAATAATTTAATACCAATAAAAAATAGCGGAGTTTTTCCGCTATTTTTTATTGTACTTGAAAGCATCTATTTTTTAAAGTAAGAAGAGAGTTTTTGAAGGGAGGAAATTAATAGTTCATCTTCTTCTAATTTTAAATCATTAAAAACAGAATTAATCATTTCATTATGAAAATCATTATGTTTTTCTAAAACTTCTTCAGCTTTTGGTAAAATTCCTATTATAACTTTTCTGCGATCTTCTGAATCTCTTTCTCTTGACACATATCCCTTTTGATATAAAGTATTTACAGAAACTGTTAAAGACCCTACAGTTATCCCTAATTTATTCGCTACATTAGTCATAGTAGATTCTTCAGTTTTAGTTATCGCTTCTAATACATGAATCTCACTCATAGATAGTTTTACCCCTTTTTCTTTAAGGTACTCACTTTCAATAGCGAGAATTCTATTAAATATATCAACCAACAATTCATTAACAATTGATCTAGCTTCCCTAAGTTTATCTTTCTCGTTCAATATAACCTACCCCCATAGTACCAGGGCCTGCGTGACAACCCACAACAGGTGTTAATGGAATTAATAATATATCTTTTAATCCTTCAGCTTCATATTCTGATTTGAGTTCTTTCATTTCTTCTAAATTATTAGTGTAAATAATAAAGAAAATAACATCCTTATCTTTGATTTCATTAAATAATATTTTTTTCATTTCGTTGCGTGCTTTTTTAGTTGTCCTTATTTTAGTGAGGCTTTCAACCTTACCTCTAGCACTAACTTCTAAAAGCGGTTTTATTTTTAATAGAGATCCTATAAATCCACTAGCATTAGATAACCTTCCATTTTTAACAAGATACTTCAAAGTATCAACTGTTACATATATATGATTGTGATCTCTAATATATTCTAATCTTTTTAAAATTTCTTTAACTGACTTTCCTTCGTCAGCCATTTTTTTAGCTTCTAAAGCCATGCTAGCTTCTACATAAGATAATGATAGAGAATCGAATACATGTACATCAAAATCTACCATATCCGCCGCAAGTTTAGCGTTTTGATAAGTTCCACTTAATTCATTTGAAATAGTAATGATTATTAGTTCTTCATAACCAGCATCATGCATTTCATTATATAAATTAACTAAATATCCAGTACTTGTTTGTGCAGTATGAATATCTAAGTCTGGATTATTATCCAATCGACTATAAAATTCATCTGAGCTAATATCTACAAAATCCTCATATTCTTCTTCTTCGATAACCAATAAAGAGCGGAATATTCTAATTTCTTTATCGTATTCTAAATAATCTAATCCTGAATTCCCGCAAACTGCAACCCCAATTTTGCCCATATCTTCTCCTTATTATTTTAATTTCAAATACTTTGAACTTCAAAGATATTCTATCATAAATTATATATATTATCAAGTATGTTTGTGAAATTGCAAAAAAAAAATAAACTATAATATAATCTTATAAATTTAAATTGTTAAGCTTTTATAAAATATATAAATGAATGTACAAAATAGTTCTTCGTTTTTCTAAGTGAAATAAACCCCTGATGTTCTTGCTTTAGTAATTTATTATTGTTTTTATGTGTTGAAAATATTTTTTTTCATTCTTTTACATATTTATCTAGATTTTTCTTATTTTTGTTGGTTTAATAAAAAAAAGGACCTTAGCCCTAAAAATCTTATCTGATTTTCATTACATTATAGGTCCTTTTATTAATTAGTCTATTACTACGCCTGATTTAACTAGCCTTACTTTATTGCCTATAGTATCCCCAATAGGGCAATGTTTCTCAATGAACTCTGAAAATTTTTCCATTTTCTCTTGAGGTTCATCTGTCTTAAAATGCATTGTAAAACGAATTTCTTGGAATCCAGATCTTACATCAGCTAATCCCATAAATCCATCAAGGTCAATATCGCCCTCAATTTCAACATGAAATTCTTCAAATTTAATGTCTTGAGATTCCGCAAAAGCTGCAGCCACAATAGCTTGACATCCACCAAGAGCACATAAAAGTAATTCAACAGGGCTCATTGCTTTATTTGTTCCGCCCAATTTTATTGGCTCATCAATTAAAATCTTAAAATTTCTTGATTCTGTAGCAACTTGCAAACCTTCTGGTAATTTTTGTGCATTTGCTTTAAATGTGGTTAACATATTGTTACCTCTTTCTATAAGGCTATTTATGCCTTACACATAATGCTAACATTTGATTTTAATTATGTCAAACAATGTTGCTGATTATTTTTTAAAAGCAAAATATCTCTTATTATAACAACTTACATTTCAATTTAAAATTAAATTTTATATATATTATTCAAATTATAATTAACATCTTCATAAAGTGATTTTATGTTATTGCTTATAAGTTTTGTTAGAATTAACGCAAATTTCTATATCTCTTTTTGTCAATAAAATAGAGCTAATTCCATCTAGTATTCTATAAACTAATATTATCATTATATATTATAGGTAATGTTCTTTGAATTTTACCATGTATATAATGATAAATGAGATATCAATCAACTCATTTCAAAGAAATATATCTCTTTTACTATTTTTAGTTTTGTTTCTAATAGTATTTTCTTGATTTTTAGTCCTTTACTTGCCATTGTATTTCTTCCCATATAAAAATACCTCCAAAGTATCTTACTATAATCTTTTACTCATAACCCTTTTTCTTAAAAGATTACTTTCTTTTTTTTATAGTACCTACTTTAAAGGTATCATGTCATAGTACTAACATCCTATTTAATAAACTTTTTTTATATGCCCAATAAATGGGGGTTCACTTTAATATAACTACTTTTTTAGTAATCTTTATATGGGTTAGTATCGATTTTAGAAGCGATAAAATCAACTTCAGAAAATTCTTTTTTCAATATTTTAATCATTGCTTCTACAAAAACAATTTCTATATGGTGACCCACATCAATAATAGTGATTCCTAATTGTTCTGCATCTAAAGCTGTATGATATGTTACGTCCCCTGTAATATAAACATCACAGTTTTTTCTCTTAGCCGCATACATATGGTGACTTCCACTTCCACCAGAAACTCCCACCATTTTAATTAAACGGTCATCCCTACCAACAACTTTAATATTGGCTAAATTAAAAACCTTTTTAATATGATA
Source organism: Tenericutes bacterium 4572_104 (assembly GCA_002084435.1). The sequence goes on from NBLG01000004.1 coordinate 71,877, forward strand.
TGCAAAGTCTCTAAAAGGAGTTGGTTCAATCTTACCAAAGCGCCCTATATTATCAACTTCATCCATTAAAGCAGCATCTTTTATTCCGATTTTTTCAGCTAAAACATCGTTCATTCCACCATCACCTTGGTCGAAATTAGTATGCGCTGAATAAACTGAAATATTATGTTTAATTAGATTTTTAATCATCCATCCTTTTGGTGAGTCGAAGACAATATTTTGCATTGATTTAAACATCAATGGATGATGAGAAATAATCAAATCAACCTTATTTTGGATTGCCTCTTTAACAACTTCTTTAGTAACATCTAAAGATATAAGTACCTTTGAAGCCTTAGAGTTTAAAGTTCCCACTTGTAATCCTGAGTTATCCCAGTCATAAGCGGTTTCTGGGGGAAATTTATTTTCTAAATAGCGAATTATTTCGATTGAATTCAACTTAGAGTACCTCCTTAAGTTCATTAATTCTTTTAATCAATTTACTAGACTCATTTTGATTTTTTACTTTCTTTAAAGCTTTTTCAAGTGTATTAATTAATGAATTGATAAATTCTTTAAATTCAGGTGATTTATCTTTGATTATAAATGGCCCAAATTCTCGTTCTAATTTATTCAATTCCATATTTCCAGGTTCACATACTATTATTTGATAGTATTTTCCTTTATCTTTAACGAAAGTTTCTGCGATTATTTTCCAATCATTATTTTCTAAATATTCACGCAAATTTGCTTGTTCAGAATTTGGTGAAAGAATAATTCTTTTAACAAATCGCATATTGGCTTCATCAATAATCTTAGCTATAGACCTACCCCCAAGTCCAAGTATCGTAACTATATCTATATCTTCTGTCAGATATGTTAATCCATCAGCTAAAACTAATTTGATTTTATCTTCTAAGTAAGAAGCTTCTATATTTCTTCTAGCGTTTTCTAAGGGATACTTCTTATTATCTGAAGCATAAGCTCTTGAAACTAAATTGTTTTTTACAGCGTATATTGGTAAATATCCGTGGTCAGTCCCACAATCAGCGAGACAATTAAACCCTTCTATAAACTTAAAAGTTTCTTTTAAACGCTTAGAAATCATCTATGATAACCATTATGAAAATCTTTTAATTTCTTTGATCTTGTTGGTGTACGTAATTTTCTAATAGCTTTAGCTTCTATCTGTCTAATTCTCTCACGAGTAACATTAAATTCTTTACCTACTTCTTCAAGTGTACGTGATTTACCATCTAATAAACCAAAACGCATGCGCAAAACTTTTTCTTCACGGTCTGTCAAAGTACCTAAGGCTGCATCAAGTTCGCGTTTTAACATCTCTTTTGATGTATATTCATATGGAGTTAAGATATCGGTATCTGGAATAAAATCTCCTAATGATGAATCCTCTTCTTCGCCTACAGGTGATTCTAAAGAAATTGGTTCTTGAGCAGTTTTTTGAATTGCTTGAACTCTTTCAACAGTGATTCCCATTTCCGCTGCGACTTCTTCTTGAGTAGGTTCTCTTTTAAGTTTTTGCGTAAGTGTTCTCTGAGTTCTAACCATTTTATTGATGGTTTCAACCATATGAACTGGAATTCTAATTGTTCTTGCTTGATCAGCTATAGCTCTTGTGATAGCTTGACGAATCCACCATGTTGCATAGGTAGAAAATTTATATCCCTTTGTATAATCAAATTTGCCTACAGCTTTTATAAGGCCCATATTACCTTCTTGAATTAAATCTAAGAATTGAAGCCCTCTTGAAACATAACGCTTAGCTATAGAAACAACTAAACGTAGATTAGCTTCAACGAGTTTTGAACTAGCGAAATCTCCTCTTTTTACTAGCTCTTCATATTCAGCTAATTCTTCTAAAGTAACATCTATACCCTGTTGTTTTTTATATTCAAATTCTAGTTTTGCTTTTTTAGCTCTGTCTACTAATACGGCTAAATCATATTCTTCTTCACTTGTAAGTAATTCAACTCTTCCTATCTCTTTTAAGTACATTCTAACTGGGTCATCAACTTTAATCGATACTAAAGAATCGAATTTTTTTTCTTTCATTAATTCTTCTTCTATCTCTTTAGAAAAATTTTTATTTAATTCAATATCCTTTGCTTTAACGATATCTTCAGATATTTCATCTAAACTTACTACATGTTCTGTATCATCGTTCACATCGAAAAAATCAGGTGGTAACATTCCCTTTCTTGCAATAATTTCTACTAAATAATCATAATCTTTTGGATGTTTATCTAAAACCTTAAGAATTTCATCTTTAGTTAAATATCCTTGTTTATCAAATTTAGTTTCTAACATTTCAATAACTTGATTTTTGTTCATTAGTTCTCCCTTCTAATTTTAAAATCTTGGCTAGTTTCTCTTTATTTATTTCACAATATTCAATATATGTTAACTTATCTCCATTTTTTAAAGCTGCTTTAGCTAATTCCTCATTAATAGCTATTTCATCTTTTATATTAGCTATTTCTAATACTTTTATACAATCTTCTAAGTCTTCAATATTATAATTGTATTTTTCAAAAATAATACTATCTAAAAACTTTCTATATTTTTCAGATAATTTTGACTTCAAGACCACAATAGGATTATCTGGGTAGGTTATTAAACTTACATTTGCAGTATAGATTATACTGCTAATATCTTGGTCTTGAAATTTTAATAGCTTGAATTTAGATTCAATTATATCGCGATATTCTACTGAGTGTAAATAGTAATTTAAAACGGTTATTTCAGCGATTTTATACTTAGGCATGATTACTTTTTTCTTTTGTGTACGATTGATTTTAAATTTATAATCCTGTAATATCTTTTCATCGATTTTATACTGATGGTAATCTCCTATTAATGTATCATAGTTAATAAAAGTATCGCTTGCAAAACGTTTAAAGTATATTTCACGAATCATACCTGATGTCTTACTGAAAAAATCAAATAATTTAGTTTTAGCATTTTCAATTTCAACAGGTTTAGATAAATCTTTATTCGCTAAAATCATTTGATAGACAAATTCATATTGATCAACACTATTGTTATTGATATATTCTAAAAAATCATTGTTTTTAGATATATATTCATCTGGGTCTAACCCAAGTGGTAAAGAAACAACTTTGACATTTAGTTTTGCATGTTCTAATAATTTAATAGCCTTATAAGTAGCTTCTTGTCCTGGTTTGTCTCCATCATAACAAACTATAACATTATCTGTGTATTCTTTTATTAATAATGCTTGATCAATTGTAAGCTGTGTCCCCATCGAACAAACCGCTTCAGATACTCCAACCATGCTAGCTTTAATTACATCCATATACCCTTCCATTAAAACAACTCTGTTTTTAGTTCTAATATGAGGAATGGCTCTGTTTAAATTGTAAAGAATAACTCCTTTAGAAAACAACTTCGTATATGGTGTATTAACATATTTAGCAGGATTACTTTGGTTATTAAATATTCTTCCGCTAAATCCAACTACACGGTTTTGTATATCATGTATTGGAAAGATAATTCTATTGCGAAAGAGATCATAAAATTCTCCATCTTGATTCCTAGTAATAAGTCCTGCATTTAATAATTCTATTGGTTGATAACTTTTTGATAAATGTTCTATTAACCCATTGCTTTTATTTAATGCATAACCTAAATCAAAAATTTTAATTATTTCTAAGTTTAAGCCTCGATTAATTAGATAATCAAAAGCGCTTTTTCCAGAATCAATATTTAAAAGATTTAATGAAAAGAATTGTAAAGCTTGTTCATTGATTTTATATAAATCAACATTGGCCTTTTGTTTATTATCACTATCTTCTAATTCTAAATCTATATTATATTTATCAGCTAAATATTTTAAAGAATCAATAAAAGATAAATGTTTGTATTCTTGAATGAATGTTATTACATTGCCTTTTTTTCCGCAACCAAAACAATTAAATATTTGACGTTCTTTACTGACAAAAAAAGAAGGAGTTTTTTCACTATGGAATGGACAAAGTCCCTTCATGTTTTTGCCAGCTGTTTGTAATGGTACAAATTCACTGACTACATCTACAATATCAGCCGTGTTTTTAATTAAATCTATTGTTTTTTGGCTGACCTTAGCCATAGAGTCACCTTCTTAACTTTATTTTTTCAATTCTTTACGCATATATTCATTTAATTCACTTATTTGAATTCTAACTTGAGCCATAGAATCGCGTTCTCTTACTGTAACTGTATCATCTTCAAGAGTTTGTTGGTCTATTGTAATACAATAAGGAGTACCTATTGCATCTGCTCTACGATACCTTCTACCAATATTTCCAGTTTCATCATAAGAAACTTCAAAATCAGAAAGTAATTGTTTATATACTTCATTTGCTTTTTTAGAATGATATTTTTTAACTAGAGGAAAAACACTGATTTTCACAGGTGCTAAATCCTTTGAAATTCTTAATAACGTTCTTGTTTCTTTCTCATTTATAGTTTCTTCTTCTAAACTATCAAATAATATAGCAAGCAACAATCTCTCTACTCCAAGGCTTGGTTCGATAACATAAGGTAAATAAGATTTATTTGTTTCCGGATCTAAATATTCTAGTTTTTCACCTGAAAAATCTTGATGGCATTTCAAATCATAATCAGTTCTAGAAGCAATCCCCCATAATTCATCAAAGCCCCATGGATAGCGATATAATATATCGGTAGTTGCATTTGAATAAAAGGAAAGTTTTTCCTTTGGATGATCATAGGTTTTTACATTATCTTCATTAATACCAACTTTCTTTAAAAAATCTAATGAAAATTGTTTCCAATATTTAAACCATTCTAATTCAGTTCCTGGTTTACAAAAGAATTCAAGTTCCATTTGTTCAAATTCACGAGTTCTAAAAATATAGTTTCCAGGTGTGATTTCATTTCTAAATGATTTCCCAATTTGACCTACTCCAAAAGGAACTTTTTTCCTGGATGTTCTTATAATATTCTTAAAATTTAAGAAAATACCTTGCGCAGTTTCTGGCCTTAGATAGATTTCATTAGTTGATTCTTCAGTTACTCCTTGATGTGTTTTAAACATTAAATTAAACTCTCTAATAGGAGTATAATCAAAGCCACCGCATACGGGACATTTTATCTTATGTTCAATGATAAAATCATACATCTTTTGATAATCCCATCCATCTGCATCTACTTCATAGTTCGTCCCTTTAGCAATCAAGTTATCAGCGCGAAATCTAGTTTTACATTGCTTACAATCCATTAATGGATCTTTAAAACCAGTCACATGTCCTGTGGCTTGCCAAGTTTTTGGATTTAATAAGATAGAAGAATCAAGTCCAACATTTAGGTTGTTTTTAGATACAAATTCTTCCCACCATAATTTTTTTATATTGTTCTTCAAGCTAACTCCAAGTGGTCCATAATCCCAAGTGTTAGCCAATCCTCCATATATTTCAGACCCCTGATATATAAATCCATAACGCTTTGCATAAGCGTTCAATTGATCTAGTGTAAGTTTCAAATTATTCATCCTCTCATATTATGTGTACAAACTTTACCATTATAATTATATGTTTATTAATAGCCAATGTCAAGATGGTCAAAATATAATATATATTATATTTAAACTATTTTAATTAATCTTCATCTTTAGGAAAATGTTCTTCACAACACATTCCTCCTTCTTTAATTGAAAACCTCAGATTACGAGTTCTATTACAGCTTACACAGTGATTAAAATAGGGATTTATACCTAATAAATAAAGTAATTTCAATTCAATCATGTTCAGGTATGGAATATAGTTTTTAGTATCTATACATTTATCAAAGATCTTAAGTAAAAAATTAAAAAGTTTTTCATGATCGTGATCATGATTTGCGAAATTATATATTAATTCTAAAATATGTTGAATATAGGTAAATTTCACTATATCCTTTTTAATCTCACTGTAACGCTTTAAAACATCACCATCTCTTAAAACTAATAAATTCTTACCAGATACATATACTTTAACATAATTCATTATGCTTGATAAATTCAAATAAGGACTATTTGCCTTCCGATTTCCATGAATCAAAACGCTAATTAGTCCTTTTTTCGTATAAATATAAATAATTTTAGAACTTTCTTTATAGTCTAATTTTTTTAAAATTAGTCCTTCAATATATTCCAATAAAAATCACCCATTTTGATTTGGCCTATAACCATAATTCTTTAAATAATACTCTCTATTACGCCAATCTTTTTCAACTTTTACAAAGGTTTCTAAATAAACTTGTTTTTTTAACAAAGCCTGAATATCACTTCTTGCGGCAGTACCAATTCTTTTTAACATTTTTCCGCCTTTCCCAATGATAATTCCCTTTTGCGATTTTCTTTCAACAACAATAGTTGCGTGGATTTGAACTAAATCTTTTTTTTCTTTATATTGTTCAAGATAAACCATCACTGAATGCGGTACTTCTTCATGAGTAAATTCAAGAATTTTTTCTCTAATAAATTCTTGAACCAAAAAAGTTTCCGGCCTATCAGATATTTCTCCATCCACATAATATTTAGGGCCTTCCTTTAACTCTTTTTTGATATCAAGCATCAATAAATCAATATTAGTACCTAGTAAAGCAGATATTCCAAATACTCCTTTAAAATTATAGTTTTCCTTGTATACGTTAATCGTTTTTTCTAAGCGTTCAAAATCTTTGATTGTATCTAATTTATTGATAACTAAAAACACAGGTGTTTTAACTGCTTTTAAGCTTTTTAATATTCCTAAATTATATTCCAAAATATCATCATAAGCATTGATTAAAAACAAAACCAAATCTACAGATTTAACAGTAGATAGAGCAGCTGAAGACATATATTCTCCAAGTCTTGTTTTAGCCTTATGAATCCCTGGTGTATCTAAAAAGATTATCTGTGAATTATCATCATTATAAATACCAGAAAAAACATTTCTGGTAGTTTGTGGTTTTCTAGATACAATAGCTATTTTTTGTTTTAAGATTTTATTCAATAATGTAGATTTTCCTACATTAGGTTCTCCAATAATTGATACAAATCCCGATTTAAACATTATAAATCCTCTTTTGTGAATCCATATGGTAAAAGGTCTTTATTTTTCATCACTTTAAATTCCCCTTTACTATTAGCTAAAATAACTTTAGATTCTTCTTCCATTAACTCTCGCATAACTTGACGACAAGCTCCACAAGGAGAAACAAAATGATCTTTATCAGTGTAAATCATTAATGTCTTTATATCTTCTTTTTTTACACCATTAGAATAAGCCGAAAATAATGCACTTCGTTCAGCGCAATTAGAAAGTCCATATGAAGCATTTTCAACGTTAACTCCCTTATATATTTCACCATTATTAAGTTCTAAAACCGCAGAAACGCGAAAATTGGAATAGGGAACATAGGCATTTTTTATGTTTTCCCTTGCTATTTTTAGTAATTTTTCCAAATTATCACCTCATAATTTTTGATTTTTCCATTATTTCATTTTGTAAAGACATCATTTCTTCATTGTCTTCATCTGTAATATGATCATATCCAAGACAATGTAAGAAACCATGTAATGCAATAAAAGCTAATTCATATGTAAATGAATTATCTAATTCCTTAGCCTGCCTTGAAACCGTATCAATTGATATAAAAACATCACCTATTTCATAAACATCAGATTCGTTTTCAAAGCTTAAAACATCGGTTGGTCTATCAATGTTTCGATATAATCTATTTAATCTATGTATCTCTGAATCGTCAACTAAAATAACTGAAATGATATTTTTTTTAGTTATTTTTAGATGTTTATATCCTATTTTAATAATAGATTTTATAATCTTATTATATTTTTTAGATTCATCATATTGATTAATGATATTAATTTTAATCATTTTCAAACCTCTTAATAATCGTCTGAACAAGTGGATGTCTTACAACATCAGAATCATTAAAATAAAGAATCTCCACAGTATCAATATTCTGCAAAATTTCTCCAGCCTTTACAAGACCAGAAACCATTCTTTTTGGTAGGTCGCTTTGAGTAATATCTCCTGTAACTATCATCTTTGAACCAAAACCAAGTCTTGTAAGAAATAATTTCATTTGATTAATTGTCGTATTTTGAGCTTCATCCAAAATAACATATGCATTATCTAAGGTTCTTCCTCTCATATAAGCAAGCGGAGCTATTTCAATAATACCTTTTTCAATATATTCTGTAGTTTGTTTTACACCTAAAATATCATACATTGCATCATATAAAGGTCTTAAATAAGGATCAACTTTTTCTTTTAAATCCCCCGGTAAAAAGCCAAGACTTTCTCCTGCTTCTACAGCAGGACGTGTTAAAATAATTCTTTTAATAGAATTTTCTTTTAGTTTTTTAAGAGCTGATAAAACTGCTAAATAAGTTTTTCCTGTACCGGCTGGGCCAATTCCAAAAACCATAACATTTTTTTCAATAGATTCTATATAACGCAATTGATTCAATGTTTTCGGATATATTGGCAATCCATTAAATGTTTTAATAATCTCTACTCGGTTAATAAATAATGACAAAATAGCTTCAACTTCATTATTAGATAATAGATTTTTAATATAGATAATATCGCGATCATTAAAATTAACATTATTTCTAATTAACTGAATCAAGATATAAAACATCTTTTTTAGACTTTGAATAATAAACTCTTCTTCAGTATCAACCATGATGTCTCTATTATTGGAATAGATATTAACTTTATAAAGACGTTTAAGTAATTTCAGATTTTTGTCATTGGAACCAAACAACTCAATTAATTCATTCAAGTTTTCTAAATCGGCTTCTAATTTAATGATATTTGTCACTTGCGGCAATCATCTCCTTTTAATACATTATATCACATAATATATTAATATAGCTAAATATGTAATGCTTTTTAGTGGAAAAAATAATGACAATTCCATAAAAGAATTGTCATTTAATTTACCCATAATTATTTATTTTTGCCTTTTTTTTGACGAGCTTTTAATTTCTTAGTTACACTAGGTTTTTCGTAATATTCTTTTTTACGGGCTTGAGCTAATGTCCCAGAACGAGACACATCACGTTTAAAACGACGAAGAGCGTCTTCGATTGTTTCATTTTCTCTTACGATAGTTTTTGCCATTGCTTTCACCCCTTTTCTTTTACCATAGACATTATACTAAATAATAGCTGTTTTGTAAACTTATTTTTTTATGCATGTTTCATTTTAGTTTTTTTTGTGATAAAATACTAATAGTTAATATTATAGTAATAAAAAGGATGATTTCATGAAATTTTTAGCTTATTCAATTGCAGGTTTAGATTTAACCACTATAATTGTTATTTTTGTCGGTGTAATCGTTGCTTTTGCACTTTTAGCAATGTTAATTAACTCTGGCAAATATCATGCAAGATATAAGAGATTTTATAAAAAAATGGATAAAACCATAAACAAGAAGTTTAATGGTAACCTTTTGAATGAAGATATAATAAATCTCTACGCGAAGGATCAAACCAATACCTATAAATCATTGCGTAAAAAAGGTCGTAAAAAAGTTAAAAAGTATTTTGATTATTTTGTTAAAAGCCTCCCAGAACAAGTTATGTTAAAGAGCTTTACTACAGCTGACAAAAATAAGAATCAGATAGTTATTCTTTTATTAGATGAATTTGATAAAGTTCAGTATCGTTGGTATGCTAAGCGCAAAACCAAAGGAATTTTAAAAGCTTCTGATAAATATCAAATGTTAACTGCTTTCGTTGCCTTTTTATATGAATTACCACTAAATATTCATGAAGGTGCACCTTATCGCTTTACTAATCACGATAATGATTATGTCTTAACTTATCAAATAGTAAAGAAAGTTAAACGCGGTAAAAGAAAAATTAGAGAGAAAAAACTTTCACGAAAAGAAAGAAAAGCTTTAGAGAAAGTTAAAAAAGCAAAAGAAAAAAAAGAGAGAAAGAAAAGAAAATAAACCAGCTAATTAGCTGGTTTTTTTATACCAATTTCCCATAACAGTATTTGCCATCAAAGCTTTCTATTATAACTTCTACTTCTTTACCAATCAAAGTTTCATCTGCTTTAATTCGTACGAGAATATAATCTCTAGTATGTCCTTGAAGATAATCATCTTTATACTGTTCTGTAATAACAAAGTGATGTTTGTTTATTTGTTTATTTATATGTTCTACTTTTAAGCCTTTTAATTTGCTTGCGACCGTTCCTTCTCTAATAGAATATGGGAAAACATGTAGTTCTTGAAAATTGACTTTTTTTATTACTTCAATTTCTTCTTCAAAATCCGCTTCTGTTTCTGTTGGAAATCCCACAATAATATCAGTAGTAACAGCTAGATTTGGTATGTTATCTCTTAATTTATTAATTAAATCCATATATTCCTCTGTTTTATATTTACGGTTCATTAATTTTAAAATTCTATTTGAACCTGATTGCAAAGGAATATGTAAGTGATTAACTATTTTTTTTGAGCTTTTTAAAACACTAATAACTTCATCAGTTAATTCAGTTATTTCAATCGAAGATATACGAATTCGCTTTAAGCCTTCTATTGTTTCTAAATCTCTTAATAAATCAGCGAAACAATAGTCTTTTAAATCTATTCCATAACTTCCAGTATTAATTCCTGTTAGTACTATTTCTATATGTCCTGAGTCAACTAAATACTTAGCTTCTTCTAATACTCTTTCAGGATTTTTAGATCTTATTCTTCCTCTTGTATAAGGAATAATACAGTATGAACAAAAATTATTACATCCATCTTGAATTTTCAAAAAAGCTCTTTGGTGATTTTTAAAATCACTGATAAATAGATTATCAAACTTTACTTTATTTTCTAATTTCGTGACGTGATTTTGAATTTTATTATCTTTAATATAAGCTTCTAAATAATCGAGTATTTTATCTCTATCTTTAGTCCCAACTACTATTTTAACTCCATCTATTTTTAGGATTTCTTCAGCTTTTAGTTGACTTAAACACCCCATAACAATGACAATTGCATTTTTATTCAGCTGTATTGGTCTTCTTATATATTTTTTTGATTTTCTTTCACCAGTATTAGTAACCATACATGTATTTATTACATAGACATCACTTTTTTCTGAAAAATCAACTATTTCATAACTCTTTTTTTCAAACATTTCTATTAAAGCTTCGGTTTCATATGAATTTACTTTACATCCCAATGTATAAAAAGCTGCTTTCATTTCAATCACCCCACACTAAACGAAATGCCGAAGCTACATATATCGCGGCTGTTTCACTGCGTAATATTGTTTTTCCTAAAGATATAAATTGGCCCTTAGTTTGTAAGAACACTAATTCTTTTTCATTAAACCCGCCTTCAGGTCCTATTAATACTAACACAGAGGTATCTTTATTAATATCTTTAATTACTTCAAATAAGTTATTTTTTTGTTCTCTTGCATAGGCGATTAACACTCTATCAAACTCATCAAATGGTAAAGAATCTAGTTTATAAAGATTATGTACTACAGGCAATGAAGAGCGTTCAGATTGTTCTGAAGCTTCTTTTACAATAGAATTGTACCTTGAAAGTTTTTTTGACAAATCACTAATCTTAATAATACTTCTACTTGTAAGTATTGGATAGATTTCTTTTATTCCTAATTCAGTTGTTTTTTGTAAAACGAGTTCAAAGTTGTCTCTCTTTATCAAAGTTTGAGCAATGCTTAAATTAATTGTATTTTTTTTTATTGGTAATTCTTTTTTGATTTCTAAATAGACTTTATCATTTGTAAAACTAGAAATTGAGGCTTCATAACTTTTATTTTGATTTGTATTAATAATTACTAAATCACCCATTTTAAATCTCATAACGTTTTTTATATGATGATAGTCTTTACCTTCAATTATCACTAAAGAATTATTAATAGCTTTTTCCTTTATAAAATATCTCTGCATTTTAATCACCATTAAAATAATAACATATTATAATAAATATTTATAACATAATGAAAAAAAAGTCATACTAGGTTTTTAAATAAAATATACCCAATATAACTTTTTTATTATTTCATTTCTTTTATCGCTTCATAAGCTCTTGCGTTTCTTCCATCTCTTAAAGTGACGATTGTAGTATCTGTATATTTAGCTAATACTTCCATTTTTTGCGGAGGTGTAGCTAATATAATTTGAACTGGCAATTGTTTAATAAATTCCATCATAGCTTTAATTCTTGAAGTATCCATTTTATCAAATACTTCATCGAAAATAATAAGCCCTATAGAATCATGTAGTCTTCCACTTTTAGCTTGTTCAAAGAGACGAACAAATGATGCAAGAGTAGCTACATAGAATGGTACCTGTGTTTCTCCACCTGATTTTTCTTTAAATACTTTTGAATACAATAATTTTTCTCCTTGAGAGTTAGTAATTAAAATATCATAATCCATATATGTTCTATAATCTGTAAATTTATTCATAACTCCTGGGGCATTTATATCATCACTAGCAAGATTAATAAATAATTCTTCTAGTTGACGCTGATATTTCATCTCGAAATCATAATTCATCATTTCCGTACCAGCTTTTATTGCATCATCACTTAAAACCATATCGTAGTATTCCCCATACTCTTTTGATTTTGGGAAGATAAATTCATAGGTATCATCTCCAAAATGAATGTTTTGTAAGGTTTCATTAATCCTTTTTATTTCATCTTGAGCTGATATTATATAATCTCTTAATTTGGCTATGAAATCTTCTTTAAATAATTTTTCAGCTGATTCTCTAGCTTCTCTAACTTTAGCTTCATATTTAACTAATTCAGACTTAACTAGTTTATTATATTCATCAATATATTCATACATATATTGAATGCCAAACTGATAACTTAGGTTATATTTATTTACATATTTTATCTGTTTGCTTTTTAATGAATCTTCAAGATTAACTATGCTTTCTGTTTCTCTATGTATTCTTAATTGATAGTCTTCTAATATTTTAGAAATATTTTTTGTTTTACTAATTTCATATTCGTATAGATCTTTAGCTTGTTTCTCAATTGATATATTTTCTTCTTTAATCTTATCTATCGAACGCGTAATTCGCTTAATGTTCTTTTCATATACTAGAATAGATTCATGATATTTAATTTCATCTGAATTTAATTTACCATTTCTTTCATATGCTTTTCTTCTGTTGGTTTCATATCCGCGAATTTCCTCTCTTATATTCTCATATTCAAGTCGTAATTCTGAAAGGTCTTCTTCTTTAAGTGATTCTTTTCTTTTTAGTAATGCTTTTCTTCTTTCTTTTAGAGTATTAACAGAATAATAAGATTCTAACAATTTAATTATACCTTCAACATCCAAGGTATTTATTTCATTAATTTCTTCGTTAATTACCGCAATAATATCTTCGACTTTATTAAATCTATTTTTCATTTCGCTGGCTTTTTTACGCCATTTTTCTAATTGACGTTGTCTAGCTTTTTTACCAATAAATGGTTTTTCTTGATTTTTATTTAATGATCTCACTGTATAGCTTCTATAAACCATACCGCTTTTTGTAATACCTTGTGGGTAGTTTTCTAAGTCACTAACTTCATCAACCATAATTAGATTACCGCAAATCATATTTATATAATGAGTCGCATCTACATTATCTGAGCTTATAATTGAAGCTAGTGAATTATCTCTATAATTTTTAAAGTGTTGTATTTTCTTAGTATTAACTAGTCCAATTCCATAAATGTTTAAACTGTCTTTAACTTCGTTATAAACCTCAAGTGCAACATCAAAATACCTTGGTTCTACTATCAAATTAAAGCGTTGAAAGCCTAGATAATCTTCTACAGTATCTTGCCAAGATGGATCTGTAACTTCTAGTAATTCGCAAAGAATATGTACATTAATATCAACGTCATATCTAGTTTTTACACCATTTATAATTCTTGATTGTAGACGCTTAATCATTGGATTATAGCGTAGTTTATGGTTTTCAAGGTCTTTTAGAGTTTTATATATATCATTTATTTCAGTTATCAAGTTATTTTTAATATGTATTTGTTTACCTAATTCTTCTTTGTTTTCATCTAAGACAATGTCTAGTTCTTTTTTTATTTTTAAAAGCTTGAGTTTGTTTTCTTCAAAATTACTTTCATCAATTTTAGTCAATTCAATTTTATCTAGATCCTTATATACTGGTCTTTTATATTCTGTTTTTAAATCAACTATTATCTTCTTAGCTTTACGTAATTTCTTATGAGCATATTGCCTTATACTCATCTGCTCTTCTATTCTCTTGTCTAAATCTTCTAGTTCCTTTTCAAAGATTTTTGCGGCTTTAAATGAATCACTGCTAGAAAGCATTGTATATATTTCTTTACTGCGTTCATCTAAGATGCTTATTTGAGTATTAATCTCTTCAATTAATTTCTGGTTTTGTTCTTTTTCTATGGATATTTTTTCTAGCTTAGTTGTTTGTTTTTCTATTTCTTTTTTATAGTTTTCAATTTCTATTATTTTTAGGAAAAATTCATAGAATGATTTTTGGCTTTGATTTTTTTTGATTTCTTCAAAGATAGCTTTTATATCGTCTAAATCTTTAACTTTATTTTTGATGATTTTAAGTGTGGATTCTAAATCTCTATATGCAGTTATTGATTCTTTGATAGAGTCTACATCTAGTATTTTTTCTTCTAAAAGGTATCTGTAGATAAAGTCTTTAACATCTGGAATTGGTTTAAAAGCTAATGCTTTAGGAATTAAAGAAAAATATGTTTCATTGATTGAACCAAATAGGGAACGAAAAGCAAGTTTTGCCTCTCTTCTAGTTAGATAAACCTTATCCGCTTGTTTTGTCTTTTTAAACTGTGATGTAGTTAATATTTTATCTTCTTCATCCACAAAGAGACTTTCTTCCATTTTTTTATTAACATGATAAAAAATAACTTTAGGGGGAAGTATTTCTCCAAACACATCTATTACTGTACCTACTGTAAAAAATTCATTCTTTGATTCGTCATAAAATTCTAAAGCTACGTGTCCTGTTGTATCATTTTCTCTTAGATATTCTTGGTTATCAATTCCAAGTTTACATTTAACATAACCGCGTAAATCACGTTTGCTTTTTTCATTAGCCGCTAGATTAAAGATTTGATCTCCCGCAGTAATTACAAAGGCTATCGCATCAACTATTGTAGATTTACCTGTGGCATTTTGCCCAGTCACTAACATATTATTTTTAACATTGATAGTTTCGTTAGCGAAATAATGCCAATTAATTAATCTTATTTTAGTCAGTTTTTTCATCAGTATCACTTCCTTGTTGGTATTCAATTCTAGAAATCAAATCGTAAACATCATTAATAGCTGTTGTATTAATTGCGAAAAGAATTGTTGGAAAAATTATTATTTTTGAATTTGATTTTGTAATATCGCCTATAGGTTCAATTAGATTGAATTTCTTATACATTCTCAGTATTCTTACTAAATCGGTTTTATTAATTTTTTTCTTTAATTCTAAGGATTCATAGTATTGATGAAGTTCATCAATTCTTACTACTATATTATCATTAACTGATGTATCAGCCAGATGTTCATGATAGAGTATACGTAAGATAAGTAGAATTATAGTTTCTTCTTTTTTTAAACGCAATAAATTAGAATTATCTGTATGTGTTAATTGAACTGCACCGTTTTCTCTGTCTAATATAATTTCATAATTAATAATCCCAAAATATTCATCGAAGTACTTTTTATAGCTTAACAAAAAATAATACATATCCTTATTGTCCTTTTTGTCTCTAGCTAAAAATCCTGTGGATAATAATTTTAAACATGTTCTCGTAAACAAATTGCGTTGGCTGCTATTTAGACTATCAAAATTTTCTAATATCATACGTCATACCCCCTTATAATTTCAAAATCAGCTAACTTAAATTTAGTATGATTAATATATTCATCCAATGGTTGAATATAATAATCTAATTCATCTCCTGCATATACTAATATATAAAGCAGTTTTAATACCGCTTCTTCTGACATATCTCCTTTGATTATCTCAGAAGCTTTTATTGATTTATTATTCGCGAAGAATTCCATTAAATAATCGCGTATAACATCTTCGCTATAGTTTCGTTCAAATTCCTTATAAAATTCCTCTTGTAATCTAATTCCTGGTCCACCATTATTTACTGTAAGATATTGAGTATCAATGCGTTTATAAAAACCTCTAGGTGTAAACAATGAAGAATCTCCAAGTTGTGAATAATTCGCAAGTGTAAATAAAGGTTCGATATTTGCTAAGGCTTTATTTGTTCTTTTGTTTTTTATTTCAGAAGCTGTGTAGCGAAGTATTTTAGATAATTTAGAAATTATATTTTCATCATCTGAAAGTAAGAATTTAATCTTAGCTATTGTGGAATTAACATAGACTTTATTCTTCTTGTCTATTTCATCGATAATATAATTAATTGAATTATAAATATCTATCATATCGTCAATTCTTTTATTAGCACGAATCATAGCTAGTTCTTTATTATTATGTGTCTTTAACATAAATTCTTTAGCTATTAATTCCATAATTACTGGATCTTGTTGGTAACTTTCTAATTTTTTAATAATTTCTAGTTTGTATTTGTTGATATTATCACTTGTCTTAAGTCTTCTATAAGCTCTATCAACTAATTCAACTTTATAGTTTACTAATAATGTTATTAAATCCTTTATTTCAGTATTATCAACTATTGTGCGAATATAGTATTTTAATCTCGAATCTAATTTTCTGATTTCTCTTACAAAGGCGGCGGTATTTTTATATACTTGTTCGAGAACCATTCCATATTCACCATCTTTATTATTTAATAAAGAATAAACTGTATAAATATAACCTCTAAATTCATGACCTTCCGCTTCTTCTCCATAGATTGAATCATTTCCTATTTCTCTTAAAGATTCAATAATAGTAATCGCATAATCTCTAAAATTGATGATTTCTTCGTAATCATTATTAATATCGACATCAATCCATTCACATTCCTCAAAACGTTTTAAAACATAGTTTGCGATGTCTCTATGCATTACTTCTTGATCTGACTCATCTACTTCAAATTCTTTTTCTAAAGGATTTTTTTCAAGATAATCCATAATTACTTGTTTAGCTAAAGATTTATCTAATCCTAAAATAGATCCTTGTTCATATGCTTTATATACTTCTAATAAACAAGCAATATAAAGAGATTGATTCTTACCTGATAATAAGCCAAAAAATTGTTTTGGGATGATGTTTTTTAAGTTCATAATATCACTTCCTAATTTTTTCTACTGTATTTGAAGTTACCACCAACTAGTGAGGACAAGGTGTTTTCAATCATTACCCAATCCTTCCTAAATGATTTCAACTCTTTTTTTCCTTTTGGAGTGATTTGATAATAACGTCTATTCATGCCTTTTTTATTCTTGCTGGAATACGAAACTATTTTCTCTTCAGCCTTTAATTTTTTTAGAGCTGTATAAAGAGTAGCTTCTGTTAATTGAATATTATGCTCACTTACAGATTCTATTATCTTTGTCATTTCATAACCATAGCTGTCAAATTTCGCAAGTATCGATAAAATAATATAATTTGTAAAGCCTCTAATATATTCGCCTGAATTTGTCATTATCTCACCTCCTTATATAACCTGTTTATGTATATTGTATTTATGCATAACGTGATTATATTATATCGCATTTTTGATTGTTTGTAAATAAGATTTTAAATTTAAGTAAATCTTTAATAAAAAAGATTATTGCAAAATAAAAAAGCCAATTTAATTTGGCTTTTACATTTTAAAACTATCCTTTATTTTATTCCAAAAACTTTTATTTATTTTAGGGGGGTCTTCAATTTTAGCTAGTCTTTCAAAGAGACGTTTTTGTTCTAATGTTAATTTGGTTGGAGTTATTACAGAGACAATTACATGTTGATCTCCTTTTGTCTTTGTCCTTACATTTGGAGCCCCTTTTCCCTTAATGCGGAATTTAGCTCCTGATTGTGTTCCACTTGGTATTTTTAGTAATACCTTTCCATAGACTGTAGGTATTTGAATTTCTGTGCCAAGTGCTGCTTGAGAAAAGGTTATTGGAACATTGATTATAATATCGTCTCCTTGACGAATAAATGTATTTGATGGTTTAACTTCAAAAATAATGTATAAATCTCCATTAGGACCGCCGTTTGCGCCTTTATTTCCAAAGCCTTCTAATCGTATTTGTTGACCAGTTTCAATACCAGCTGGTACTGTGATTTCAATTTCTTTATTTACTCTTTCTACGCCTTCGCCGTTACAATTACGGCATTTTTTAAGAATTTCTTTACCTGTTCCATGGCATGTTGGACAAGTTCTTCTTGTTTGAGTTCTTCCAAATAACGTTTGGCTTTCTACAATAATTGTTCCCGTTCCATGGCATTGGTGACAAGCTCTAATATCATTTTTAGATTCCGCACCTAGGCCATGACAAACATGACATTCATCATAAACAGGAATAGTTATTTTTTCTTTTTTTCCAAAAATAGACTCTTCAAAGGTGATTACCATTCTACGCTGTATATCCGATCCTTTTCTCGGCCTATTTCTAGAACCTGATGAGAAGTGTGAACTTCCTCCTCCAAAGAAAGAACTGAATATATCACTGAAATCAAAATCAGCTGAACCAAAACCACCAAAGCCACCACCATTAAATCCACCAGTTCCATCAAAGGCTTGATGACCAAATTGATCATATTGTGCTCTTTTGGTTTTATCACCTAATATATCATATGCTTCTTGTACTTCTTTAAATTTAGCTTCTGCATTTGATTCGCTTGATACATCTGGATGATACTTTTTCGCTAATCTACGGTATGCTTTTTTTATTTCATCCTCTGATGCATTCTTGCTAATGCCTAAAACTTCATAGTAATCTCTTTTGCTCATTTTATCCACCCCTAGACAAAGTTAAATTGCAGTTTCCTGCAATTTAACTTATTACATTTCTTTATAATCCGCGTCAATTACATCGTCATCATCATTTTTATCTGGCTCATCTTGTTGTGTATCATTTACATCAGGACCAGGTTGAGACGCTTGTTGTTCTTTATATACTCTTTCAGAGAATGCTTGTGCTGTTTTTTCTAAAGCAGCTTTAGCAACTTTAATTTCTTCAATATTTGAACCTTCTAAAGCTTTTTCTAATTCTTTGATTTTAGCTTCCGCTTCAGATTTTTCTATATCAGTTACTTTATCACCTAAATCTTCTAATGATTGTTTAGTAACAAAAATCAATTGATCTGCTTCATTTCTTAAATCAGCTTCTTCGCGTTTTTGTTTATCTGCTTCAGCATTTTCTTCAGCTTCTCTTACCATACGTTCAATTTCTTCTTCAGATAATGAAGTATTTGATTGAATAGTAATTGAATTTTCTTTTCCAGTAGCTACATTTTTAGCAGATACATTTACAATACCATTAGCATCAATATCAAATTTAACTTCTATTTGAGGCACTCCACGTCTTGCTGGTGGAATATCTGTCAATTGGAAATGTCCTAATGTTTTATTATCTTTTGCCATTGGACGTTCCCCTTGTAATACATGAATATCAACTGTAGGTTGGTTGTCTTGTGCAGTTGAGAATATTTGAGATTTTGATGTTGGAATTGTTGTATTACGTTCAATTAGTTTTGTAAATACACCACCTAGTGTTTCAATACCTAGTGAAAGTGGAGTAACATCTAGTAATAATACGTCTTTTACATCGCCTTGTAATACACCACCTTGAATTGCAGCTCCCATAGCCACAACTTCATCTGGGTTAATAGAACGGTTAGGTTCTTTTTTAAGTATTTTCTTAACTGCTTCTTGAACTGCTGGAATACGTGTAGACCCACCAACTAATAATACTTCATCGATATCTTTTGAAGTCATTTTTGCATCTCGCAAAGCTTGGTTAACAGGTTCTACTGTTTTTTGTACTAAATCATGAGTTAATTCATTGAATTTAGCTCTTGTTAATTCTTTTTCTAAATGAACAGGTCCTCCATTACTCATTGAGATAAATGGTAATGAAATTTGTGATTTTGTGATTGAAGATAATTCTTTTTTAGCTTTTTCAGCTGCATCACGTAATCTTTGATATGCCATTTTATCTTTTGATAAATCAACACCTGTTTCCTTCTTGAATTCAGTAATTAACCACTCTACTATTCTTTGGTCAAAGTCATCTCCTCCTAAGTGGTTGTTTCCACTAGTTGAAATAACTTCAAATGTTCCATCTGATAATTCAAGAATTGAAACATCAAATGTCCCACCACCAAGGTCAAAAACTAATACAGTTTGGTCTTTTCCGCCTTTATCAATACCATAAGCTAAAGCAGCAGCTGTTGGTTCATTAATAATTCTTTTAACATCAAGACCAGCAATTTTACCTGCATCTTTTGTAGCTTGTCTTTGAGCATCATTAAAGTAAGCTGGAACTGTAATAACTGCTTCTGTAACTTTTCCACCAAGGTAAGCTTCAGCTGATTCCTTTAAGTTTCTAAGAATCATTGCGCTTATTTCTTGTGGTGTATATAATTTACCATTTGCTTTTACTTTTTCTGACGTTCCCATTTTTCTTTTGATTGAATAAATTGTATTTGGATTTGTTATTACTTGTCTTTTTGCTACTTCTCCTACTTGTGTTTCATTATCTTTAAATGCAACAACTGATGGAGTTGTTCTATTCCCATCTAAGTTTGGAATAACTTTTGCTTCTTTACCTTCCATTACTGCTACACATGAGTTTGTTGTTCCTAAATCAATACCTATAATTTTCATATTTAATCACCCTTTCTTATTCTTTACTTTCCTTAGTTTCTTTTTCTTCTTTTATTTCTTTTATTTCTTCTTCAGATTCTTTTTCTTCTTCTTTTGGTTTAATATTAATAACAACCATACTAGGTCTTAATATTCTATCTTTAAACAAATATCCTTTTTTTCTAACTTGTAAAACAGTGTTTTCTGGTTTTTCAGGATCATATTCGATGTCTACTGCTTCTTGTTTTGTAGGATCAAATGTATCTCCAACTTTAGTATCTATAACTGAAACTCCTTCATCTTTCATTGCATTAAAGATCATTTCATCAATCATTTTAAATCCATAAAGGAAGTTTTGAAGATTTTTATCATCAGTTTCCATATTCAATGCTTGATTAAATATTTCAATTGAATCTATCAATCTGCTAGCTAATGAAAAACCTGCATATTTTCTTTCTCTTTTTAGATCCTCATTAACTCTTTTTTTATAGTTTTCCATTTCTGCTAAAGTTCTAAAGTACTTTTCTTTTAATTCTTCTAACTCATCTTGAATTTCTAATAATAATTCTTCAGATGTTGGTTTCTTTTTCTTTTTGCTTTTTTTGGTTTTTGTTTTAGAAGTGTTTTCTTCTTTAACTTCTTTTTCTTTTTTAATTTCTTCCTTCTTTTCTGGCGCTTCTTTTGTCTCTTCAGCGCCTAAATTTTTATCAAGTTCTTCACTCATAGTACTTACTCCTCTTCATATAATTTAGCAATATGGTTAGCTATATATTTAATTAATGGTATGACTCTTCTATAGTCCATTCTCTTTGGTCCAACAAGTGAAATTGTTCCTTTTTCTCCATCATGCGTGTTATATGTAGAAGAAATGACAGTACAATCACTCATAGAAGTAATTTTATTTTCGCTACCTATTTTAACAGAAATGCCTTCTGCATCTTGTTCAACAATCTTAAATATTTCATTATTTTCGATGGTTGATATAAATTCTCTTAGTTTTTCAATATCATTAAACTCTGGTTGATAAAGCATATTACTTGACCCCGTTAAATAATATCTTGATTGGGCAAATCTTGAGAATGCTTCAATAAACGAATCAACTATTGTTTCACGATATTTTAATAATTCTCTAATGTGACTATGTTGAATTTCATAGTGTAACTTTTCTGATACTTTTGATATAGGCGTATCAATTAACATTTCATTTAATAGATCAATGACTTTTGATAGCTCAGCTTGATCCATATCCCTTGATATATTTATTTGTTTTGATTCAACATGTCCAAAATTAGTGATAACCAAAATCAATGCTTGGTGCGTTGATAATGGAACTAATTGAATTTTTTTTACTTTAGAATGATATGCATTAGGTCCAAGTGCTATAGCTGTACAATTAGTTGCTTCTGACAATAAATTAATAGCTTCATGAATGATTTCATCTCTATCTACACCTTGATTAAATATTTGGTCAAATTCAAAGTATCCTTCAGTTTCTTCATCTAGATTTTTAATTATATTTTCAATATAATAGCGATATCCTTTTTCAGATGGGATTCTTCCAGATGAAGTATGAGTTTTTTCAATATAACCCAAATCTTCTAAAACACTCATTTCATTTCTTATTGTTGCCGAAGAAACATCAAGTATCTCAGCTAACATTTTAGAACCAATTGGCTCAGCGGATTTTACATATTCATCAACGATAAGTTTCAGTATAATAGTTTGTCGCTTAGTCAATTAAATCACCCCTTTAGCACTCCGTTATTATGATTGCTAAATGTATTATACTTAAAGTTGTTAGCAATGTCAAGAGTTGAGTGCTAATTTTTTTATTTTTTATTAAAAAAAGAGTTTTTGACTCTTTTAATTTATATATGAATTAGCATCTTTAATATTTATCCACTTACCATTTTTTCCGTGACCTGGATATATTTTTGTTTGATTACTTATTCTTCCTTTTAAATATTTCAATGATTTTTGCATATCCAAAGAACTTCCAGAAAATAAATCAGTTCTTCCAATACTATCATAAAAAATAGTATCTCCAGAAAATAACCAATTTCTATATTTTATACACATAGATCCCTTTGTATGACCCGGTGTTAAAATAAATACAAAATTTTCATCAAGAAGACTTATTTTTTCTTCATCCTTTATTGATTTAACTGCTATATTTTTTGGAAAAATGAATTTCGACCCGAAGGCAAAGGCATAATTTTGATTATCATTTTTTAAAAAACTAACCTCTTGATTAGAAATAAATACATCAAAAAGATATTTTTTAGCTAATATTTGAATATCTCTTATATGATCAAAATGTCCATGAGTTAATATAATATATTTTAATTCTACGTTGGATTCATCTAAATATTCAATAATAGCATCTCCATTAAATCCTGGATCTATTAATATAGCTTCTTTTTCTTTTATTAACAGATAGGAATTGATATCAACTACATTTTGATTAAAAATTTTAAGTTTCATCATTTGACTAAATATGCGCATCCATAAATCCCAGCATCATTACCAAGTGTAGCTAATTGAATATTAGCTTTCTTTATAAATGGGCTTGAAAATGATGGATAGAATTTATTTATCATATCTATCAAATATCCGCCAGCATTGGATACGCCTCCTCCAATTATAATTATTTCAGGGTCTATTGTTAGAGATACATTAGCAATAGCTAAGGCAAGATATTTCATTGATTCTTCTATTATCTTACGAGAAATATAATCTCCTTCTTTAGCATAATCAAATACTTTTTTCGCACTAAAGTTTTCAAAATGTCTTAAAGGACTTCTAGCCTTAAAATGAATTAAATACTCTTTAGCTAACCTTACTATTCCAGTCGCAGATGAAACTGTTTCTAAACATCCAGTTTTTCCACATGCACAGCGATAATTATGTTTAAAATCAACTACAATATGCCCAAGTTCAGCTCCAGCTCCATTAACTCCTTCTAATGGCTTTCCATCAATTATAATTCCTCCACCGATACCAGTTCCTAAAGTATACATTACAACATTTTTATATCCTTTAGCACTTCCTTTATACATTTCTCCAGCAGCCGCAACATTAGCATCATTTCCTATTTTAATAATTATATCTTCTCTTTGTAATAAAGATTTCATTTCTTCTTTTATATTTTTTGTTCCCCAGTTTAAATTAACACAGTGAATAATCAGGTCATCTTTAACAGGACCTGGAACTCCTATACCTATTCCAAAAATTTCTGAAATTTCAACTTGCGATTTCAGAGATTTAACAATATCAGTTATTATATATTCGCCTTGATCTTTGTGGTTTGTCCTAATATTCCATTTTTCAATTAAATCACCTTCAAGACTGAACCTGCCAAATTTAATACTAGTTCCACCAACATCAACGCCTATAAGATATTTTTTCATATTTTCCCCCATACATATACAATTAAATAAACAGAAAAAAAGCATCCGAAACTGGATGCAGAAATATTTATTTTATTTCTTTTCCTTATGTACTGTGACTCTTTTACAAACAGGACAATATTTTTTTACTTCCATACGATCTGGATGTGTTTTTTTATTTTTGCTGTAGCGATAGTTTTCTGATTTACATACAGTACATCTTAATGTAAATTGCGTTCTCATAAACGGCCCTCCATTCAGTTACTTATATATTCTATAATTTATTATATAAAAAATCAAGTATTATTTTTCTAAATATATTATCTTTTCCAAAGATATAGCTTCCTCAATGTGAGGAAGCCATCTTATATTATTCTAACTTTTATAACTCCTGTTATCTTCTTAAGTTCTTTAATTGTTTTTTCTGAAACCTCTTGGTTAAAATCAAAAGCAAATACTAGATGATTTGCACGAGATTTACTAATAGAAGTCTCAATTGTTGTTTTCTTATGTTTTAATGTTCTATCTATAGATTCTTTAATGCCTTCAATATTCTTAGCTAATATAATTATTCTAAATTTATCTCCCTTATCTCCTAAGGTTATATTTGGATAATTAACTGAATTTTCAATATCTCCGCGTTCTACATAATTCATCAATTCTTTAGCAGCCATAATTGCACAGTTATCTTCAGATTCCTTTGTGGAAGCTCCAAGATGTGGAATTGGAATTACATTATCTAAATTAGCCACAAAATGATTTGGAAAATCCGTAACATATTTATATACTGTTCCTTTAGATAAAGCTTCTTCTAACGCTAAATCATCAACTAATAAATCACGACTAAAGTTTAATAAAATAACTCCAGGTTTAAGTTTATTAAATACTTCTTTATTAAAGAATTTTTTCGTAGAATCTAATAGAGGTAAATGTAAAGAAATAAAATCAGAATTTTGATAGATAAAATCTAAATCTTCCGTTAATTCAATTCCAGGTTTCAATTGATTCTTAGCTTTTTCTGATATATATGGATCATATCCAAAAACCTTAAGGCCTAAATCAACACATGCGTTTGCGACTCTGCCTCCAACAGCTCCAAGACCAATAACAGAAATTGTTTTCCCTAATATTTCTGTACCTGCAAACATCTTCTTTGCTTTTTCTATGCTCTTTAAAATATTTTTATCAGAACGGTTATTTTTAACCCAGTTTACTCCATTTATAATATCACGAGAAGCTAAAAGCATGCCAGCTATCACTAATTCTTTTACTGCGTTGCTATTGGCTCCAGGAGCGTTAAATACAACAACCCCAGCGTCAGCCATCTTTTCTAGAGGAATGTTATTAACACCAGCTCCAGCTCTAGCAACAGCTAATAAATCTTCGCTAATAGGAAATTCATGCATATCATAACTTCTAACAAGGATTAAGTTGCTCTTTTTTGCATCATCGATTAGTTGGTATTTTTTTGTAAATAAATTCAAACCTACGTTTGATATATTGTTTAAACAAGCTATTTTCATTATGAATTTTCACTTTCAAATTTTTGCATAAAGTCAACCAAGGCTTTTACACCTTCATAACTCATTGCATTATATATTGAAGCTCTCATACCACCAACAGAACGATGACCTTTAATATTTACTAACTTATGATTTTTAGCTTCTTCTATAAATTTGTTATTCAATTCAACTGAATTAGTATTAAAGGTAACATTCATTAAAGAACGATCTTCTTTTCTAACAGTTCCAAAAAACATTTTTGATTTATCTAAATAATCATAGATGAGATTTGCTTTTTTAAGGTTTTTTTGGTAAATAGCCTCTACTCCACCAGTTTTAAGTAAATGTTTAAATACTAATCCACAAATATAAATACCATATGTAGGAGGAGTATTATACATAGAGCCTTTATCTGCATGAATTTTGTATTTATACATAATAGGTGTGTGTTCAAGATATTGGTCTGTAATCAAATCTTCTCTTATAATAACAATAGTCGTTCCAGCTGGACCGATATTTTTTTGTGCTCCAGCAAATATTAATCCAAAATCTTCAACGTTTATTGGTTCAGATAAAATATTACTAGACATATCAGATACTAGTATCTTTCCGTGAGTATCAGGTAACTTAGTAAATCTTGTTCCGTATATTGTATTGTTTTGTACTATATGAACATAATCAGCATCTTCAGATATTTTAAGATTATCTAAATTTGGAATATATGAAAAATTATCATCTTCACTTGAAGCAATTATTCTTACCTCACCATAACGCTTCGCCTCAGCGATTGCTTTTTTAGACCAAGCTCCAGTGTTAATAAAATCAGCTACTTTATTTCTAAATAAATTCATAGGTATCATAGAAAATTGAGTTGTGGCACCGCCTTGTAAAAATAATACTTTATAATTATTCGGAATTTTTAATAATTTTCTTAAATCTGCCTCTGCTTCTTCAATAATTTGTTTAAAATCTTGTGAACGATGGCTCATTTCCATTACAGAAATTCCTGTATCCTTATAACAAAGCATTTCCGAAGCTGCTTGTTCAAGGACTTCTTCAGGTAAAACAGCTGGCCCTGCAGAAAAGTTATATACTCTTTTCATTAATTTCCTCCTATTTTTATAATATTTTCTTTCCTTCTAAATAATAACGTTTTTCAACCGCTTCTCCTAGAGAAAATGATTTTCTTGGTAAAACTCCGTTTTCTCTAATATAAGGTAATAAAAGTTCTCTTTGAAGCTGAGGCAATGAAATACCAATTGCTTTTTCAGTCTTTTTTACAATTGTCTTCATATTTTCTAATCCATGAATAAAATCAATTTTAGCTTCAAAATGTTCTTCTAAATACTTATCCAAATAGTCTTGAATTTGTTTAATGCATTCAAAAGAATTACTAGGAACATTGATAATTTCTTCTTCATCACCATAAAATATGGACAATGTTGATTCCCCTACCATATATTCTTTTAATCCATCGATTAAAGTTTTTGTTGCCCCAAAGATAATACGATGAATTGGTTCAAATGTCAATCCTTTATCGTATAAACTTATAAGTTCTACCAATGCATATCTAGCTGGATGAGTTTCTTGTTCTTTCTCGGTTAAATTTTTCTTTATATTTTCCCAACATGTTTTAGCCGCAGCTAAAGAATGATTCCCATCTCCAACAATTAAACTAACATCACTAGATAAAGCCTCAATTCTTTTTATAATAGATAAAGTATCAGTTATTTTATAACCTTTAATGTGCCCGCCATTCATATTTAAATTGAAATCATATAATTGTTCAAAGCTTTTGCGTTGTTTAAACAGATCGTTAATAATAGGATCAAGCGCATCATCTACCAAAACAAGTACATGCGGAAGTTCTATTGGAGCGTTTTCTCTTATTCTAACTCGTGGAGGTATTCTCTCAGCTATCGTTTTTTCTGTAGCTCTAATCTTTCCGAATTTGCCAACTTCATATTCGTATTCTTCCAAATCAATTGCTATAACGAGACCTAAACGCCTTTTAACAAAAGGCGTTTTACGGTCAACCAGTATAAAACCATCATGTTCATCAAATATATTATTTCGTAAATAGAGTTTCATAGTCTCATTTACTTTTTCAATTTGATAATCCATATTTTTTTCTAAATAAGCTTCTGGAAGAATGATGTGATATGTTGAAGGAACATTATCAACCATT
Organism: Tenericutes bacterium 4572_104; assembly: GCA_002084435.1. The sequence goes on from NBLG01000004.1 coordinate 99,758, forward strand.
GATTTAACTTGTTCCCAATATTCTGGTTCTGATGTGAACTGATCACAAGCAATCACCGACCATTTTTCCATGTCTATAAATGATTTAGGTATTAAAACAGTCGGCGTTTTAATAAATGACATTAAAGAATGCCTTGGTCTAGCATTGCTTGATAAACTCTCATAAATCCAGCAATGTTAGCTCCAACTACTAAATTTCTATGATCTGTATACTTTCTAGCTTCTGTATATGCTTTCTTAAAAATGTCAGACATAATTACTTCAAGTTTTTGGTCAACTTCTGCATAAGTCCAAGGATAATGCATAGCATTTTGACTCATTTCAAGTCCAGATACCGCAACACCACCAGCATTAGCCGCTTTTCCAGGAGCAAATAAAATATCTGCGGTTTGTAAATATTTAGTAGCTTCTAAAGTTGTAGGCATATTAGCGCCTTCAGCTACTAAGAAACATCCATTTTCAACTAAAGCTTTTGCGCCTTCTAATGGTAACTCATTTTGTGTTGCACAAGGTAAAGCAATATCACAAGGAACATTCCAAATTTTGCTTGGATCAGGATCATAAACTGCAGAAGGTCTATATTCCAAATAATGTTGAGAGAATTCAGGCGATTTTTCTGTTAACATTTTAACTATATTTAAATCCAATCCATTCTCATCATAAACATAACCAAAAACATCTGATAAAGCAATTACTTTTGCGCCTAATTCTTGAGCTTTTAAAGCTGCGTGCATGCCAACTTTACCACATCCAGAGATGATTACTTTTTTACCTTCAAAATTATCATTTCTATATACTTTAAGCATTTCAGATACAAAATAACATAATCCATATCCTGTAGCTTCTTTTCTAACTAAAGATCCACCATAAGTCAATCCTTTACCAGTTAATACACCAGTGTTTTCATTTCTTATCTTGCGATACATTCCGTAAAGATAACCAATTTCTCTAAAACCAACGCCAATATCTCCAGCTGGAACATCTGTATCCGGTCCGATATGACGATATAATTCCTGCATGAAGTTTTGGCAGAATCTCATAATTTCATTATCGCTTTTACCTCTAGGGTCAAAATCAGCTCCACCTTTTCCTCCACCAAGTGGAAGTCCAGTAAGGGCATTTTTAAAAGTTTGTTCAAATCCTAAAAATTTCAATATTGATTCATTTACTGATGGATGAAATCTTAATCCACCCTTATATGGACCAATAGCCGAATTAAACTGAACCCTATATCCGCGATTAACTCTGATAGTTCCAGAATCATCTACCCAAGTTACACGGAATTTAATTATTCGTTCAGGTTCAATAATACGTTCCATAATTGAAAATTGTTCAATCTTTGGATCATTACAAACGATAAAATCCATCGCTTCAAAAAATTCTTCTACAGCTTGTAAGTATTCAGGTTGTGAAGGGTTTCTTTCTTGTGTTCTTTTAAACAAGTCATTTAAGTATTCACTATTAAACAATTTGCTCGCCTCTCTCTTATTTATTATTTAAACGATTTTTTTCAACCGCTTATAATTTAAACGTAAAAAAAAGCATCATAAAACTAAGTATATGCTAATTTTTGAATGATTCTGTTTTCCTCTGTTATTAATTATCTTTTCCACATATTTGATTATACAATGAAAGCGCTTTTAACACAAGCTTTTTTTTCTGTTTTTTTGAAAAATATTTTTGCACTTAAAATTATTATATTTATCAATAAATTTATATAGAAAAAGCCAGTAAAAACTGGCTTTCATTTCAAAATTCTAATCCACCCATGAGGCCCTTCAAGATCCCCAAATTGAATTCCTGTTAATAGATCATAAAGTTTTTGTGTTATTGGGCCTACTAAAGTATCACTATAAAATTTATATGATTTTTCTTCAGTATCGATTCTACTAATTGGAGTTATAACAGCGGCTGTTCCGCAAGCTCCTGCTTCTTTAAAAATATCTAGCTTATCTACGAATACATCGCCTTCGATAACTTCCATACCTAGTTCGTTTTTAGCTAAATACATCAAGCTTTTTCTTGTGATACTAGGTAAAATAGTAGGTGATTTAGGCGTCATAAACTTATTATCTTTTGTAATTCCAAAAAAATTTGCTGCTCCTACTTCATCTATTTTAGTATGAGTTAATGGATCTAGATAAATACAATCCGCATATCCTTTTTCTTTAGCTATTTGATGAGGCAATAAACTAGCGGCATAATTCCCCCCAACTTTGCTAGCTCCGGTACCATTAGGAGCTGCACGGTCATACGAAGTAACCACAAATTTATTAGGAGATAATCCACCTTTAAAATAACTACCTACAGGTGAAGAAATAACACTAAAAATATACTCTTTAGCTGGACGCACTCCTAAATTTCTACCTACTCCAATAATAAAAGGTCTTAAATATAAAGTAGCTCCCGTTCCATATGGTGGAACTAGATCTATGTTTGCCTTTACTACTTGCTCACAAGCAGATATAAATTTATCAATTGGTACTTTAGGCATCAATAACCTTTCACATGAATCCTGTAGTCTCTCGGCGTTCATCTCAATTCTAAAAAGTTGAACTTGACCATCTTTTCTTCGATAAGCCTTTAAACCTTCAAATGCTTCTTGGCCATAATGCAAAGCTGTAGAAAAGGCTGAAATTTTAATTTCATCTTCAGGAATAAGTTTCCCTTCATCCCATTTTCCATCTTTGTAATATGAAATATAACTAGCATGTGTATCTAGACATTCAAAACCTAAATTTTTGTAGTCAATTGTATTCACAAAATATTTCCTCCAATATATAATCTGTCCTGTAAATATTATATGCTATGTTAGCGCTTTCTTCAAGGAAAAAAAGTATTTTTTTT
>NBLG01000004.1:102609-126482 GCA_002084435.1 Tenericutes bacterium 4572_104
TTTTTTTTGAATACAATTGTAAATATTGTATATTATGAAAATATTTTCTTAATATTTATATTTATTTTTGAAATATGTGTTTATATTTTAGATTTCGTAATCAACTTATCAAAAATAGTTAACATTTGTGGAAGGATAATTAAGACAAATAATAGTGACATTATCGCTCCTACTGCTATTATTAAACCTATCTGTGAAATTGTTTCTATTGAAGAGATAACAGCTATCGTTAATCCTGATATTGAGAATAACATAGCAGATGTAATAATAGATGGAGCTGAATTTTGAATAGCTTTTATCGTACTTTCTTTAATGCTTAAAGTTTTTCTAAATTCCATATACGATTTACTCAGTAATATTGCATAATCAATTGTAACTCCTAACAAAATTGCCGAAACTACTAGATTAGCTAAGAATACCATGGTTCCTGAAATAAATTGTAAGATTGTCATTGTGAAGAAGACTGACGTTATAATTATAAATATTAATAAAACTGGCATAAAAAGATTTCTAAAGGCAATAAATACTACAATCATAATCGCTAGAGCTGCGAAGATTAATACGAGAGTATAATCTACAGAAACCGTTTCTTTGATATGATATGCAATTGATGTTTCTCCCAATATATATGCATTTTGTATATTTAAATCTTTAATTATTGTATCGATATTATCATAGTATTGAAATGCTTGTTCACCTTCTGAATCACTTTTTAGATTAAATTGTATTAATGCATAATTATCAGAATATAAGTTACTTGTAATTAAATTTAGGGTATACGGATCAGTAACTACACTTTTATAATATATACCAGCTTGTATATTCTCTACATAACTTAATTGAGATAACTCTTGATATAATGCTAATTCATCAGAATCATTTTTTGGAAACATAATTATCATTGTATTTGTTTTACCAAAATGCTCTTCTATATATTGCAAGTCATCATAATATGAAGTTCCCTCTGTACCAGCGAAACTAGATGAACCATATGTATATTCACTTTGAGTTTGAAAATATACGGATACAGCTAATATAACTATTAATAGCCCTAAAAATCCATATCTAAATTTATTTAGCTTACCTGTGATTTTACCTGAAAAAGTTGTCTTAATTGGTTTAGTTGTTTTATCTAACATTTTAGAGAATAGACGAATGACTTCAGGTAATAAATACAATGTAGCTAAAAGACTTATAATTATCGCTTTAGCGAATACAATACCTATATCAACTCCGATTGTAAAGCGCATAATAACAAGCGCAAGAAAACTAACGCCTGTCGTCAAAGCTGATGCAATAATAGGCTTTTTCGATTTCTTTTTCGCGTTAACTATTGCTTCGTCCACTCCTTCGCCAAGCGCTCTTTCTCGATGATATGCGTTAATCAAAAAGATAACATAATCTAAAGAAATCGCAATCTGTAAAACTATTGCCATAGAACTAGTAATAAAAGAGATACTAGGTAAGAAAGCGTTAGTTCCAAGATTAATTACAATTGAAATACCTATTACAATAGCGAATATTACGATGTCAAAGAATGATTTGCTTAAAACAAATAAAAGCAAAAGAATTAATGGAATACAAATCAATGTAATTAATCCTACTTCTTTTTCTATTGTTACCTTAGTATATAATGAGCTTTCAGCGCTTCCTGAAAAATGATAAGTATATCCATGATTATCTAAAATAGTTTTAATTTGATTAATCTGCGTTTCAGTTTCAGAACTCGAAGATTCCGTAGAGAAAACAACAGTCATAAGCATTGATTCATCGCTTACATAACGAATCAATATTCCGTTGAATTCAGTTTGATAGTCTGGAGGGAAATACTGAATCAATGCTATAAAAACTTCTGGATAAGACATTCCACTCTGTAATAAACTATCTCTATATCCATCCATCATTACTTTTTGTTGGTCAGTTAAATTCGCAGAAATAATACTATATGTAACCGGATTAAAATATTGATCTATATAATCTACCATTACAACATTATCTACTTGCATAATTTCTTGTTTAACCGAAAGTGCTGTCTGTATATCAGTTTCATCAAAGGCAAAAGTAGCTGAACTTGTATTCCCAAATTCATCATAATATGCATTAATTCCATCTTTTATCTCAGAATTCTTAGGAAGATATGTTTCTAGGTCATAATTAACCTTTACTTTACTGATAAAAAAAGCAGATGTAATAGCTAAAACAAGAAACAAAATTGAAATTAAATATCGTTTCATAATATACTCCTTTTTATTAATAAACGGCGATTTACTGTTATATAAATTATTATAATATAAATATGTGAAGATTTAATGTGCAAAAAAAATAGTCTTAATTTTAAGACTATTAATCTATTAAAAATACAGTGCCTGATTCGCCATTCATAATTAATTTATCATTATTATGAATAATATCTATATTATTTTTAATACGAATAATAACAGGAATATTTTTGGTTCTAGCTAAAATAACTCCATGGGAACAATTACTACCAAAACGAGTAATGATTCCTTTTAGATTTTCTCTTGGAATGCGATAAATTATTGATGGTAATATATCATTACAAACTAAGATAAAAGGTTGTTTAGGAAATGTGTATTCTAAAGCAATACCTAATTCAATGTTAATTAAGCGATCAAAAACATCGTTTATATCATCCACTTTAGATCTAAATGTTTCAGATTTCATACTGAGAAAATGAGTTTTCATATCTTCTCTTGTACGAATTAAGGCTGAATTTAAATCATAACCATAATCTACTAATCTTTCAATATAACTGATTAATTCTACATCCGTTAACAATAATTCATGAGATGCAAAGATATCGGCTGTATCAGAATCAATTTGTTTAGCTTCTTGATAAAAATGATTAACTTGAGCCTTTGCTCTTTTTAAAATTTCGTGCAATCTCTTTTTTTCTTGGTCTTTATCAAGATATTTTGTTTGATGATATTGATTGTCATGTTTTTCTAATTTATATGCAATTCCAGATGCTTTTTTGCCAGAAACGCCAATACCTCTAATTTCTATCAAAACAACCACGTCCTTACTATAATATTCTAACATATATTTAATAATTTTTTTATTTTTTTCATAATAATTTTAACTTATAGTATAATATATATAGATAATATAAATCATCTATAAATTTATAAATCAATAAGTCATTTTTATACAGTATATTACACATTAATTTGTTTGTTTTTAAATTATATTTTATATATAATCTATATCAAGTGATTGATTGTTAAAAGTCACTGCTTAGAAAGGAAAAATCAGATGTACACAAGAGAAACAGTTAAACCTGTAAAAGTTGGAAATTTAATTATTGGTGGAGATAATTCTATTATTATCCAATCAATGACCAATACAAAAACTAAAGATATTGAAGCTACAATAAAACAAATTATAGATTTGGAAAATGTTGGCTGTCAATTAGTTAGAGTCGCTGTATTAGATAAAGAAGACGCAAATGCGATAAAATCTATTAAAGAAAGAATTCATATTCCTTTAGTAGCCGATATTCATTTTAATTATCGTTTAGCATTAGCTTCAATTGAAGCTGGAGCTGATAAGATTAGAATAAATCCAGGTAATATAGGAAGTGACGACTCCGTTAAAGAAGTCGTAGATGCTTGTAAGGAAAAGAAACTTCCTATAAGAATTGGAATTAATTCCGGTTCTTTAGAAAAACATATCTTAAGTCAGTATGGTTCTCCTAGTCCAGAAGCTATGGTAGCTTCTGCGAAATATCATGTATCATTATTAGAAAAGTTTTCTTTCAGTGATATTATAATTTCTTTAAAATCTTCAAGCATGATAGACACTGTTAAAGCTAATGAATTAGCGGCTGAAATATTTCCTTATCCACTTCATTTAGGTGTAACTGAAGCGGGAACCGCTTTTTCAGGTACTATTTCTTCATCTATTGGTTTAGGAATATTAATTAATCAAGGTATTGGTTCTACAATAAGGGTTTCTCTAACTGCTTCACCTGTGGAAGAAATTAAGGTTGCGAAAGAAATCTTAGCTAATTTTGGATTATATAAAAAACCTAAACTTATAAGTTGTCCTACTTGCGGAAGAATTCAATATGATATGATTCCTATTGTCAAAGAAATTGAAACATTCTTAGAAACTGTTAAAAAAGATATAACCGTAGCGATTATGGGCTGTATTGTGAACGGTGTAGGTGAAGCCAAAGGCGCAAATATCGCTGTAGCTGGAGGTAAGAATGAAGCTTTGTTATATATAGACGGTATAAAGCAAAAAAAGATACCTCAATCAAAATTAGTTGAAACTTTAAAAAAAATAATATTAGAATATTAAAAGCGCTGAAATCAGCGCTTTTTTTATATTATAGTAATAAATATGTTAATAAAATTTTTGAGCAAATTATTATCATAAAGATATTTGCTTAATCTAAATTTATCCGTTTCTAATTGCATATCTATTTTTAAGAAATTATAAATAAGATTATTGATTGATGGAATATTGATAAGTAAAGCTAAAACAAATAATAAAATATAAATTAATAAGCCTATCTTTAAAAACCCAAATAAGAGTCCTAGAATTTTATCAATTTGTTTGATAATAGGTATTGATGTTATTCCTTTCGCAAGTATTTTTAAGAAAAAGAATACAATCATTGACCCAAAGAATAAACTAATAAAAGCTATTACTAATAAAGCTAAAGATGAAATAAGCGGTGTAATTGAATCTATAATTGAAACAGTAATATGACTTGTGTCAACTGATTCAATTATCCAATCAACCATAAAATTAGGTAAACTCAAAGCTTCAATCGCAGCTCTTAGATTTGGTTCTGTTAGTTCAGCGGTAAATAAATCGCCTCTCGACATTAGATAGTCTCTAATACTAGATTCAATATCAGATCCAAACCATCCTTCAAGCACCTTAGAAAATGGTCTCGCGAGCAATAAAGAAGCAACTAATCCAAATAGAGATGAAGTTATTTCAATTATTTTTTCAAGAAAACCATGTTTCCATCCCGATACTAAAAAGATAATAACGAGGATAATTATAGCTATATCAATTATGCCAAAAAATCCAAAATCCATATTTACTCCTTATTCTTCATAAAATCAAGATAATCTTTATAAGTAAAAATCATCTTTCTAGCCGCAAATACTTCATCAGTTCTTGAGATTGGTGTTTCGTGTGGTGCGTTGCGAAGCATTTCAGGATCTGACTTAGCTTCTTCGGCTACTTTTTTCATTACTTCTATAAATGAATTGATTGTTTGTAAGGACTCAGTTTCTGTTGGTTCAATCATAATAGATTGATGAAACAGAAGAGGAAAATAAATTGTTGGAGCGTGCATTCCGTAATCTAGTAGACGTTTAGCAACATCTAAAGTTTTAATATCGTTCGGATTATCTTTTAATCCATCAAAAACAACTTCATGCATACAATTACCTTTAATTGGTAATTTATAGTAATCGCTTAATTTAACTCTAATATAGTTTGCGTTTAAAGTCGCATATTTACCAACATTCATCAAGTTTTCTTTTCCAAGATTTAAAATATAAGAATATGCTTTTAGTTCAACCAAATAATTACCAAATATATTTGAAATTTGACCTATTGCCTTAGATTCATTCGCAATGTAATAATAATCATCTAGTTTTTTAATTCTTGGATTAGGTAAGAAATCTACTAAGAAATTTTTAACTCCAACAGGTCCACTTCCAGGTCCTCCTCCACCATGGGGAGTAGAGAATGTCTTATGAAGATTGATATGCATTATATCAAAGCCCATATCTCCTGGTCTAACTTGGCCAAGCATAGCATTTAAATTAGCACCATCATAGTACATTAATCCTCCAGATTCATGAACTAATCTAGTTATTTCAATAATATCCTTTTCAAAGATTCCTATAGTATTTGGATTTGTAAGCATCATGCCGGCGATTTCATCACTCAACACTTCTTTTAAAGCTTCAACATCAACCATACCTTGATCATTTGATTTTATCTCAATTACTTCCATACCACTAAAAATAGTAGACGCAGGATTGGTTCCATGTGCAGAATCAGGGATGATTACTTTTTTTCTTTTGAAATCTTTTCTTGAAATATGGTATTGTTTCATTATCATAAGTCCAACCAATTCACCATGAGCTCCAGCATAAGGATTTAGAGTAAATTCAGCTAAACCTGAAATTTCACTCAAAGCCTCTTGAAGTTCATAATACATCCTTAAAGCTCCTTGAATAGTGCTCACTGGTTGATATGGATGTAATTTAGAAAAAGAAAATGACTTAACAACTTCTTCATTGATTTTAGGATTATATTTCATCGTACAAGATCCAAGAGGATAAAATCCAGTTTCAACTCCGAAATTCTTTTTTGAAATATTAGTATAATGTCTAACACAATCAAGTTCCGTAACTTCAGGTAAAATCATTTCTTGTTTTCTTAAATTATCTTTTAAATCCTTTAATTGATACTTTCTAAACTCATGCTTTGGTAAAGAATACCCTATTTTTCCAGGTTTAGAGAACTCAAATATTAATTTATCATAAATCATGATAACCCCTCCAATACCTCTATTAAAGTATCAATTTCTGCTTTTGTACGCTTTTCTGTAACTGCGAAATTAATAAGGTTTTCGTATTCTTCAGAAAACTGTTTAAGTGAGAATCCACCGAATATGTTTTTATCTAATAAAGCCTTTGCGATTAAATCATGTGATAAAGTTGTTTCTAAAGTGAATTCTTTTAAAAAAGGTTGTTTAAATGGATCAAAGAATTTATTCGTAGCCAATAAACGTTCATACAAATAATGTGAATTTTGGTAAGATAATTCATTTACTTCTTCGAGTCCACGTTTTCCCATTATCGATAGGTAAACTGTCACGAATAAAACCATAAGTGATTGGTTAGAACAGATATTACTAACAGCTTTAGAACGTCTTATATGTTGTTCTCTTGCCTGAAGTGTTAATACATATGCGCGTTTTCCTGATGAATCTACAGTGTATCCACTAATTCTACCAGGTATCTTACGAGCATATTTTTTCTTCGTAGCTAGATATCCTAGGGTAGGACCCCCAAAAGAAATTGGTATACCTAAAGATTGACAATCTCCACAAGCAATGTCAGCACCGTTTTCAAAAGGCGTTTTCAATACTCCAAGAGCAGAAATATCACTGTTTTGAATGAATATAGATTTAAGTTCATGTAATAAATCACTAACTCCAGAATAGTCTTCTACTAAACCAAAGAAATTAGGGTTTTGAACAACTAACCCAGCGATATTAGCATTAATCTTAGATTTTAAATCATCCTTGTCTAAGACTCCATTTTTAGAACTAACAAATTCAAATTCATAATTTTTAAATTTTAAATATGTTTTAATAACATTAATCGTATTTGGATTAATGGTGTTTGATATTAATATTTTTTTTCTTTTTGTTATATTGCACGCCATAAAACATGCTTCTGCAGTAGATGTCGTTCCATCATACATTGAAGCATTAGATACATCCATACCTGTAATGGTTTGAATCATAGATTGATACTCAAAAATGTATTGCAATGTTCCTTGAGACACTTCTGGTTGATAAGGTGTATATGATGTTAAAAATTCCTGACGCGATGTAATAGCGTCTATCACAGCTGGTTGATAGTGATCATATAAGCCAAGCCCTGAAAAAATAACCAATTCTTGATTTTCTTTGTCTAATTCTTTAAAATAATTTCTTACTTCTTGTTCAGACATTGATGATTTTAAATTGTATTCTTTCTTTAAAAAAACATCTTTTGGAACAGTGCTGAACAATTCATCGATTGATGAAATATTCATTTCTTTCAGCATCAATTCAATATCGCTTTTGGTATGCGGAAAGTATTTAAACATAACTTACCTCACTATAATATGTCTTCGTATTCTTTTGCGCTTAATAATTTATCCAATTCTTTTGGATCTTGAAGCTTAACCTTTATAAACCAAGTACCATATGCATCTTCGTTAACCATTTCTGGTTCACCAATAACATCTTCATTAACTTCTAATACTTCACCTGAAATAGGTGACAATAAATCCGAAGCAGCTTTTACAGATTCTACAGCTCCAAACTCAGTTTGTGCTTCTATTTGGTCTCCAACTTCAGGTAGATCAACAAAAACAATACTTCCCAATTGCTTAACAGCATAATCAGTAATTCCTATTAATACTTCTTCATCATTTAATTTTTTCACCCATTCATGATCATCAGAGTAAAGTAAATCTTTTAAAATCTCGCTCATATTAATCTCCTTTTATTTTTTATAATTTTTTGTTAAGAATTTTTTATCTCTAACAAAACCAGGTATCATTTTATTCCTGATTTTTATTTCTATTTCTGTTCCTTTTTTTGTATAAGGTCTATCTATTAAAGCCATAGCAATAGGTTTATTTAAACTTATTGATAAATATCCAGTTGTTACTACACCAACTTGCTTTCCTTCAGCGTATACTCCGTATCCCGCTCTAGGAACCGCTCTTTTTTTAAGTTCTACTCCAACTACTCTTCTCATTAATCCCTTTTCTTGTTGCTTTAATAAAGCTGCTTTTCCAATAAAATTAGATTCTGATTTAATTTTAGTGAAAAATTTTAATCCTGCTTCAAGTGGAGTGATTTTATCTGATATTTCATGTCCATATAAAGGTAAAGCTGCTTCAAAGCGTAAGGTATCTCTAGCACCTAATCCACATGGGGCAACTCCGCCTTCAATAAATATATCCCACAATTTTAAAATTGCTTCACTACTTGCATAAATCTCAAAACCATCTTCTCCAGTATATCCCGTCCTTGATATTAAAAGATTATTTCCTTCATATTCATAATAATTGAAGTGAAAGAATTCTAAGCTGTTTAAATCTATTCCTAATAATTCTTTTACTTTATCTTCAGCTTTTGGTCCTTGAATAGCAATTTCTGAATAATCATCTGATAGATTTTTAACAGTAACATCAAAGCCTTCTGTTTGCGAAACTACCCAATCATAATCCTTACTGATATTACTAGCATTAACTACGAAGAAATATTCTTCGTTATTCATTTTATATACTAATAAATCATCAACTATGGTTCCACTTTCATAGAGCATCATTCCATAGGTAACAGAACTAGGTTTTTTTGACAAGATTTCATTACAAAATACATGATCTACAAAGGCAGTAGCTTCTTTACCTTTTACTAAAAACTCACCCATATGGCTTACATCAAACATTCCTACATGGTTTCTAACTGCATTGTGTTCATTTTTAATTGAGTCATATACTATTGGCATCAAAAAACCTGCAAAATCTTCCATTTTTGCATCTAATTTCACATGTTTCTCATATAAACATGTACGTTTTGTATCTTCCATTTTCACACCTCGAATTTATTATATCAAATTTATTTAAATAAAATATCTAAAAATTCATTGGTTTCTAAATTATAAACATAATCTTTTATATTATTAAATTTCAATATTGAAGCAAATGCTTCTCTATTAAATTCAATATTTTTAAATAAACCAACGAATTCATCGATATCTTTTATAATAAAATAATCTCCCAACATATTAAGATTTTTTACAATATTATTTTTAATATTAAGAGTTACTTCAATTATTCCTGCCTTGGTCTTACCTTTTTTCTTTATTGTATAATCGGGATTTTTACCATAGATAAAATCAGATTTTAAATATGTTTTTTCAATTTTACGGATTCCTTTTATATCATTATTAGTTAAAGTAATTGATTCTTCACATAAATTGTCTTTAAAAAATTGTTTAAAATCTTCTATTGAAATATCTATATGATCCTTAATATTGGTAACCCTGCTTCTTACAGAGTCAATTCCTTTAGAAATTAGTTTTTCATTATCAGGAGTTATTGCTTTTACCATAACGCTGATATCAGTGTTATAAAGCATAGTTCCATGTACAATCGAACGATTATTAACGCGATAAAATGCATTTCCAGATACTTTCATACCATCTATTAATATATCATTTCTACCCGAAAATTCTGCATTTAAATTTAATTGTCTCAATAAAGTCACAATTCTAGTTATATAATTAGTGAAAACAAAGTCCTTATTTAATTTTGGGGTGATATAGGAAAACATTATATTTGATGGATCTGAATAAACACATCCGCCCCCGGACTTTCTACGATAAAATTCAATGTTATTTCTTTTAACATAGTCTAAGTTCACTTCATTTTCAATTAATTGATTTCTTCCAAAAATAACAGTTGGTTTAACCTGCCACATAAAAAAATAATCATTTTTCGGATAATGCTTTGCAATATATTCTTCCGTAGCTAAATAAAAAGACAATCTCTCAGTCTTATTAGATGGGTATTTTACATATATCATGTTTGCCTCCGTGAAAAAGAGAGATTAGTTTCTCTCTAAAAATTCGTTTATTCGTTTTTCTTCAAGATTAGCGATAAACTCAGTAAAAGGTTCTATTTTTTTATTTATTTTATATTCATCAATTGCATTATAATATTCATCTCTTATATTTCTGGTGATAGAAATCGGCAAAAACCCTTCCAATTCTAACTGGTAATTTAACAATAATCTAGCTAATCTTCCATTAGCGTCCATAAATGGATATATTTTTAATATCTGTAAATGTGCAAAAGCTGCTTTTTTTAATCCTTTTAATTCAGGATCATTTAAATCTGCAAAATAACGATCCATTTTACTATAAATCTTTAAATATGTAGGTGGGACATGTTTAGCTCCTAATATAAATAAATCTCTTGTGCGATATACTCCTCCAACAATAATTCCTTCAACTAAGATTTGGTGAAGGTCTTTTACTATATTTTCATCGTATTGTATGCCATCTTCTACTAAGCGATGTACTCTTTGGATAGCATGAAAATTATTAATTATAGCCTTGCGCACTGCTTCGCTTTTATCAGGAAATTGTCTTGAATGATCCTCTAATAAAAATACTATATCTTCATATGTAAAATCTCCATTTTCAAAACTAGTAGATTCATAAATATAGTTTTTATCAAACTCTTCACAAATTTCTTTTAAAGCCTTTTTTGTTAACTTTTTTTTCTTATCGATTATTGCCTGTTTAAGTGCTTCAACTTCTTTGACACTCATATTTCATCACCTCTTTTATATAATAACATGGGAAGGGCTTACATTCAATTAGTTTAGTAAATATTTTTAGAAAAAAGCAACTTTTTTAAGTTGCTTTAAGCATTTACATTATCATATGAATATTTAACAATTTGATAAATAATATCTTTTGGAATATCACCATAGTTATTAGCTTTAAACCATAGTTCTTCTCTTGTACTTTTGTTTTTAGATATGGTTGGATATTTAATGATTAATCTAATTCCTTTTTCAAGGTCATATTTAAATACCATGCGGTAATAATTACCGAGATTCATTAAAACTAAGAATGGTTTTCTATCAACGTAAAATGTTATTCTATCATCATCAAGTTTAGTTACTACATTAGGCATCCCTCTTACATAAGCTACTAATTCATCAAATGTTGGATCTAATGATTTAAACATCTTTGGTTTTTCTATATAATATTCAATCGAATTTGGTTTATTATCAGAAGCTGTTGTTTTAGTAAATTCAGGATCAACAGGGACGTCTTCATAAATCAAGTTAGTTGGATCAATATTACCTTCTGAAGAAACAATTGTTTGTTGATTTGAAACTATCATTGTCTTTTTATTATCTTTAGTAACTACATCTTTTTGTAATCTATTTTTATGTTTGCTTGACCTGTGCTTTTTATTTGTTTTAGTTAAATCATTTATTTCTTCTTCCATCTCTTCTATTTCTTGATTTTTCTTAGATTTTGATGAACAAGCTATTAGATGGATGAAATATAATAATATACCCGCTCCAGCTATTAAAATCATATAATAAGTTCCAATAGTTGAATAATTAGTTAATTTATATGTATAGAACCAATAAGTCAATCCTGAAGCTATAGCAGCAAATTCTAAAAGTAAAATAAAATGCGCTGTTCTTTTACCATTGGTTTCCTCACGAAAATTCTTAATAAATATATATCCGTAAACAATTAAATTTAAAGTAACAATTCCAAAAAATGCAAGAATTAATAAATTAGTTGTTGATGAGGAATTACTATAAATATAGTAATTGATTAACCCTCCGAAAATCATAATAGCTATTGTATAAATATATAACGGAATAAAAGCAGCTCGGTTTGTAGTTTTGTTAACATAACCAAATTCTTTATATTCACTGTTCGCAATAAAAAGATATATTAAACCTATAATTAAGGCCAAAATCCCAATTACGCCTTTAATATACATCTCATAATCTGTTAGCACTGTAACTGTAATACCCCATTGACTTAAGTTATTCCAAGGTACAGCAGCTAGAGATACTAAGAGAACTATAATGAAGATAAAAAAATTACTGAAAAACTTTTTCATTAAATCCACCTTCTAACTTAGTTTATATTAAAATTATATACAATATTTATGTTTGTGTCAATAAACCCCATTGTTTTATATTTTTAATTATATAGTTATTCTGCTATATATGTCATTATGTGTCGTAAAATAAATATAATTAGTGTTTTTTTTGTGTTTTGTTACAAAATCGATTGCAAATTAAAAAACCATATTATATAATTGTAACTACAAAATATCATATTATACTTTTGAATATGGAATGATAGGAGGTCTATGATGCAAGTCTTAAAAGAATCCGTGAGAAATGCCATTGTTGAGGGAGCGATTACTGAATTTTTCCAAAACGGTTTTCAAAAAGCAAACATGAAAAGAATAGCTGACAATGCAAATATTACCGTAGGAAATATTTATCGTTATTACAAAAACAAAGAGGAATTATTCAATGAGATTTTACTTCCAGCTGAAAGAGCTATCGATGATTTAGAGAGTTTTGATCAAAAGCTTCATGTAACACGCATTGATAGTCAAGATGATGTAAATCAATTGGTTCAATATGTAATCAATGTATTGAAACCATATACTAGAGAAGTTTTCATCATGATTTATAATTCAGAAGGAACTCATTATCAAAAAGTGAAAAATCAACTTGAAGAATTAGTTGTAGATAAGATAAATAATTTCTATCCAAGACAGTTTGATAGATATTTATTAACAGTCTTAGCACAGAGTTTTGTTCAAGCTATATTCCATGTTTTCAAAGAAAATGTAAACAACATTAGAAAGATTCAGGAATATATTTCTTTATTGATAGTATATTTCTTTAGGGATATGGATAAGAGAATATTTTAAAAAAACCCTCTTTTGAGGGATTTTTTATTGCATTTTTTCTAATTTTAAAATATCAATTTTACCAATGATTGTTTTTGGTAATTCATCCATTATTTGTATTGTTTCAGGCACAGCGTAATAACTGATATTTTCTTTTATTAATGTTTTTATTTTTTCAATGGATAGAGATTCGAATTTTTGGTTCCAAACTATAAATAATTTTATTTTAGCTCCTTTAAGTTCATCTCGTATTCCTATAACCGCAACTTCTGAAATTTCTTTAAAACTCATAAGAAAATTCTCAATTTCTGATGGTAAAACAGGCATACCATTCACCTTAATTATTCTTTTTAAGCGCTGTTTAAAATGTACATATCCTTCTTCATCTATATATCCTAAGTCACCTGTTTTAACCCATAATTCATTATTTATTTCTATCATTGTTTTGTTAGTAGCTATTTTATCATTTAAATATCCATTCATTAAAGTAGGCCCAGAAATAACTATTTCCCCATCAATATTAGATTTTTCAAATTCATTTGTTTTCATGTTTAATATATTCATTCGAATGCCAGGTAATGGTTTACCTACGGTTCCTTCTTTATTGTCTTTCAATGTATTAACACATGATACAGTAACTGTTTCTGTTAACCCATAACCTTCTAATAATCTTGCATTAGAATAATAATATTCCATTACATCATTGAACCTATTCTTTAAATCGTTAGATACATAGTCTCCTCCTACATATGTTTGTAAGATATTTTTAACGCTTGGAGAATGAAATTCATGATTTTTTAATAATGCTTCAAACAAAGAAGGTACTCCTATAATAAAATTTATTCGATTTTTTACGATTAAAGAAACAGCTTCTTCAGCTGAAAACTTAGGCATAAGTGTATCTATCCCACCGAACATAAGCATAGCGTGTAACCCCATACACAATCCGAAGCCATGAAACATTGGTAATACAGCTAACATATGTTTATTTTCAAAATCACTAATACCCATTATAAAAGGTGCTTTACTAGCTAAAAAATTAATAGAATAATTTGATAGTTCAATTGTTTTAGGTTCTCCAGACGTTCCTCCACTATGTAATAAAAAAGCTGTGTCTTTTGGTCTTATTTTTATTTCATTTATTTTTTTATTAATAAATAAATCTTTTAAATATAAAACATTACTATGTTTTTTTATATATTTTAATTTAGAATAATTTAGTAATTTATATCCTATTTGTTTAAATTTATTAAATTCATTTACAGGCGTAGCTAAAATTATTTTTTTATCTTCCTTGAGCTTTTCAAAATGATGGTAAAAAGTATCTAAGATGATTAGATGTTTTGAATTTGTTTCTTCCATATATTTAGACATTTGAACAACCGGTGTTAAAGGATGAACCATATGGCAAATAACACCTATTTTGTTTAAAGCATAAAAAGAATATATGGCTTCAAAAACATTTGGTAAAGCAATAGTTACTACTTCTTTTTTCTTAATTCCTATTTCAAGAAATCCCGCTGCTAAATCATCTACTCTTTCAAGTAGATTTTTATAATCCATATATCTATTCATAAATAATAATGCATATCTATTAGGATATTTCAAAGCAGTATTTCTTAATGATTCGTATAACGTTTGATTGAATTTCATATTTCCCCCCTATCAAATTCGGTATCCCAAAAAATACCCAATTAATACTAATAATCCAAATAAGATAAATTGATGTGTTATAAAAATAATTAATGAATTTCGTCCTACAATTAAAACTATATTTCTATCAGATAAATTGACATTAGGAATTAATGTGAATCTATTTTTATAACACACATTACCTATAACTGTGCCTATCATAATCATTCCCCAATAAGGAAAAAGCCCAAAATAATCAGCTCCATATGCCTTAACTCCTAATAATATTCCAGGTATATCCTTATAATTTAAACTTGTTATATAGTTTAATTCCCAAAATTTGATATGTACCCCAATTATAATAATAATTAATCCAAGTCCAAAGATAAATAAATCATTATTCCAAATTTTGCGTAATATATATGTTAAAAATATACTAACAGCGAACATATGAATAACACCAAAGACTATAAATGATTCTAGAGTTGTAAATACATCAATAAAATATGATATAACTGAAATAGAAAGTGCAATAATCATTAATTTAATAGCTCTGTTTAAATTGGATTTTGCAAAAGTAAAACTAATTCCTGATACAATTAGAAAAACAGATACAAAAAATAAGTGTCCGTAGAATCTTAACTGTGAATTCCAATATAGCCTAGCTAATTGATTTAGCCAAAGAAAGCCGGGTCTATTTACTACATTAAAGTTTACAAAAAATGAATTCATTCCTAATAAATCAAACATCAAATGGTCAAAAACCATCATAATTATTGCAAAGCCTCTAGCAAAATCCAGCTCCCAAATTCGCTTTTTTTTCATAACTATCTCCTGTTATTTTATCATATTATAACACATGTGAATTTATTTGTGATTATCACCAATAAAAAAGGTTGTTAATCCGTATAATATTTGAATAAACACTTCTTATAAAAAATGGCCGAATTATGTTATAATATCCACACGGAGTGATGAATATTGATTGCCTACGATAAATATATTGATGGATTAATTGAAAAAGATAATAAAGCCTTTGAAGTGATTTATGAGAACACAAAAAAAGGTGTTTTTTCGATGATTATATCTATTGTTAAAAACCGTGCAGTAACTGAAGATCTTATGCAAGATACTTATATGAAAATGATTCAAAAAATACATCAATACAAAAAGGGTAAGAATTTCTATGCATGGTTATTACAAATCGCGAAAAATACGGCTTTGGATTATTATCGAAAAGAAAAAAGAATGACTTTAGTTGATCCTCAAGAAAATGAATATATGTTTAATAAAGCTATGAATAATCCTGAAAATTATATGGTTTTGGATATGATTAAACCATTAAATGTAGAAGAAAAGCAAGTGGTTTTGTTAAGAATTGTCTCGGATTTGAAATTTAAAGACATAGCTACAACTTTAAACAAACCTATAGGAACTATACTTTGGATTTACAACAAAGCAATTAAAAAGCTACAAAAATATAATGATAGATAGGAGTGAATAATATGAAAAAGAAAGATATCATTGCATCAATCAAGCAATCAGCTTTAGATGAAATACCTGATGTATTGCATAAAATTGATATTTCTAAGATAGAAATTGAATCAGTTACCCCAATTGAAAAACCAAAATTTAATTTTCATAAAGCTTTTTCATACACATTCGCTTCTTTGTTTATTTTAGTTTCTGGATTATTAGCTTTTAATATTATCAATATCGGTACTGATTATACTCCTTTAAATTCTGACACAGAAATTGTTGGATTTCAAACAGTTTCTGGAGCTGCTTTGTTAGATTCTTTCAGTAACGTTGATGAATTATCTCTTACTGACGATAATTTGGATATAGTTGAACTAAGTACTACTACTATTCAAACTCCAGATAATTCTATAATTGATCAAATTAATACTATTAATCATTACTTAAATATGGCTGAAACTGTTTTAGTTAATGAAAAACAATTTATTTATAAATCAGTTGAATCAGATAATCCTGATTATGAATATGCTTATCAGTATAATGGTACTGATTTATTAGGAAATTTAATTACATATTACGGATATTATAATATAATTGAAACTAATGCAGGACAGATAGAACAAGGAATTTTAATTCACGATGACAGAGTTTTTCATTATTCAAGTGTAACTGTCCAAGATGGTTTGAATTCACTTTATCGTTATCATATATATGTTGATGAAGATGATTATGTCGAAGTAATGAATCAAAGCAATAATAAAGTGCAAAGATTTCAATACAATGTTTACCGCAATAATCAATTGACTAGCTCTAGTACACTTACTATTACATCAAAAGAAGATAAATTATTAGCTACACTTAGCATAACTAATCTAAATAATCAAGAAATTTTACTTAATTTGGAAAGAGATATGAGTGATGTTTCAAATCAAAGCTTCCAAGTTAATTACATGATTAATAATACCCAAGATCAATGCGAAGGAAGATTTACAGTTAGACCTGATTACGATAATACAACTGATACTTATCATTTTAAATATGATATT
This sequence comes from Tenericutes bacterium 4572_104, assembly GCA_002084435.1. The sequence continues at coordinate 120,030 of NBLG01000004.1, forward strand.
AATAATACAACTGTTATTATTGGTAATAGGGAAAACAAAGGACATAATAAACCTACTGAAGATGATTTTAAATCCAGTCGTACTCCTCGCAATCCATATATTTCAACTTATCAAGAGACTACCACTGAAGAAACAGATAATAGTCCTAAAGGCCGAGGAAATCAAGGACATAAGAAACAACAAACTTCGGATCAAGCGATGGTAGTTTAGATAATGTTTGGATTAAGATAATATTTAAAAGCAAGATAGAAATTTAATATTATAGTTATTTTCTCTGATGTTCATAATAATTATAAAAATAATAAGAAACTTAAAAAACAAGTTTCTGAACAAGATGATATATTTGAATTTTTTATAAAATAAGTAAAAGAGAAGTTTTTAAACTTCTCTTTTCTTTAAGCGTTTTTAATTATCGCTACTACTGGAATTGAAACAAATGCAAGCCAAGAAAATGCCCACCATCCAAAGAAGTATCCTAAACTAAAAAATATTATCGTAGTTACAAAAGGTAAACAAGCAATTAAATGATGCTCTTTTGGTGAATGTCTAACAATAGCTAAAATTGGAACTAAAAGAAAGATCATCCATAGATAAGCCCATGTGCTCGCAAAGATTATTCCCAATGAAATATATATAATCATAAGCGCAAGCGTTAGAATCCATTCTAGACGGTTATTTTTGTTTATTACAAAAAATGAATCTTCACTGAAAATCAAAGAAATTCCTACAGGTAATAAAAACGCAAATAAACCATATCCCCATTCATTATACATATATCCTATATATAAATAAGCACCTATAGAAATTACAAATCCTAGTTCAAATATAATTACCTTCCATAGTTTAGATTCATGAAGAACTCCTATCATGGGAATAATCATAAATATTAGCCAAATAGGATTCCACATTTTTGCATAATACCAAACTAAAACAAAGATAATTATCGCTACAAATGGACTTATTGCGGTTAGAAAAGAAATAAACCTCATTGTTTTTACACTAGAAAAAATAGCGATTATTGGGACAATTATGAAGATAAGCCATGCTGGATTCCATAGATTAAGCCAAAATCCAAGAACTAAAAAGATTATTAAAGCCACGAAAGGACTTAAGGCAATCCAGCCATTCATTGAGTTCTTATCAAATAAATTAACAACTATCGCAACCATCGGAATAGATAAAAAAACCAACCATCCAGGATGCCATAAATTAAACCCTAATCCAAGAATCATAAAAACAACTAAAGAAATAAATGGCATTAAAGCTGTTATTTTATTATTTCTATTAGTAGCTTTTGAATGCCCACCTCTATGAATATAGATATATTCTTCTCCTTCTACAAATTCTTCTGATAAATTTTTTATGACTTGTTCGGGAGAACCTATCATTTTTATTATTTTTTCTTCTGAAAGATTCTTGTTTAAAGCGTCATCAATCATTTCCCCGTAATCATCTAAAATATCAGATATTTCATCATCCTTAATATTGTATTCTAACAATAGTTCTTTCAATCTTTTTAAATATCTTTCTTTCATCTTAGTTATCCCCTTCTAAAATTTTAAATACACCTTTAATAAACAATTTCCATTCAGCTAAATATTCCTTCAGTTTCTCTTCCCCTTTTTCTGTTATTTTATAAAACTTCTTAGGCGCTCCAACAGGAGATGGAATTTTATAAGTTTCAAAATACTCTAATTTTGTTAGTCTTCTCAATAAAGGATAGATTGTATTTTCATTAATAGGTACTTCATCAGATAACTGTTCTATTATATCAAATCCACACATATCTCTTTGATCTATTAATTTTAATACACAGATTTCGATTATACCTTTTTTAAATTGAGAGTTCATTCAACCACCCCTTTATGTGTTATACACAATAATAGCTTAACATATTCTTGTGTAAAACACAATAAGTAAACCGCTTAAAAAAAGAAGTTTTAAAAACTTCATTTTCCAACACTATGAAATACGTAATTCTTTACGCAAAATATCAATTTTATTTGCGCTCTCTACAAACGCTATTATGATAAACATAATAGTCATATATTGTGGCATAAGATAGATATTGTCAACCATACCATGAATATTAGCGCCAATCAAAGCGATTAATAAAATTGCCTTTTCTTGAGTAAAACTAACAAAGAAAATTCGCAATAAAGAAATAAATTGGATTACTAAAGCAATACCGCCTAATATACCAAAACAAGCTAAAATATGCAAAATTGTATTATGAAACATTCTAAGCCCATCAGCTTGTCTAGCTAAAACTCCTCCACCAAAAACAAGATGAGTTTTAAATGTAGCTATAGCCTCTTTCCATATTTCAATTCGGCCATTATCTTCTAAACGGTATAATTCAAGCCTTTCCCAAATTGCGTAAAAATATGCTTTTGTAAAATAAGCCATTATGCTTACTATTAAAACTCCTATTGTTATATTTAATAAGAGATTCCATTTATGTTCATATTTGATGAACATAAATAATAATAAGAACAAACTTGTTATTAAAAAAGCTATTATTCCAGCTCTAGAAAGAGTAAATAATAACATTACAAATTCAAACAAAGCTAAAACAATCCAAAATATATGAAGTTTGTATTTTTTAATAAAATAAACTGTAGAAGATATAAACATTATTAAATAAGTCGCAATAAAATTAGATATACCCCATCCAAGATTTAGTGTTTTAGCTTCTAAAGCGTGGATTACATCATCTTCTCTCATATAAAATATAGCTACTTCTAATGAAATTAAAACTCCTAAAACAACAAATATACGAATTAGATATACTAAGAACTCTCCCTCAACTGTATTTGCGAAAAATCCATATAACAAAATAAGAAAAATAATATATAAAAACAGTAATAGTGATAACATGCTAAAAGCTTGATTATTTACAATCATAGAAATTATTACTGCTACACCTAAAAAAGAGATACCTAGAAAAAACTTACCTCTTAAAAACTTTGTTTTATAGATAACAATATGTAAAATTATTCCTAATATTAATAGAGCGATTACATAGTACATTGAATTTGGAATTAGATCTATATCCCAATTTGTTTGTGAAATCATAAATAGCATATTTAATAGAAAAGGCACTATATGTATTGTGTTTTTTATCGATAATAATAAAATAAAAACAATAGTGGAAAATAAATATAATCCTAAATCCTGAATTAAAAAACCACCTAGTTCTTCTTGACCAAAAAACCAAATAGTTAGGGTAATTAAACTTATAAATATTAAATAGGGTAATTTAGTAAAAAAGTTTTCTTCAGTCATGCTTTTCTCCTAGGTATATATAATATTAAACTGACTTTATAATTGATTCATCATCATTTATTACTTGATTTACTCTCTTCGATACTTGATGAAGAGATAAATTATTATAACTTTGTTTTTGTAATATTGTCATAAGAATATTTCTATCCTTAATTTTGGGATCTAACCATTGTTTTGCCTCTGTTTCTGAAAGAATCACAGGCATCCGATTATGAATGTCTTTCATTAAAGAAGTAGCTTCTTTAGTTATTATAGTACTTGTATATAATTTAGAACCATCTTTTCTTTTATAAACTGTCCAAAGCCCTGCGAAACCAAAGATATCCTTATCTTTAAGATAAAAATAATATGGAGTTTTGGTTGATGAATTTCTATGCCATTCAAAAAACCCACTCGCTATTATAACACATCTTCTTTGATAAAAAGATTTTTTATAAGCAGGTTTAGAGTCAAGAGATTCTATTCTTGCGTTTATCATTTTATAACCTATATTTTCATCTTTTGCCCATTCGGGAACAAAACCCCATCTTAAAAGACCTACATGATAATTTGAACCATTATTTATTAAAGAAATTGTATTTTGTCCAGGACTTATATTATATCTTGGTAGTGTGATTGATTCATCCAAGATATGAATATCATAGTTTTTATTCAAATATTGCTTTAATTCTTCTCTTGAAACAGATATACCGTATCTTCCACACATTTTATTCTTCTACTGCTATTGCATCTATTTCTATTAATACATTAAGTGGTAATCTAGTCACTTCTACAGCGAATCTTGCAGGTTTATGATTGCCAAAAAACTCAAGATATACTTGATTCATATCTTTAAACATACTTAAATCTTTCATGAAAACACCGCATTTAACGATGTTTTCTTTTTTTAATCCAGCTTTTTCTACTATAGCTAAGATATTTTCTAAACTTTGTCTTGTCTGAGACATAATATCAGAGCCTGCAGGTTTCATTGTTTCAGGAACATATGGAATTTGACCTGAAACATATAATGTATCTTTTACAAGTATTCCTTGACTATAAGGTCCTACTGCAGCAGGTGCTTTTTTAGTTTCAATAAAATTCATTGCTTTTCCTCTTTTCTTTCTAATGATTGCGGTAATTTAATTTGTTTATCTGATAAATGTTTTTTTAATAATTTTAATAATAAATCATATTTTTCTTCATCAATTGCATTTATTGGAATAAATAAAATCCTTGAACTTTTTAAGTTAATTATTAAAACATCTTTAACTAGTTGTACTTTAGATATTTCTTCCCAAAATGTATCATAGGAAATACTAACAAATGTTTCTCTAAATCCTTCTTCACTTATTTCTATAGTTATATCATGTTTAACTAACATCGGGTTTCTTCGAAACTTCTTCTTTGATTGATTATAAATCGAAAACCTTAATAATAATGTAATTATAACTATAAATATTAAAAACATAAAATATCCGAAAGGAAGCCTCGCAAATATAGCAATTATCATTATGATTATATCAAAACCATAAATTAAATAGCGATTGATTAAACGCATAAAAGGCGTTTTTTCTAACGCTGACCATAGATTAACTCTTATATAATCTTTTTCAAGAATTCTATAGGTAAATTTAATTGGTTTCATATATTCCTCTTTTACTTATTTTAAATACCATTTAATTATTTTTTCTTTAATACTAGTATATGGAGCGTATCTAAATCTTATATCTATTAAATTAGATTTTTTAATCAAAGATCTATAATGTGTAAATGTATCAAAACTATTTTTTCCATGATAAGCCCCTATTCCGCTTTCTCCAACTCCTCCAAACGGAAGATTTTCATTAGCGAAATGAACGATTACATCATTAATACATCCTCCACCAAAATTACAAGATTTTAATATTTTATTTTCAATTTCCTTTCGATTTGTAAATAAATACAAAGCTAAAGGTGATGGGTTTACATTAATATAATTAATAACTTCTTCTATATCATTATAAACTAAAATAGGTAAAATTGGGCCAAATATCTCATCTTCCATTATCTTATTTGTATAGGTCACATTATCAATTATAGTTGGGGATATTTTTAATAAATCATCATCATATTCTCCACCTATAATAATATCTTGATTGTTTAATAATTTTTTTAACCTATTATAATGTTTTTGGTTTATTATTTTGCATAAATCTTGATTTTTTAATGGATTATTCCCATATTGTTCAATCAAAGCTTCCTTAAAATATTCAATAAATTCTTCCTTTATTGAATGATGAATAAAGATATAATCCGGTGCTATACAGGTTTGACCTGCATTTAAATATTTGCCGAAAACAATGCGCCTAGCAGCCACTTTTAAAGAAGCCGATTCATCTATTATACAAGGGCTTTTTCCTCCTAATTCTAAAGATACAGGTGTTAGATGTTTAGAAGCTTTTTCCATAACTATTTTTCCTACATTTTTAGAACCAGTAAAGAAAATATAATCAAAATTTTGATCTAATAGAGTTTGACTTATATTTTTATCTCCTGTAATTACTGATATATATTTTTCAGGAAAAATAGATTTAATCATCTTAGATATAATTTTAGAAGTGTTTTCACTATATTCACTTGGTTTAAGTATACAAGTATTACCTGAAGCTATTACACCTACTAATGGAGATAAAGTTAAATTTATTGGGTAATTCCATGGACTCATTATTAAAACTACTCCATATGGATATGGCATTATCTTAGTTTTAGCTGGAAAATCTGTTAAAGAAGTTTTTACTCTTTTTGATTTCATAAATTTTCTTAAATGTTTCAACATAAAAGATATTTCTTTTAATACTATACCAATTTCTGCCATATATGATTCTACTTTGTTTTTACCTAAATCTTTAAACAAAGCTTCTTCTATTTCTAACTGATTAGATATTATGGCTTCTCTTAATGATAATAAAGCATTTTTACGAAATTCATATGATAAGGTTTCTAAAGAGTTAAAATATTCTTTTTGTTTTTTTACTAAATTATTTATTTCCATAACTAATCCCCTTTTCAATTATATATTGTAGCATTTTTTTACTTGAATTAAAAATTAATCTGTATAATTATTAAATTTCGATATATTTAATATAAACAAATTGAAAAAAGCTTACTTCTATTTTGAAATAAGCTTTTTATAGATATATTGGT
>NBLG01000049.1 GCA_002084435.1 Tenericutes bacterium 4572_104
AATTGCTCGGAGAAATAGATGGACCAACAGATGGCAAATTTTTTAGAAATAAAGCAACATTCTTCCATCCTCGTACAAGTGCTAATGCATTAGGTATGATGACTATGTTTAAAAATTCTGACGTTGTTGTTATTCTTAAAGAATTCTCAGGCGATGGTCAATTAAGGGTTATAGGTAATAGCGATATTCCTGCAACAATATTTGGTTCTGAAAATTCTGGTAAAGCATTTTCAGACGAAAAAGGAATTACCTTTGAAGTTGAAGCTGCTAGTTGTAAGCCTGCTTTGATTTACAGCGGTGATATTGTTACGGAAATCTTACCTCCTTTTACTTATATTGAAACCAATCTTGCAGGATCTTTATCAGATCATATTGACTCTTACGAAACTATCACAGGTTGGGATAACATTGCTTATCCTGTAATCTATTTAAAGCGAAAGAAGACGGAACACCCGAACCTTTTATTTGCTTACCACAGTACTGACGATATGAGTGTTAACGAAAGTACAGGCAGACTATTCTCTGTTCAGTATTCTGCTGAGGGAGTGTTAGGACAAGTCTTAGAACTCAATAATAGTGGATTTGGCGGTCAAATGTCTTTCTTGGATTCAGCTCCAGACGGTTCTACAGCTTCTGTTGAAAAAGTAACTGTATAAATAATTAAAGAGAAAGTATATATCAATATACTTTCTCTTTATATTCTTTTTATCTTAAAAATATTCAAATGAAAAATAAACTTATAGGTTGGATTGAATCTGACAGGCAAGACTTAAAAGAAGGTTTAGTTCTTTTAGTTCAATTAGAAGGAAATCATACTACTTTTTTACGCAAGAATGATGATGCAAAAAAGGGAAGTTATGCTCATAATTTGTTAAAAGCTAGAATCGAGAGACAAATACGTCTTCTTTCTCAAACTTCAAAAAAAAAGCAGAAACCTCTTATCAACTCAGATATAGAGCAGAAAGCAAAAGCAGACAAGAAAGCGAAAGCCGAAAAAGAAGCGAAAGCGAAAGAAGAGCTGGAGATGAAAGCGAAAAAAGAGACGGAAATAGACGAAGTGCAAGAAAAACCAGTTTCGAAGAAAAAGAAATAATACCTCACACACTCGATAGTAGAAAAATCCCAAGTTCGAAAGCTCTTACAAATAAATTGTTAGCTTTCTCTTGGGATTTATTAAATTATAATGAAAAATTATATTTTCAAAATAATCAAATTCTTTTTCTTCAGAAAAAAACGAAGCTTATTGAAAACTCAAAACTTAACAACGAAATGAAAAGCTTGCATGCAAATATACGATGAAGCCTTAGGGGAATTCAAAATAAATTATAATGATGTTACTCTACCTGCTGTTACTTCTGCTGATGATTTATTTTATAAGCTAGATGTAGATTTTTTTTTTGATAAAACAGCAATAATTACAGAAACATCTGCTGGTTATCTCGACTCTATGAGTCTCGATAAGGCTGACCTATCCCTAGTTACACAAGATGACAAAATCTATGTTGATGCTAGAGCTATTAATGGGGGAGATATAAAGTTCTATTTAGAAGGCAAAGAATATTCTCTTGACTGCACAACTGGCGACGGTGCTGACGGCAGAGCTAGAGTAGAAATACCTCAAGGTACTTCTACTCTTGATAAGTTCTCTATTGTTTATGCTGCTTTTTCTCAACAAGAAGATAAAATCAAACTTTTTAATTCTGAAGTATTCCCAGTAGGAGCTTTTTTACCTATTGCTTATATTTCTATTCAAGATTATAATTCTGTTGTTGCAAATGGTCCTATTGTGTTCCAGCGTACTACAGAAGCAATTACTTTTGGTGGGCAAGGAGCAATCTCTCGGATGAGAGAAAACACTCGGCTTGTAAAAGGTGGAGGTTATAGGAGCGGAATTGACGCATCGTTAGTAATTACACAAGTCATAGGCGGTCTCGATAATATAGCTATTAGCTTCACAAGCGGTTCTGTTTATCAAATAAACAGGCAATCATTCCCTGCTATGGACATTGCAGCTGATGGTGTATTTTTGTCAGGAATCAGCAATAATGGGACATTAAAGAATTTTGATAAGATTTATAATCTTAATCAAATAAATGAAACCTCGGAAGGTGAAGCCCTTGTCGATGGAGATTGTATAACCTGGGATATATATGGTAATATCAATTATTCTCATAATGATTGTAAACTTTTTGTTATTCCATTTTCTAAGAAGTTTACTAATGAAGCTGATGCTGCAATGTTCGCACGTGGTGGTCGCAATCTAAAGATTCCACATAATCACAGAACTGTAGGTTTTCATATATGTAGATTAGCAATGAAATATAGCATTGCTAACGGCGGCACTTGGACTAATCTACTAATTGACACTGTTGACATTTGGACAGTAGATGTTGCAAATATTATTTCGCCTAACTATCCTAATGATTATCCTAACGGTGCGGATGAAACACATACTATTTCTAAAGCTGGTGCTTTGGAAATGAAAGTTATTTTTGAAACTTTTGATACTGAGGCTGATTATGATTTTGTTAGGTTATATGATATTAACGATAATCTTATTAATACATATCATGGTAATTTAGGCGATAATTGGAAATCAGATTCTGTTCCAGGCGACACCGTAAAGGTTCGTTTTACTTCTGATAGCTCCGTTATTCGAAAAGGATTTAAAATTGCTGCTTATGAGTATAAAACTCAAATTGCATCCGGTAGCGAAATCATAGATATTCGCTAATGTTTGATTTTAAGAAATATGATATTATTGCTTCTGAAATAGCTGAAATTGTTCCTGACCAATATTATCATTTTTTCACTGAAGGTAGATGGAGTTTTCATGAACTATTACTTTATCTTCTTTCCTTTTCCGGTCCGGCAAAAGTTTCAATTACTTCTTTTTCTATTTCTGAAGTAACTCTCAGGACTTTTCTTAGTGCCATAGAGTTAGGTCATATTACTAACTTAGAATTAATTCTTAATACTTCAGTTACCAGGAACAAAACTGCTTTGCTATTTTTTGCAAATAATATTGTTAAAAAAATTGGCCTATCTAGAAATCACATGAAATTAATTCTTATCGAAAATGATAAATTTAAAATTGTTGTGAACCAGTCAGCAAATGCAACTCCAAACAATTCTGAAGAAACTGGTGTCATTTGTACTCATAAAAAAATATATGAAATTTATAATCGAAAGTTTAACCAATTATTAGACAACTCTATAATTTTTGAAAATGATATTATCACAAGATCAATTAAATAATATTGAGAAATATTCTTCTTTGTTTTTTTCATACAAAGAAATAGCAATTCTAATGAAGCTAGATGTTGAAATATTTATTGATTTTGTTACTGATAATAATACTGAAATTTATAAATCTTATCAAAGAGGTAAACTGATCAGTGAAGCTGAATTACGAGAGCAAATTGTTAAGCTTGCTAAAATGGGTAGTCCTGCAGCTCAACAAGAAGCTTTTAAACTTATTGATACTCAGAAAATAAAAGAAATAACAAATGTCTAAAAAAGCAAATATTGAAATAATATTAGAAAGTTTTTCTGATGATTCTATTGTTTTAGATTATCGGCAAACAGAGTACAAAAAAAGGTTGCTTATTATTACAGAAGTTAAATTAAAAAACTTATATATAACTGATTACGACTTGTATAAGAAAATTAAGAAAACTTATGCCTCTATTTCTTTTCCTCAAATATGCAACGATGTATCTGTTGTAGAACGAATGATTGCGACAAGCAAGGACCCAGGAGGCAACCCAAACAAAACATTTATCCGCTACTTCATAACTGAAACTACTAAAAAAGCTATAGCCTTGGCAGAAGCAAAAGGCGACGGTTATACAATGTCTTATGCTGCTAACATTCTTGGTAAACATCATCTTACTGATAAAGAGGATATTGTTAAGCCAGATTGGGACGAAATAATTCCTTTTGCTGCTGAGATTACTTCTGACCCAACTATATTAGGCATTAAGCCTGTTAAGGACTTAGATGGATTAAGAGCAAAACTCGAGGCGAAATATGGTTATAATAAATCTGATGAATCTGAAAAGTTAAAGGATGAAACCAAAAAGTAAAAAATTCTATCTGAATAAGGCTCAAAGGTATGTCAATCGCATATCTCCACGTAATTTAACTGCAATTGCTTCACGTCGTTTTGGTAAGTCTGAGGGCTTAATTATGCCCCGCCTGTTACAATCTGTTCAAGCAATGCCTCGTTCAACTGGTGGCATCGTGGGTTCTACTTATAAGCAAGTTCTTACTAGAACTCTTCCTGCAACATTACACGCTCTTAATCGCTTAGGTTACAAAGAAGGTGTTCATTATTATGTAGGTAGAAAAGCTCCTAAGTCGGCTGGTTTTGCAGACCCACACATTAAACCTCGATCGTGGGATTATTACATACACTGGTACAATGGTTCAGCGAATGCCATTATTTCACAGGATATTCCTTATTCTTCAAATTCTCTTACTTTAGATTATTGGATGGCAGACGAAGGAAAGACTCTTAATCGTGAAAAATTGGTTAATGAAACTATTCCTGCTAATTCTGGCTTACACTATTTCAAAAATTGTCATCTACATACTGGACATACTATTGTTTCAGACATGCCGACTACAAAAAGAGGTATGTGGATGTTATCGGAAAAAGATAAGATGGATGAAGATGTTTTAAAGCATGTTGAGAATATTATATATAAGATATATGAAGCGTTGTCTCTAGGTTCTAATTCTTCTCATTTCAAACGAAAAGTTTGATAATAAAGAATACTGCAGGTGGATTTTATGCAGCTTTAGCTGATACTTTACATTTCTATACTGCTTATGATAATTCTTTTCTTAATCAGTTTAGATCTGATTATGGAGATATTGATTGGAAACGTGCAGCTGAGCAAACTTATGATTGTACCCAAGATACAGACATCAACATTGATAGACCTTTGTGCATAGCTTTTGATACAAATATAAATGTTAACTGGTTAGTTGTAGGGCAACCTAACTATGCCCAGAACTTAATGAAAACTCTTAACTCTTTCTTTGTTAAGAGTCCTAGAATGCTTACTGAAGTATGTAATAATTTTGCTGATTACTATGATCCATTACCTGATAAGAATGTAATATTCTATTATGATCATACATTTCTTCAGGGCAAAAGTGGAACGAACTCAGAAGCATTCTACGAAACAATTGTTAGAGTCCTCAGCTCAAGAGGATTCTATGTTACAGCAAAATATATAGGTCAAGCAATGAAACATCATGAGAAACATAAACTTATTGATGATGGATTGAAAGGTTTTAAAGGTTTATTTCCATCCTTTAATCAGCCTAATAACGAAATTCTTATACAAGGAATGGAGCAAACGATGACTTCTGTTACCTCCAGAGGTTGGGGCAAAAACAAATCAGGTGAAAAGCTGGAAGATACACCACTTGACCCTGTTGAACTACGTACAGACGGCGGAGATGCGTGGGATACATTATATATAGGTTGTAATAACTTTCGTGTTGATGATGTTTATTCTAGCATTCATTTATCTTCTAATTTTGGGAAATAAATTTAATTTGGGCAATAGCCGTGCTATCCACTGTATCTTTTTTTGAAATAAAAAAAGGATGCCGTTCCTATCACTATTGCGTATTCTTTTTCAGTTATGGTATTATGCTATTCGTACCTCATACGCATAATGATTTTTAAGTAGAGACTTTTATGTAAAACAAACTTTACACCTCATCATATAACGCTTTTTTTTGTAAATCAAACTTGACAAACACCACAGGGCGGGGTCTGCTCTTTACAGAGAGTATAAGGGGGCGACCCCTTA
>NBLG01000005.1 GCA_002084435.1 Tenericutes bacterium 4572_104
AAAAATTATTTTGGATTAAAAAATGATATGGGATTATTTAATGCCTATAACATCTATTCAGAAATAGATTTAAACAATCAAAAACATGATGCTATGGAAGATGCTTTAGTTACTAAAAAAGTATTTGATTATTTTAAAGCAGTTTGTAATAACGAAATGCAAATTAAAGTAGAAAAAAAAGTGGGTTATTAATCCACTTTTTGTTTGTTTTATAATACCATAATAACAGGCATAATCATTGGAGTTCTTTTTGTATGCCTGATAACATAACTCTTTAAAGCCTTTGTTATTTCGTTTTTCATACCATTAATATTGAGCTTTTTGTCTGGATCTAAAAATTTATCAGTGACATCTATAACTAACTCTTGCATTTCGCTAATCATTTTAGCGTGATTCTTTATGTAAATAAAACCTTTAGATACAATATTAGGAGCACAAGAAACTTCTCTATGCTCTTCATCTATAGTTAAAATAACAGATATCTTCAGCTAATCCAGCATGTATTTTTAACATTCTATATTCACCATGAATAGGCATAAAATATTTAGGCTTCATCAATTTAAGCATTAATTTTAATTCGTTTTGTCCACCATGTCCTGATGCATGAACATCAGCGAATGGAGATTGAGTTATTACTTTAGCACCTCGTTTATAAAGCATATTTATAGTGCGGTTAACAGACTGTAAATTTCCTGGAATAGGAGAAGAAGATAAAATTACAGTATCACCTGGATTTAAAGAAATTTGTCTATGAATTCCCGATGCAATTCTCGTTAAAGCAGCTAAAGGTTCTCCTTGTGAACCTGTACATAAGATTGTAATATTTTTAGCTTTGATTTGAGAATTATTTCTAGTATATAAAAATGTTCCTTTAGGAGCTTTAATATATCCCAACTTAAAACCAACATCAATATTTTTAATCATACTTCTACCAAATACAGCTATTTTTCTTCTAGTTTGAATAGAAGCTTCTACTATCTGTTGGATTCTATGTATGTTAGATGCAAAAGTAGATATAATAATACGTCCATCAATTGATTTAAATAAATCTTTGATGTTTTCTGCAACTACTTTTTCAGAAGTAGTAAAGCCTTCAAGCTCGCTATTGGTTGAATCCGATAATAGACAAATAACTCCTTCTTCACCAAATTTAGCCATGCGATGATAATTAGAGTCTTTACTAGTTGGAGAAAAATCAAATTTAAAATCACCAGTATGAACAACATGTCCTACAGGTGTACTTACTCTAATTCCAAAACTATCAGGAATAGAGTGATTGGTTCGGAAGAAAGAAATAGTAACCTTATCAAATTTAATAATATCATCTTCTTGGTATTCTCTTAGATTAACAGGAAATGAAGTTTTTTCATCTAATTTGTTCTTTATCAATCCATAACTTAATCCAGATGCATAAATAACAGGTATTTGAACCTGTTTTACTAAAAATGGAATTCCACCTATATGATCTTCATGACCATGACTAATGATTAAGGCTTTAATTTTATCTTGATTTTCAATTAAATACTGATAATCCGGTAATACATAATCAATACCCATCAAATATTCATCCGGGAATAAAAGTCCAGAATCAATAATGATTAGTTCATCTTGGTATTGGATACAATACATGTTTTTTCCGACTTCGCCTAAGCCTCCCAAAGCAAAAATCAGAATTTCTTTCGCTTTACTGTCGAAATTCTCCATAGGTTCATCCTTTCAAAAAAATGTTTTACATTTTTTACTCTATTATTATAACTTATCTTTAATTTATATGCAATTAATTCGAGTGAATATGGAAAAACATATTATTTCTTTATATGCATATTTAAACATGATATAATAATTTAAAGGAGGAATGAAAATGATTGCGAAGATATTAGTAGACATAAAATCAAAAAATGTTGATAAAACATACGATTATATAATTCCTTCTAAATATGAAGATATTTTAGAAATAGGAGCCCGTGTTATTGTTCCATTTGGAAAACGAAATGTTATGGGTTTTTGTTTAGAAATAGTCAAAACTAGTAGCTACAAAAAAGAATTAAAATCCATTAATAAAATAATCGATATGGAACCATATCTTACTAGAGAGTTAATTGATTTAGCTAAAAAAATGCAGGAAGAATCTTGTTCTTTATTAATACAAATATTAGAAACAATGTTGCCAGCAGCTTTAAAAATGATTTATAAGCCTAAGGTTAAAGTTATAAATAAAATGGCTTTAGATTCTAAGCTTTTACCTTTTTTTGAAGATTCTGATGAATTATTACTTGAATTAATTGATAGTGAATATTATTCGTTAGTAAAAAACGAAATGAAAAAACAAACTTTAAAACAAATATACGATATAAGACCTAAAAATCGTTCTCTAGCTTTTAAGTATGTTTCTCTAGTAAAAGAACCGACAAAAAAACTTACAGAAAAACAAAATCTTGTATATAAATATTTAAAAAACAAAAAAGATAATAAAAGCTCTATTAAAAATATAATAAATAAATTTGGAATTAGCACATCAATTATTAATACATTAGAAAAATATGGAATTGTTAGAACATTTTACCAAGAAACATATCGTAAAGTTATTTCGGTATATCCATCTAAAAAACAGACAATTCATTTAAATGATGAACAAAAAATAGTTTATGAAAAAATAATAAATAGTATTGGAAAAAGAAAAACATTTTTATTACATGGAGTAACGGGTTCAGGAAAAACCGAAATATATATAAAGGCAATAAAAAAAGCTCTTGAGGAGAAAAAAACAATTATCTTTTTAGTTCCCGAAATTTCTCTTACACCAATGATGATGTCTCGATTAATGGCTGAATTCAAAAATAAAGTAGCTGTCTTACATTCGGGATTATCAACCCTTGAAAAGTATGATGAATGGAGACGAATTATAAGGAAAGAGGCATCCATCGTAGTTGGCGCAAGAAGTGCCTGCTTTGCGCCTTTAGATAATATAGGATTAATAATAGTTGATGAATGTCATGAATCAACGTATAAACAAGAGAATATGCCTAATTATTATGCGGTTGATGTACTAAAAAAACGAGCAGAATATTATAATTCTGTAATAGTTTTAGGATCAGCTACACCTAATATCGAAAGTTATGCTAGACATGTGCGCGGATATTATGAATTATTAACTATCAATAAAAGAGCGTTAAACTCAGAACTTCCTGAAGTAGAAGTTGTGAATATGAAAAAAGAGTTTATTAAGGGAAATCATTCTAATTTTTCAAAAGTTTTACAGGAAGAGATACAAAAAAGATTGGATTTAAAAGAACAAGTAATTCTTTTAATAAATAGAAGAGGATATTCAAATTTTGTCATCTGTAGAAATTGCGGACACGTTATAATGTGTCCAAACTGCGATGTGTCTCTTACATATCATGAATATTCACATTCATTAAAATGTCATTATTGTAATTATGAAATACCTGTACCCAAGGTTTGCCCTAAATGTAAGACTGATGCACTTCGTTTTATGGGAAGCGGTACTCAAAAAATAGAAAAAGAATTAATAGAGTTATTTTCAAATGCAAAAATAATAAGAATGGATAACGATACAACTAGAAGAAAAAATTCACATGAAAAATTATTACATGAATTTGAAGAATCAGGAGATATTCTATTAGGAACGCAAATGATTGCAAAGGGATTGGATTTTCCTAAAGTAACATTAGTTGGAATTATTCAAGCAGATAATAATTTATTTGTATCTGATTTTAGAGCCCCTGAAAAAACATTTCAATTAATCATGCAAGTATCGGGAAGATCAGGGAGAAGAAGCGCAAAAGGTAAAGTGATAATTCAAGCTTTTAATCCAAATCATTATGCAATTAAATATGCTTGTGAACACGATTATTTAGGTTTTTATCATTATGAAATGAATATTAGAAGACTAGCTAAATATGCGCCATTTTATTATATGATTTATTTAAAAATAAGTGGTGAATTTATGAGAGATGTATTCTATCATGGAATTGAAGTAGTTAAATATTTAAAGCGAAATTTAGAAAAAGATGTTATTATATTAGGACCTGCAGTTCCAGCGGTTAAAAAAATAAATAATCGCTATAATTGTGAAATTACAATTAAATATAAAAATATAGATAACATTAACAAAATATTAAATCAAATGATGGAAAAATATCAAACAGATGACAAATACATTATGATTGATAGATTTCCTAATGTTGGATAGGAGACATAAATTTATGAAAATATGTTTTATGGGAAGTATGAAATTTGCTGTCCCTATATTAGAAGGATTATACAATAATCACGATGTTTTATTGGTCGTTACACAACCGGATAAACCAGTAGGAAGAAAAAAAACAATAACTTCAACGCCAGTTAAAAATAAAGCATTAGAATTAGGAATAAAAGTATTTCAACCAAGTAGTATAAAAAAGGATTATTCAGAAATATCAGATTTAGATTTAGATTTCATCATAGTAGCTGCCTATGGGCAAATGATTCCTGAAATAGTATTGAATCACGCTAAAAATAGAGCTATCAATGTACATGCATCTCTATTGCCAAAATATAGAGGCGGTTCTCCAATGCATAGAGCTATCCAAAATGGAGATTCAAAAACCGGAATTACTATTATGTATATGAGAAAAAAGATGGATTCAGGAGAAATTTTAGCTCAAGAAGAAGTTAATATAACCGAAAGTGATACTGTTGGTACATTAGAAGAAAAACTTAGCATAGTTGGTAGAGATTTATTGATTAAAACATTGAAAGAATTGCCAAATATTATTCCAAAAACACAGGATGAATCACAAGTAACTTATGCTTATAATATTAAGCCAATAGAAGAACATATTGATTTTTCTCAAACTGCCAAACAGATATATAATCATGTAAGAGCATTTAACCCTTGGCCATTAACTTATTTTTTAATTGATGGATTAAAAGTAAAATTATATTCTGTTAAATATATAGACAAAAATATATCCAGTAATATTGGTGAAATTGTTGAAGTTAAAAAGGATGGATTTAGCATACAAACAAAGAATGGATTGATTCAGCCAAAGGTTTTACAATTACAAGGTAAGAAAAAGATGGATGTTTTATCATTCATGAATGGAACGGGAAGAACATTATTTGTTAAAGGAAAGATGGTTGAATAATGAAAAACCTAGTTTCATCATATAAAATATATGATATAATAACTAGTTAGGATGGTTTTATATTAAAATATAAAAGGAGTGATTTTGTGAACAGAGAGAAAAATCTATTTTCAAGAGCTGAAATGTTAGATATGAATGTAAAGTTATTAAAAAAACGCGGAGTTGAAATTGATGATATTGCACAGATTGCTTTTTTACAACAATCAAAATGGAATCCGAATATCTCTTATAAAGAATGCAAGGATTCAGTAGAAAAAATTCTTTCTTTGAGAGATGTTTTTCACCTTGTGCAATTAGGAGCCGAAATTGATCGTCTAACTGAAGAACATGCATTTGAAGGTCCTATTCAAGAAATTCTAGCATCTGATTTAGGAATGTTTGGAATTGATGAATTGTTTGGAATTGAAGTAGCGGGAATGTATGGAACTATTGGAAAAACTAATTTTGGTGATATTGATATTAATAAACCAGGGATAGTTGCGAAATTAAATGAAGATGGAAAATCAGATAAACCAGCTTGTCATACTTTTTTAGATGATATTGTTGGAGCGATAGCTGCTGCAGCTTCAACTAGAGTTGCCCAAATAGAAAATGAAAATGAAGCTAATAAAGACCCAAGAATAATAGAAGAACCACAATTATTTTAATTAAATTAAAATTATTTTACGTATGAAAGGGGTGAATTGATGGATAACCGTGAAAAGATGTTAGACGAATTTTTTCGTAACAATGATCCCGCGACGAAGAAAAAAGAAGAAAAAGAAAAACTAAAGAAAAAAATCGATGATTATTTTAATACAGTATCTATCGATAAAGCTCCTAAGAAAAAAAGTTTTATTGATAAATTAATTGATTTCTTTAGAATTTCTTCATTTAAAAAGAATTTCGATGAAAATAAAGTCGCTGCTAATATTAAACAACTTGAAGTAGAAAATAAAAACCACGTGAATAACCTGTTTTCCAAAATAAGATATAGGTTTATTAATTGGTTCAGTTTTGAAACAGGAGTAGATATCTTAGATGAAACTCAGGTCCTTTACCGAAGAAATAAAGTTATTAGAAATATAACTTTTGTTACTAACATTGTGTTTATATTATTTACTTTAATTGGTTCTGAGGGCGTTAATCAATCTATGAATATAATTGTAACAGTTATATTCGCTTTGATTGCAACTTTAGTATCACAAACAATAAGAAAAGTAATTTCAGAAGAACCAACCACTTTACAAAAGCAACAAATGGGAGAATACTTGTCAGGCTTTTATATATTGTTTATGGCAGTTGCGGTATATTTAAAGTTGAAATTTAGTCTTGTAAGCACTGCAGATACAAATTTCTTTTCAATCACACAAGCAGGGTATGCTTTGATTTATTTTTCATTAGTTGTTATTGCTTTATATCAAGATTCGAGATTATTATCAGCCGTTTATAAAGTCTCTATTGTCGCAATGACTATAATTCATTTAGTTGTATTATATCCTGTATATTTATACGCAACGGATTTTATTACTCTATGGGATTATATTAAAGGACCAATATTAACTGATATTTTCTTAAGGACATTAGTATTAGCGGTATTTATGATTGCTTTATATTCTAATGCAAAAATCTCAGAAGATTTAAATAATAAGCGTAAAGAAGAATTGATTAAAAGAAGAGCAATGGAAAAAGATTTTAAAGCCGTTGTATCTGATGTTTTTGATGTCATAAGTGTATATAAACAACGTGGTGATGAGAAAGTCGAAGAAAATCAAGAAAAGAGCGCAAGAAGAGTAGCGGAAATGGCTTCTAAACTCGGTAATTATTTAGGATATTCTTCAAAATTATGTCAAGAACTTTTTGAGTTTTCCACAATACATATCGATAAGAAAAATCTTTTAAATTTGGATGAATATAACCAAAAAGAAGTTTTAGATGAAAAAGATTTCTTAAAAATTAGAGAAAAAACAATTATAGGTTCAGTAATTATTAAACGTTTCCAACTAGAAAAAAAGGGAGAAGATATAATTAGAGCGCATTTTGAAAAAACAGTTACAAAAGACTTTATAAAAGATATGAATAGCATTCAAAATAATCGTGAATCACAGGTCATTTTGTTATGTGAATTATATGAAATTTTAAGACAACCAAGAAATTATAAGCGAGTATTAAAGCATCAAAGAGCTATTGATTTAATTCAGTTAGAATTATACCCGTATTTTGATCCACAGATAGTGGATAGATTTGTTAAATATAGTGAAGATTTTGAGGCTATCTATTACAAGCTTATTTAGTGAAGAGGTATATATATGTACAAATATTTTACAACAGAATCTGTTACTGAAGGACATCCAGACAAAATTTGTGATCAAGTAAGCGATGCAATATTAGATGCTATTTTAGAAAAAGATCCTGAAGCAAGAGTTGCATGTGAGACATTAGTATCTACAGGACTTGTTTTCATTACTGGAGAAATTACTACTAATACATATGTTGATATCCAAAAAATAGCTAGAGAAGTAGTAGCGGAAATAGGATATGATAGAGGTAAATATGGATTTGATTCTGAAAATTTATCTGTTTTAGTTAGTATTGATGAGCAATCTCCAGATATAGCTTTAGGTATTGATTCAAGCAGAAATCATGAACAAGGTGCTGGAGATCAAGGCATGATGTTTGGTTATGCAATTAACGCAACTGATAATTATATGCCAATAACTCATTATTATGCAAATAAACTTGCAAGAAGGTTGGCATTTGTAAGAAAAAACGGAATTATTGATTATTTAAGACCGGATGGTAAAACTCAGGTAACAGCCGAATTTAATGAGGATGGATCATTTAAACGTTTTGATAATATTTTGATTTCGTCTCAACATCATCCTAAAGTTAGTCACGAAAAAATAAGAGAAGATATTATAGAACATGTAATTAAATATGTTATACCTAAAGAATTTATGGATGATTTAACAACTTATCAAATTAATCCTACAGGTAGATTTGTAAAAGGAGGACCTGCAGGAGATTCAGGGCTTACAGGAAGAAAGATTATAGTTGATACTTATGGGGGTAGAGCACATCACGGTGGAGGTGCTTTTTCAGGAAAAGATCCATCAAAAGTTGATCGTTCCGCTGCTTATATGTTAAGATATATCGCTAAAAATATTGTAGCTGCTGGATTAGCTGATGAAATAGAAATACAGGTATCATATGCTATTGGAGTAGCTAGTCCTGTAAGTGTTGGAGTTGAAACATTTGGAACTAACAAAATTCCAAAAGAATCGATAATTAAAATAATAAATAAACATTTTAATTTACACCCAAAGGCAATAATTGAAACACTTGATTTGAAACGACCTATATATAGACAAACAGCTACATATGGACATTTTGGTAGAGATGATTTAGATTTACCTTGGGAACGTTTAGATATGGTTGATATTTTAAAACCATACTTGTACAAGGAAGTGAAGTAGGTTATGCAAACTTTAGCTGGAATAATATTTGAAATATTATTTCTTATTATTGTCCTAATTATTTTAATAATAATTGCATCTATTTTTATTATAAGAGATTTAAAAATAGAGTTAAATAAAGTTCAAAAAATACGTGCTCGTTTCCACGTTGAAATTCGCAAAATTGTAAATCTTATATATAACGTCCATTCACCAGCTTATTTAGAACCTTTCACAAAGGTTGTAATAAAAAATCTTCCTCATGAAGAGAAGAAGATTTTACTTAAAAATATAGATCGAGCATTTCAAGAATTGAATTTAGATGATAATAATGATAAATATATCATTGAAACCTATGAAAACTTACAAGCAATTAGGCGAGAAAGAGATGCATTAATTTTAGTATATAATCAAAAAATATTAATATTTCCTTTCTCATTCTATGCAAGGATAATGAAATTACAAAAATATGAATTATATACAGAAAAAGAATAAAAGGACTTAAGGTCCTTTTTTGTTTTATAAGTAAGAAAAGATATATTAAAAAAAGAAAAAGGTGTAATAAAAGATATAAAAACGCAGGAAAAAGGTGTAATTTAGTATTGCATAATCAAAGAAAAAGGTGTGATATAGTATTGTAAGGAGTGATTAATTTGTTATCTAGAAAGATAGAAAAAGAATTAAAAGAATGGAAATTAACAAAAAATAAAAAGGCATTATTAATTAAAGGAGCTAGACAGGTAGGTAAAACTACTAGTATACAAAAATTTGGAAAAGAAAATTACAAATCTTTTATTGAATTGAATTTTGAACGCAATCCAGAATATAAAGATATTTTTTCTGCTTCGCTAGATGCAAATTCTATTATTCTAAATATGTCTGCTATGGGACTGGGACCTTTTATAGAAAATAATACCTTAATTTTTTTTGATGAAATTCAATCTTGTCCTAATGCAAGAGTGGCAGTTAAATTTCTTGTGCAAGATGGTAGATTTGACTATATAGAGTCTGGATCTTTGTTAGGTATTAATTTTAATGAAGTAAGTAGTTACCCAGTAGGATTTGAAACACAAATTAATATGCATTCACTAGATTTTGAAGAATTCTTATGGGCAAGAAATATTTCTAATGATGTTATTGATTCATTAAAAAAATCTTTAACTTTGAAAAAACCAATAAATAAAGCTATACATAATATAATGATGCGTTATTTTAGAGAGTATATAATAGTTGGAGGTATGCCAGCTGTAGTTAATAAATTTGTTGAAACATATGATATTAATGTTGTTATTAAAGAACAAATGGATATTATTAATAGTTATAGAGATGACATTAAAAAATATGCAGGTAAAAGTAAAATCAAAGTTCAAGAAATATTTGATTCTATACCTTCACAATTAAATAAAAAGAACAAAAGATACTATTTATCAATGTTATCTAAAGAACCTAAAATGAGAACATATGAAGATTCAATAATGTGGCTTTTTAATGCTGAAATTGCTATTCCATGCTACAACGTGGCATCTATTGAATATCCCCTTTTATTAAATGTAAAAAGAAACTTATTTAAAGTATATATGAAAGATATTGGATTATTAGTAGCTTTATCATTTAAAGGAATTCAAAAAGAAGTATTAAATGGAGATATAGAAATTAATAAAGGGTCAATAATAGAAAATGCATTAGCCGATGTATTTAAGAAAAAGAATTATAAATTATATTATTATAATCGCAAAAAGCCTACAAATATGGAAATTGATTTTGTAATACAAAAAAATAAATCTATTATAATTATTGAAGCTAAATCTGGTTCTAATTTTAAAGAACACCCTTCATTAACTAAACTTGTTGAAGAAAATAAATTTATTAAACCAATTGTCTATTGTATTGATAATATACATGAGTCGAATGGGATATTATATTTACCTTATTATTTATCATTTTTACTTTAAATATTTTTAAATTAAAATAGTATAAAATACATAAAAAGGGCCAAAACAAAGGCCCTTTATTTCACTCTATGAATCTCTATTATATATGGAGATTTCTTTTTATTTAATATTTTATATTTCATTACATCGAATTCACTATTTAAATTAGACACAAAGCCTTCAATGCTTTCAGATTCTAGTTTATCATGTAAATAAATAACTATGATAATTCTTCCATCATTTGCTAGTAAAGAAACAGCTTTTTCCAATGATTTTATTACAGTTAATGCTTCAGTTTTAATCTTTTTATCTCCACCAGGGAGAAAGCCAAGATTATAAATTGCTATATCAAAAGGAGTATTAACATAAATATCAAATAACTCATGAGATTCTTTTTTAACAATAACATTATCTATTTTATTTTCTTTTAATAATCGTTTTGTATTATTAATCGCTATTTCTTGAATATCAAAAGCATATACTTCTTTAGAAATTTCAGCTAAAAAAATGGTATCTTGACCATTTCCGCAAGTCATGTCAATCGCAATCCTTGCGTTTTTTGTCTTTGCTAATAATTCATGAGATAATTCTGTAATTTTAACCAAATTGATCACCCTTTCTTTGTATTAATAATATTTCCTCTTGCGACACCGTATACTCCAATAATAATTAATATACCACCTATAATGTGATACCAGTAAAGCGCTTCTTTTAAAAAAACATATCCAGCCATAACCGCAATAACAGTAGATAAATTAGCATATACACTTGATACATGTGCTGGCATTTTACTTAAGGAATAGTTTACTAAAAAGAATCCAACAATAGACGCAATTACACCTAAGTAAAAAATAGGAATAATTATTTTAATATCTAAAATATTATAAAAATAATCAATTAAATTGTGATTAAAGCCTAACTGTATAATATAGATTAAATTAAATATAACAGCTCCTAAAAGCATCATATAATAAGTTATTTCTTGAGGCTTTAATTTTCTTGAGGCGTTTCTAGATGCAATATTAAAGGAAGCAGCTGAAAAAACAGCCCCAAAAAGTAATAAGAATCCTAAAAAACTGCTGTTTATATGAAAACCAGTCTTCATTCCTTGAATTAATAAAATACCAAAAGCAGATACAAATATAAATAAAATTTGTAATTTGGTAGGTTTTTCTTTTAAAATAACAGCCGATAGAATAGTCACAAAAATAGGTATTAAAGCAATCATCATACCTGCTTCAGAACTCGTAATAATAGTTAATCCATAGGTTTCAAAAATAAAGTACATAACTGGTTGAAAAAGAGCTACTAATAATACAGAAAGAAGATATTTTTTTTCAACGTTTACCTTTATTATTTTAGTAATTCTAAGAATTTCAAAACCAACAAAAGCTAATAAAAAACGATAAGCAATTAACCCCATTGGAGAAATATATACCAAAGCAATCTTAGAGAACATAAAGGAAAAACCGAAAATAATTGCGAATGATATACCTGCAATATGTCCTAATTTATTCATTATAATCTCCTCTTTATGCCTTGATAAGTATCAATTAGTCTCATTTTTTTATCTATTTCATTCGCTACTACCAGTTTTTTTAAAGTCCATAAAGGAGCTATAAGTTCATCTCTTGGACAATCTCCAGTAATGCGATGGATTATTATAGACTCATCAAGATATTCTAGTTGTTCTACAACGATGTCTACGAATTCTTCCAAGGATAGAAGAGGAAAAGGATTATTTTTATAATAATAAGCCAATTCTGTTTTCTTTTGAATGTACAACATATGAATCTTAACACCTTGAATATCTAAATCATTTAAAAATTTCGCTGTATTAATCATATCTTGCCTTGAATCAGTTGGTAAACCATTAATAATATGAACTACTACATTAATATTCCTTTTTCTAAGCTTTTCGCAAGCTTCAACGAATTGTCCAAGATTATGACTGCGATTTATGAATTTTAAAGTTTTTTCATTAGTTGATTGTAAACCTAATTCTACAGTTAAAAATGTTCTTCTATTTAAATCTTCTAAATAATCTAAAACATAATCCGGTAAACAATCAGGTCTAGTTGCGATACTTAGGCCTACTATATTAGGATCTAAAGTTAAAGCAGTTTCAAAAAGATCCCTTAATTTTTTTATAGAACCATAGGTATTAGTATTTGCTTGAAAATAAGCAATAAACTTACCTGAGGGCCATTTTTTTTGCATAACTTCTTTTATTGTATCAAATTGTTCTCTTAGAGTATTTTCTTTGTTTCCAGCAAAATCACCTGAACCTGATTCCGAACAATAAATACATCCTTTATAAGACAAAGTTCCATCTCTATTTGGACAGGTGAAATCTCCGTTTAAAGAAATTTTATAAACTTTAGTCCCAAATATATGCCTATAATACTGATTTAAGGTATTATATCGTTTTTCTTTTGTAAAATAATTCATTTAATCACCATTCAAATTATATCATATATCTTTTAATAATATTTAAACAAAAAATAAAAATAAAATTAAAAAAATGTTATAATATTTGTTGGTGATATGATGTTTTATATTTTACATGATAGTATTTTTAATCCTAAAGGGTTATTTAAACAAGTTAAAAGAAATGGATGGTTTACATCATTTTATATTTTAGTAATGGCTATTTTCATGTCTTTAGGTATGTACAATTTATATTTAAGTTATGATAATCCAACATTCACAGAAGATAGTACTGGTTGTGATATAGTTGATAATAAATTTGTATGTAATGGAGATAATTACAATGTCAATACTATGTATGATATTTACGGAGTTCAGATTTTCTTTTTGAATGAAGATATGACTGTCGATAATATATCAAATATTGGGGATTCTAGCATTGTTTTACAAGGTAAAGACATTAGTTTATATCGAAGTAGAAACTTAATTGTTTCCGAGCAGATATTATCATCGAAATATGGAGATTTTAATTCAATAACTGATGTAACTGATTTTATAACTCACCTTCTCTTTATTTCGGGAATAATTTCTAATACTTTAATGAATTTAGTATTAATTTTAACTATCATTTTGATATCTACGATGATGTTTTATCGCTATCGCAATAATATTTCTTATAAGAATAGATTTAAATTAGTCACCTTTGCATTAACTCCAACTGCTTTATTAATTACATTTTATAATTTGTTAAATTTTGATCCTATTATTTTCTTCGTTTTAGCTTTCTTTGCATATAGGCCTTTATTTTCTTTGACTAGAGAATTAAATATTCAATTGGTTTTGCGAGAAATGGAAAAAAATAGTTCCGATAATGATTTAGAAGATAAAGAAGATAAGGAAGAATAAAGGGGTTGTAATAATTAAGTTATATGCTATAATATTGATAAATACATGGAAATAGAAGTAGTAAAACAATCTTGTTTTATAGAGAGTTAACATAAGGTGGAAGTTAATAAACAAATTGTTTGAATTAGTCTATGGAGTAGGCTTCATGCAACACGGGAGTGAAGTTCGTTAACTGCGTTAAAGTTTTAAGAGCTGAATTTTATTCAGAACTAAGGTGGTACCGCGATTAATTCGTCCTTTTTTAGGGCGATTTTTTTAAATTAGGAGGAAAAAGATGAGTGAATTTATACCAACTTTTGATGAAAAAAAGATTGAAAAGAAGTGGCAAGATATTTGGTATCAAGGCGATTATTTTAAAGCTAAAGATAATGATGATAAAGAAAAATATTATTCATTAGTTGAATATCCCTATCCATCTGGAGCGGGGATGCATATAGGGCATATTCGTGCTTATTTAAGCTTGGAAGTTATTTCAAGGAAGCGTAGAATGGAAGGGAAAAATGTTTTGTTTCCTATTGGTTTTGATGCATTTGGGTTACCTACAGAAAATTATGCAATTAAAACACAAATACATCCAAGGATTATCACAGATAGAAATATAGAGACATTTAAAAAACAATTAAAATCTGCAGGATTTTCATTTGATTTTAGTAGAATTATAGATACAACTGATCCAAAGTATTATAAATGGACACAATGGATATTTTTAAAAATGTTTGAACATAATTTAGTTTATAAAGATGTTGCTTATGTAAATTATTGTCCTAGCTGTAAAGTTATATTATCTAATGAAGAATCTCAAGGTGGAAAATGCGATCGCTGTCATTCTGATGTTATTCAAATGGAAAAAAATGTATGGTTTTTGAAGATTACAGAATACGCAGATAAATTACTTGAAGGATTAGAAGAATTAGAATGCAATAATAGAATCAAAACAGAACAAACAAAATGGATTGGAAAATCTAAAGGCGCTTATATCTATTTTCCTGTGGCTAATTCAAATGAATCATTAAAAGTATTTACCACAAGACCTGACACTATTTATGGAGCTACTTTCATGGTTATAGCTCCAGAACATCCTCTATTAAAACAATTTGAAGATAGAATTGAAAACTTAGAAGAAGTTAAAATTTATCAAGAAAAAGCAAAAAAGAAAAGTGAATTTGAACGCGTAGAACTTGCTAAAGATAAAACAGGAGTAGAAATTAAAGGACTAAAAGCAATTAACCCTCTAAATGAAGAAGAAATTCCTATTTTCATCTCTGATTATGTAATGATTACCTATGGAACTGGCGCAATTATGGCAGTTCCTGCACACGATACAAGAGACTATGATTTTGCAAAAAAATATAATTTAGAAATTCGCGAAGTTATAAAAGGCGGAGATATTTCTAAGGAAGCTTATACTGATATATCTGGCGGTGAAATGATTAACAGTCCTTTAATTAATGGCTTACAAGTAAAAGAAGCCATAGACAAAATTATTGATTATATGAAAGAACATAATATTGGTGAAGAAGCAACACAATATAAAATGAAAGATTGGGCTTTCAATCGCCAAAGATATTGGGGTGAGCCAATTCCTATTATCTATTGTGATAAATGCGGAATAGTTCCAGTACCTTATGAAGATTTACCAGTCGAACTACCAATGGTTGAAAAATTTATGCCTTCTGATACAGGCGAATCTCCACTAGCTAATATTGAAGAATTCGTTAATTGTAAATGTCCTATTTGCGGAGGGCCAGCAAGAAGAGAAACAGACACAATGCCTCAATGGGCTGGTTCATCTTGGTATTTCTTAAGATATATGGATCCTTTTAATGATGAACACTTCGCAAGCAAAGAGAAATTAAATTATTGGGGGCAAGTAGATTGGTATAACGGTGGTATGGAACATGTCACAAGACATCTTATATACTCACGTTTTTGGAATCAATTCTTATATGATATCGGAGAAGTACCGTTTAGAGAACCATATAAAAAGCGAACTGCTCAAGGTATTATTCTTGGTAAAGATAATGAAAAAATGTCAAAATCTAGAGGGAATGTTGTAAATCCCACTGATATTATTGATGAATACGGAGCTGATACCTTAAGAACTTTTGTGTTGTTTATCAGCGATTATGAAATGAGTACTCCTTGGTCAGATTCAGGACTTAAAGGCGCTAGAAGATTTTTAGATAAAATTTGGCGATTATTTCCAAATGTTAATAGTGAAGAATTTTATACAAAATCTTTAGAAAAATTAATTCATAGAACTATATATGGAGTCCAAACAGATATAGAATCTTTGAAATTTAATACAGCTATAGCTAAAATGATGACTTTAGTAAATGAATATCAAAAACAAAAAGAAATTACAAAAAAAGATTATGAAGTATTGTTAAAATTACTATATCCAATAGCTCCTCATATTTGTGAAGAATTATGGGAAAAACTTGGTCATAAAGATTTATTAGTATTTGAATCATATCCTAAATATGATTCTAAAAAGATGGTTGATGATGAGATTACTTTTGTAATAAGTATTAATGGGAAAGTTAAAGATAAAGTAATGGTTGATGCTAATATTAGTAAAGAAGAAATAGAAAAACTAGCATTAAATCGAGATAAAATTAAGAAAATAATTGAAGGTAAACAAATTATTAAAGTTATCATAGTGCCTAAAAAATTAGTTAATATTGTAATTAAATAAACAAAAGCCTCTACAAAATGTAGGGGCTTTTTAAAAGAAAATAACCATCATTTAAGTAATATTTTCTTGGTGAGAAATATGATTGAAAAACTATATAGAGAAGATAATTACCAAGAAAAAGTAAAAGCTGTCACAAAAACAAAATGCAATCGGTGTTTAAGTGAAAATATCTATCAAGATTCTTCAGGAAGATACTATTGTTTAGATTGTTATGAATATGGTGAAATTAACGACAACATGTCCCTTTATAGATATCAAAGAGAAATTCCAAAGCTAAGACATGTTTTAAATATGGAATACACATTATCAAAAGCCCAAGAAAAGGGATCTCTATTTTTATTAGATTGTTTTAATAGATCAACTAATGGATTCTTACAGGCAGTCTGTGGCGCTGGTAAAACAGAAATGACTTATAAGACGATTTTAAAGGCGTTAAATCAAAATAAAAAAATAGGCTATATTTTACCTAGAGTTGCGGTGTTAAAAGAAGTATATCAGCGTTTTTTAAGAGATTTTCCTAAAACAAATATAGCTCCCCTTTATGAAGGAAAAAAAGTATTTCAAAAAGCAAATTTAATTATCTCTACGCCCCAACAATTGATTTATTTCTATCATGAATTTGATTTGTTAATAATTGATGAAGTTGATGCATTCCCTTTTTATAATAATCAATTTCTTTATCGAATATTAAAAAAATCAATTAAAAAAGATGGAGTAATGTTATATATGTCTGCGACTATAGATTCGAGTTTTAAGAAAAAAATTAAATTTACAAATATGAAATATCAATTAATTCCATCTAGATATCATTATAAACCTTTGATTGTCCCTGAATTCAAACATATATCTTCTGAACAAAAAATGCTAAATATATTAAGAAATCTATTTAAAAAAACAAGGCAGACATTAGTTTTTATTCCTACAATAAATTTAGGAAAAAGATACTATAAAGAATTACATTTAATAAATCCAAGCATTCGCTTTGTTTATAGCAATTCCTTAGATAAACAAAATATAATATCTTCATTTTATCGCAAAGAATTCAGAGTATTAATAACCACTACATTACTTGAAAGAGGAATTACATTTCCTGATATTGACTGTATTGTATTAAGAGCAGAACATGATGTGTTTAATAAATCTACCTTAATCCAAATAGCAGGAAGAGTTGGTCGTGCTATAGGGTTTGAAAATGGATCTGTTATCTTTTACTCAAAATACTTATCAAAGGCAATGAGGCAAGCTAAAAAGGAAATTCAACTCATGAATAAACAAAATGAAATGCAAAATATGTGAACATTTTTTTGTTAAAGAAACTACTTTTAGAAATCTTTACTCTTTTCCTGAAATCTGTGACAAATGTCTTGAATTGTATAGGCCAATTTTGCAGCTTGAAAAAATACCTTATGACCAAGGACTTTTAACTTATTACTATTTATATGATGAATTAAAATTAAATATAAAACAGAGAAGTTATTTAGATAAATATTGGGAAATATTATATGATTTAATGGATAAATTAAGTCCTAGAAATGCGACGATAATTATCGTAGATGAAGATTTTATTAAGCTGTTTAAAGAAGAATTTACTTATATTAAAGGATTTTCTTCAATTATTTTTATGTCTTTAATAAGATATAATTTTGAGAATTTAATGATTTTTTTCTAAAATAAATGTAGGGTAGTTTACTTAGGTTTTTAATGATGTTATAATTAATTATACAATTAAATAAACAAGGGGTGATTTTATGAGACTAGATGTTAGAGGCAAAGGTGGATTTGTAATAACTGAGGCAATCTACTCATATTTAGAAAAGAAGTTGAGTAAGATTGACAAGGTATTCCAACGAGAACTTGATGCATATGTTGTCTGCAAAGTTTATCGTGAAGGTACCAAGGTAGAAATTACAATTCCAATTAAGTTTATTACCATGAGAGCTGAAGTACAAGACAGAGATCTATACGCAGCTATTGATAAAGCTGTTGATAAATTAGAAGCTCAATTGCGTAAAAACAAGCACAAAATGAATCGTTCTTTACAAGACAGAGTGGGCTTAAAAAACACATTTACTAATGATTACCTCGATATCGATGAGCTCGAAAGAGAATTGATTTCACCGGTTAAAAAGAAAAGCATTAAATTAGAAATTCTTTCTCTTGATGAGGCGATTACACAAATGGAATTGCTAGGACATGATTTCTTCATTTACAAAAGTGAAGATAATGTTGTTTCGTTGCTATATTTAAGAGACGATGGAAAGTATGGATTAATTGAGACTGAGTAATTAAGTGGCTGTTTTACAGCCACTTTTTATCGAAATTGAAGTTATAAATTATTGAATATATATATTTTAAATGGTATTATATAATAAACAGATTAAGAGGTGAATATCATTGAGATTATTTAATACAAACAAACGCGAGTTAAAGAGATTAGAAAAGCAAGCGCTTCAAGTACTCGCTTTAGAAGATGAATATAAAAAATTAACAGATGAAGAATTAAAAGAAAAAACAGAAATATTTAAGAAACGCTATCAAGATGGAGAAAGTTTAGACTCCCTTTTAGTTGAAGCTTATGCAACTGTAAGAGAAGCCAGTACTAGAGTCTTAGGAATGACACCTTTTAAAGTACAGGTTATGGGAGCCATTACTATTCATGAAGGAAATATAGCTGAAATGAAAACTGGTGAAGGAAAAACCTTAACTGCAGTTATGCCGGCTTATTTAAATGCGATACCAGGTAAAGGGGTACATATCGTTACAGTTAATGAATATTTAGCCAGACGTGAAGCTGATGGCGAAATAGGGGAACTATTTCATTTTTTAGGTTTAACAGTAGCTTTGAATATTAGGGATATGTCTGCGGAAGAAAAGAGAAATGCCTATGCTTGTGATATTCTTTATTCCACAAACAATGAATTAGGATTTGATTATTTGCGCGATCACATGGTGGTTTATCGTGAAGCTATTGTTCAGCGTCCTTTAAATTTTGCGATAATTGATGAAGTTGACTCTATTTTAATTGATGAAGCGAGAACTCCATTAATTATTTCTGGTGGAGCTAAAAATACTGCGGATTTATATCGTCAAGCAAATTATTTTGTTATTAAATTAAATGAGAATGAAGATTATACAATAGACATTAAAGATAAAACTGTTTCTTTAACTGATGAAGGTATTAAAAAAGCAGAAAATTTCTTTCACTTAGATAACTTATATAATCTTGATAATGTTACATTACTTCATCATATAAACAATGCTTTAAAAGCTAATTTTATTATGACGAAAGATATCGATTATGTAGTTCAAGATGGAAAAGTAATAATCGTAGATTCATTTACAGGACGTTTAATGCATGGACGTCAATTTTCTGATGGCTTACACCAAGCCTTAGAAGCTAAAGAAGCTGTAGAAATTAAAAAAGAAACAACTACTCTAGCTACTATTACCTTTCAAAATTATTTTAGGATGTACAGTAAACTAGCGGGTATGACAGGTACTGCAAAAACCGAAGAAGAAGAATTTAGAAATATATATAATATGTATGTAACTGAAATTCCAACTAATAAACCAGTTATACGTATTGATGAAAATGATTTGATTTTTGCGAGTATGGAAGCTAAATATAAAGCATTAGCTGATGAAATAGCTAGAAGACATGAATTAGGACAGCCACTTCTAATTGGTACTGTTTCAATTGAAAGTTCTGAACTTTTATCTAAGTTGTTAAAAAAACGCCATGTAAAACACGATGTTTTAAACGCTAAACAACACGAACGCGAAGCTGAAATTGTAGCTAAAGCAGGTGAAAAATACGCAGTTACTATCGCGACTAACATGGCTGGTAGAGGAACAGATATTAAACTAGGAGAAGGAGTTGTAGAACTTGGTGGACTTGCGGTTATAGGTACAGAACGCCATGAATCTCGTCGTATTGATAACCAACTTAGAGGACGTAGTGGTAGACAAGGAGATCCTGGGTATTCAAGATTTTTCTTATCAGCTGATGATGATTTACTAAAAAGATTTGGTGGTGATAGATTTAAGAGAATGCTTGAAATGATTACTACTCAAAAAGGTTCTGATACAGAGACACCGCTAGATTATAAGATGTTTTCTAAAATGGTTTTAAGAGCTCAAAAACAGATTGAGGGAAATAACTTTGATCGCCGTAAAACTGTTTTGCAATATGATGAAGTTATGCGTAGACAAAGAGAAATTATCTATAAACAAAGAACAGACATTCTGTTTTTAGATAATATTGAAGAAAGCGCTAATGGTATGATTGAAGAAGCTCTAACTAGAATTTATAATACCCACGCTAATGATATAGATGCTTTATACAAGAATATTTCTGTCTATTTTCATAAAGGAGTAATTGATAAACAAATACTTGAAACCGAAGAAAATAAACTAGAATATATTTTAGATGAATATAGAAAAGAAGTAACATCTAAAAAAGAGATAGTTGGAGAGAAAGTCTATAATGATTTTTTAAAAGCTGTAACACTTAAAATAGTTGATACATATTGGATACGTCATATTGACGCTATGAGTGAATTGCGTCAAGCAGTTTCCTTACAAGGATATGGACAAAATAATCCTTTTATGGAATATCAAGAAGTTGGATTTAATATGTTTCAAGATATGATTCATAATATTCAAAATAACGTGGCCCTTAATGTTTTAAGAGCTAAGGTAAGAGATAATACTCAAAGAGTTCAAGTAGCTAAACCTATAAAAACATATTCAGGTAAAGAAGATCAATCTGTAAAAAGAAAACCTAGAACTGTAGTTAAAAAAGTAGGAAGAAATGATCCTTGTCCTTGCGGCTCAGGTAAAAAGTATAAATACTGTCATGGTAGAAATGCTAATTAGGAGAATTTATGACATATTTGGATTTAAAAACAACGCTTTTTGATTTAAAAAAAGAATTAAACCAATTAGTTGAAACCATTAATATCGAAGGCCATATAGAGAAGAAAAATAATTTGGAAGAAAAAACATTTCATCCAGATTTTTGGGCTGATACAACTAAGGCTCAATCAATTTTAGAAATACTAAATAATGAAAAATCTATTATTGATGAATATAACAATATCAATGAAATATACGAAACACTTGAGCTAAGTTTAGAATTAGCTGAAGAAGATGACAGCTTTCAATTAAATGAAGTTGATGAATTAATAGAATCTTTTCATGAAAAATTAGATCACTTAACAATTAAAATATTATTGAATAAACCCTATGATAAATTCAATGCTTTTATAGAATTTCATCCTGGAGCTGGTGGTACTGAGTCTCAAGATTGGGCTCAAATGTTATATAGAATGTATTTGCGTTTCGCAGACAGAAAAAAATATAAAGTAAAGGTAATAGATTATCAAGATGGTGATGAAGCTGGTTTGAAGTCAGCTACTATCTTTGTCGAAGGATTAAATGCATATGGTTATCTAAAGGGAGAATCTGGAGTACACAGGCTTGTTAGAATCAGTCCTTTTGATTCTTCTAGTAGGCGCCATACATCATTTGCTTCAGTAAAGGTTTATCCAGAAACTGATTCTTCAATTAATATTGAAATTGATGATGATGATTTACGCATTGATACATATCGTTCAAGTGGTAAGGGTGGACAAGGAGTTAATACTACAGATTCTGCTGTAAGAATTACTCATTTACCAACAAAAATAGTAGTAACTTGTCAAAATGAACGCAGTCAAATACAAAATAGAGAAACAGCTATGAAGGTTCTTCGCAGTAAGTTATATACATTAGAACTCGAAAAAAAACAAGCAGAAATTGATGCGTTTAATGATACAAAACTCAATGCTTTTGGTTCGCAGATTCGCTCCTATGTTTTTCATCCATATACAATGGTTAAAGACCATCGCACTTTAGTTGAAACAGGAAACGGCGATGCGGTTATGAATGGCGACATTGATAAATTTATCCTTGCATATTTAGTACAATTTAATTCTTAATACACAATTATTAGTTAGACATTTGCATAATTAGTAATTGTGTTTTTTTAAAAGGTTGTGATATTTTGTATAAAATAACGAATTTAAAATCTTATAAAAAACAATATCTTATTAAAATTAAAGGTGAAAAAACAGAAAAAGAATTTAAAATTTCTGAAGAACTTCTTTTGGAATACCGTTTAGTTTTAGGTAAAGAACTAAATGAGAAAACTTATATATCATTTCAAAAAGCTCTTGATAAAGACTTGATTTATCAAAAAGTATTACATTTTGCTTTGTATAAACAGCGTTCAACCTATGATATAATTGAATTTTTAAAAAGAAAAAATGTACATCCAGATACCTTTAAATATTATTTAAACAAATTAAGAATTTCCAAAATATTAGATGATGAATCATATGTAAATAATTATGTCTTAGAAGCCTTTGAATTCAAATTATACGGACCTAACAAAATACGTTATGATTTAGAAAGGAAGCACATAAAAGAAGAATTAATAAATAGAGCTATTAGTAAAATACATGAAGAAAAAAAACTTCAAAATATAGAAAAATTATTTATTAAGAAGCTTCAAAATATTAAACCTCAACCTCTAACTAAAACTATAAATTCAATTAAAGCTTTTATTATAAAAAAGGGTTACGATTATCAAATGGTTGAGACAATTATTAATTCTCATATGAATGAAATTCAAGAAAAATCTAATGAATTAATATCTTTAGAAAAAGATTTAATAAAGGCTTTAAAAAAATATAAAGATAATGACTATAAAAACAGAGATAAAATAATGGCCTTTTTATTGAGAAAAGGATACAGTTATCATACAATAAAAGCTAAAATGGGAGAAATAAACTATGAATAAAATATCTGAAACAGATTTATATCTTTTTAATGAAGGAAAATTAAAAGAAGCTTACAAGTTATTTGGAGCTCATCTTGTAAAAGATAAATCAGGTAATATTTTAGGCACTTTCTTTAGAGTGTACGCTCCACATGCCAAAATAATTTCTGTAGTAGGAGATTTTAACTCTTGGGATTCTAGAACTCATGTTATGGAAAAAGAAGATGATTTTGGAATTTATAGCTTATATATTGAAGGTTTATCAGAATGGGATAGATATAAATATTGTATTGTGACTTCATATGGACAAACAATATTTAAAGCTGATCCCTACGCTTTTTTTTCTGATAATAGACCAGAAACATCATCTAAGGTATATGATATAGATGGATATGTATGGCATGATTTAGACTATATAAATGAGCGTAAAACTAAAAATACATTTGAAGAAAAATTATCTATTTATGAGGTACATCTAGGTTCTTGGATGACTAAACCTGATGGTAGTTTTCATAAATACAATGAATTGGTTGAATATTTAATTCCTTATGTTTTAGAACATGGTTTCAGCCATATTGAACTCATGCCTTTTGTAGAACATCCTCTTGATGAATCTTGGGGATATCAAGGTACTGGGTATTATAGCGCAACTTCAAGATATGGTGTACCTAAGGATTTAATGTATCTAATTGATGAATGCCATAAAGCTGGAATTGGAGTTATTATGGATTGGGTACCTGGACATATTTGTAAAGATGCCCATGGTTTGTATTTGTTTGATGGAGAACCATTATATGAATTTGAAGATATAAATATTAGAGAAAATGTTGTTTGGGGAACCATTAATCTGGATTTAGGGAAGGGTATTACTAAGTCATTTTTGATATCTAATGCATATTTTTGGATGGATTATTTTCATATAGATGGGTTTCGTATTGACGCTGTTAGCAATATTCTCTACTATTTAGGTAATATGCATTTAGGTACTAATTATGGAGCTATAGAATTTTTAAAAAACCTTTCTTATGCAGTTAAAGAAAAAGATAATTCTGTATTATTGTTCGCAGAAGATTCCACGACATTTCCAAACCTTACAACCCCTGTTTTAGATGGAGGAATTGGCTTTGACTACAAGTGGAATATGGGATGGATGAATGATACTTTAAAATATTTTGAAAAAGATCCAATCTATAGGAAATACCATCATGATTTAATAACATTTAGTATGGTTTATGCTTATTCTGAACATTTTGTATTACCACTTTCTCATGATGAAGTAGTTCATGGTAAAAGATCTTTAGTTGAAAAAATGCCAGGTAATTATTGGCAAAAATTCGCTAATTATAGAATATTATTAGGATTACAATTTACTCACCCAGGTAAAAAACTATTATTTATGGGTAATGAATTTGCGCAAATTCATGAGTGGAAAGATAAGGAAGAATTAGACTGGTATTTATTAGAATATCCACTGCATAAAAGAGCTAATAAATTTGTCAGAGATTTAATTCAAGTTTATAATTATCATCCTTGTTTTTGGGAGTTAGATCATAATCCTAGAGGCTTCTCTTGGATTGATCAAACAAATTATGAACAATCAATATTTTCTTTTATTAGATACTCTAAAAAGGAAAATGATTTTGCGGTTGTTATTCTAAATATGACGCCTAATGCCTATGAATCATTTTTTGTAGGGGTTCCAAAAGCTGGTATATATGAGGAAATCCTAAATTCTGATAAAGATATCTATGGTGGAAGCAATGTATATAATGGCTTGCCTATTACAAGCAAAAAACAAGAATACCATAACTTACCTTATTCAATAGAAATCAAGGTAGCTCCACTTTCCATAACAATATTTAAATATAAAGGATAATTATGAAAAAAAAGATGATTTCGATGATTCTTGTCGGAGGTAAAGGAACGAGACTTGGAGATATTACAAATGAGACAGCTAAACCAGCTGTTTCTTTTGGTGCGAAATATCGCTTAATTGATTTTACTTTAAGCAATATTACTAATAGTGAAATTGATGTTTGCGGAATAGTAACTCAATATGAACCATTTGATTTAATGTATTATATAGGAAGCGGATCTTCTTGGGATTTAGATGTTTTAGATGGAGGTATTCGCTTTTTAACTCCGTATTCTAGAGGCGATAATATTTTATGGCAAAGAGGAACTGCTCATGCTATAAAACAATACTTTAATTTTATTAAAGGCTATCAAGCATCATATGTATTAATCTTGTCTGGTGACCAAGTATATAAAATGGATTATCAAAAGATGTTAAAACATCATTTGAAATATAATGCAGATATAACTATAAGCGCAACTAGAGTTTCAGATTTTGAAGCTAGTAGATTTGGAATCTTAGAAATTGATGATAATTTTACTGTTATATCTTTTGAAGAAAAACCTGATAAACCAAAAACAAACCTTGCCTCAATGGCTATATATATCTTCTCCGTTGAAGTATTAGAAGAATTACTGAATAAAGCGGATGAAAATGACATTGATTTTGGCAAAAATATTATTCCAAAAGCCATAACTTTAAATAAAAAGATTTCACTGTATGAATTTGAAGGGTACTGGAAAGATGTAGGTACGATTGAATCACTTTATCAATCAAATATGGATATGTTAGATGATCCTGATTTTCTAGGATTAAATGTTTCTAAAACTTTGCCTGTTTATTCTAAATCTTTAAATTTGAATCCTCATGTTATCCTTTCAAAAGGTAAAGCAAAAAAATCAGTTATAGCTGATGGATGTTTAATTAATGGGTATATCAAACATTCAACCATTGCATATGAATGTATCATTGAGAAAAATTCACAAATTATCGATTCAGTTTTACTTCCAAATGTAACTATAGGTGAAAATGTTTATTTAAAAAAAGTTATCGTTAATAAAGGTACTTCTATACCTAATAATTATCGCTGTATAAAGGATAAGGTAACTTTGGTAACTAATGATAATTTATTTGAAGTAGGTGAGTTAAATGAATAATTTATTTATGGTTATTGATGCTACTTCAAAGAGCAATTTCTCCAAGCTCACAAGGCATAGAGTTCCAGGAGCTTTGCCTTTTGGGGCTAAATATAGATTGATAGATTTTACATTATCAAACTGTAAAAACTCTCATATCACTAACGTTTCTATTTTTCCTTATGGTAATTATAGATCTTTATCTGATCATATAGGGTCAGGTAACAGATGGGATTTAAATAGAAGACATGATGGTATCTTTATTTTGCCTCCTAAAAGCTTAAATTTAAGCGTAGAGGATTCTATAAGCTTTCAGAGAATGTATGAACATATAGAGTACTTTAATCGCTCTAATCAAGAATATGTGATTGTATCACCAGCTAATTTAGTATGGAATGTTGATTATAATATTTTTCTTGAATCTCATCTAAGTAATAAAGCTGATATTACAGAAATTTTAGGTCAAGAAAATAAACGCTTAAAAACATATGTTCTATCAAAAAAACTATTGTTGGAATATATTCATAGTTATGATCAAATTCAATTTAGAAATCTATCTGATGTTTTTGATTACGCACCTAATTTGAAGAAAAGCACTTATATATATAAACATTCATGTTATTTAATAGATTCTTCAAAGGATCTTTATTTTGCGAATATGCAGATGCTATTTAAAAAAGTTAGAAAGGAATGGTTTAAAAAAGAAAGACCTATTTTTTCTAAAGAAACTATGTCAGCGCCTTCAAGATATGGAAACTTTGCGGATGTTAAAAATTCTATAATTGCTTCTGGGGCTTATATTGAAGGAGAAGTTAAAAATTCTATTGTAGGTAGAAAAGTGCATATAGCTAAAGGAGCTAAGGTATTTAATTCTGTAATTATGAACCAATGCAGGATTAAAGAAAATGCCTTAATTGAACATTCAGTTTTAGATAAAGAAACTATTGTCTTAGAAAATGCTTCAGTTATAGGTTTTCCTGATAAGTTGTTTGTTTCAGAGAAAAAACAAATTGTAGTTTCTAACGATGATTTAACAGTTTTACAAGTTAGTTCAGAATGTTTCCCTTATATAAAAACAGGCGGATTAGCTGATGTTGTTGGAGGACTGGCTATTCAATATAGTAAACTAGGTGTAAAATCCCAAGTGATTCTACCATTATACCCTCAAATAAAAGAAAAATACGG
>NBLG01000050.1 GCA_002084435.1 Tenericutes bacterium 4572_104
ATATGTTTCTTGTAAAATCCATTTTATATATTCACTTGTATATTTTTCTTTTTATTTGCAATTACAAATAAAAAAAAACAAAAAAAATAGTCCCTTAAAAGGGGGCTATAATACAGAAAATTCTAAAGCAATTTTTACTATTAAGTTTTTTTACTTGATTATTTTCTGGCTGATCTTAAGCATTTTTGTAATATAATAATATAAAATAACTCTCTTAATCTCAACACTTGGGAACAGTGTAAGTTGGAAGAACTTATAAATTTTATTGTAGATAATCGCGGGAAAAATCCTGCATATTATTGTAATGAGGGTATACCTGTCATAGATAATTACATGATCAAAAATAATGAGTATCCCAATTTGAGTGAAGCAAATAGATTTTTAGATGATTATTTATATGAGAATTTCGTAAGAAAATATAATGAAAAAGATGATATATTGATTACTTTAGTTGGTAATGGGATTGAGAATATTGCACTGTTTCCAAGTGCTAAGAGCGTTATAATTCAAAACACCTTAGGTTTAAGGACTGATTCTAACAAGAGATTTTTATACTATAATCTACAGTCAGAAAACAAAAAAATTATACTACTTGACAGAGGAATGGCTCAACCAAGCATAAGACAAGATGAGTTACTAGATATAGATTTGTATATTCCAAATAGAAATGAGCAAGATAAAATCGGTGAGTTTTTTTCTGACTTAGACAATCTTATCACCCTTCATCAGCGTAAAATAAATTAATAAAATGGAGGACTTAATATGTTAGAATCTATAAAAAAAACAGATTTATTTCATGAGTATTATTCTTTATGGATTAAAGTTTATAAAGAAGGAGCAGTGCGAAAAGTTACAATGAATAAATATAATTTGACTGAAAAATGACTTTTAAAATTAATCCCTAATCTTAAAATTTATCAATTAAATCGTATGAATTACCAAAAGCTACTTAACGATTATGCTAAATTACACGAAAAACAAACTACAATGGATTTTCATCATCAGTTAAAAGCATCAATTCTAGATGCTGTAGATGAAGGATTAATTGATAGAAATCCTACACGTAAAGCAGTTATCAAAGGAAAAATACCAAAAAAAAAGAAGCAAAAATATTTGAGCTATTTTGAACTTCAAACTTTACTAGCAAACCTAGAATTAAATCCATTAGTGAGTTGGGATTGCTTAATTTTACTATTAGCTAAAACAGGACTTCGATTTTCAGAAGCTCTTGCTTTAACACCTAATGATTTCGATTTTCCACATCAATGTTTATCAATAGATAAAACATGGAACTATAAAGAAAACGGTGGATTTTTACCTACTAAAAATCGTTCTTCAGTGCGCAAAATTCGAATTGACTGGCAAACTATAATTCAATTTTCTGAATTAATTAAAAATCTACCACAAGATAAACCAATTTTTAATTTGAAAAAGAAAATATATAATTCAACGGTTAATGATGTATTAACAAGACACTGCAAAATTGCAAATGTTCCTCTAATATCTATCCATGGATTAAGACACACACATGCATCAATACTTCTATTTGCTGGGGTTTCAATTGCAAGTGTAGCTCAGAGATTAGGGCATTCCAATATAACTACTACTCAAAAAACATATTTGCATATAATTCAAGAACTAGAAAATAAAGATATAGATTTAATAATGCGATCTTTATCAGGGTTGTTAAATTAACTAATACCAATTGGACTTACGCTGATGAAGGGTGATAAGGTTAATTTTTTGCTCATTACTATCTTGAGGAATTTTTAGAATTAATTCTTTAACAATATTCCCTGATAAATTACCTTGTCCACCTTGCAAATAAGTATTTACTATATTAGCTTTTTCTTTTCTCAACCATTGTGAAATAAAGTATGAGTTGTACTCTTTAAATGGTTTTATAGCTAAAATAGCTTGATTAATAGCACCGTTAATCCTTGATATACCAACTTCTCCACTCGTGGCACCATATAGAGCATATAATATATCTCCTTGTTCAACTAATTTTGCAGATGAGTTCTTCATTCATTGCTAAATCAGTAATAAATAATTCGGTTTTCTCGGATTGGATTTCACCAGATCTAATAAAAGGAATACTTCCACCGTAAAAATTATCATTTCCAACACTTGGAGTACCACCTGAATAACTATTAGATATTTCACCTAACTTACACTGTTCCCAAGTAAAAACACAAAAAGAGCAAGAATCACTTCTTACCCTTCTTTTAAAATGTGTACATTACAAAATTTATAGTTATTATCTATTCATATTTAAGTTTAATTTCTAATATTGCCTTCGGCAACACCTTATTCATAATCATATTATGTTTAAGCTGACCACCTGCAGACTTATTCTTTGCTTTTTTATAATCTACGCTTTTAGTCAACTCATAAATATAAGGAATTACTGTTGGATGTAATGTAGTAAAAGAATTTACCGATTTTAGTAACCATTCTTTATCTATACCCCATTGATCAGATATATCATCTACTTCAATTTTTAGTTTGTTATACTTCCAATCATCAAAAGCATCATCAAAGTTGATACCATATTTCAAGTTTCCTTGAACCAATTCTGTATCAACGAATTCTCTTAGCATGTTAGCTTTAGCATCATCACCCATATCACTCAACTCTTGTATCTGTTCATGAATAATCCTTAAAGTTTCATCATCAACTGATTGAACACCATTAACATTACTTACTTTAGACCCAATTAATCCTAGAATATGATTCGCATCAATTACTTGTGTACCAGCTAGCTTAGTTCTACCAACCAATGTTCTTATCACGACAGGGTCAAGTTCAGGACCACATTTTTTTACGAGGTTTCTATATGCACCTACATATTTAAGCCAAGTATGTTCGTCCATACCAAATGACTTATTGTTCCATTTATATTCATAGTATTGTTCAACAAAATTCAATTGTTCTGCTGCATCTCTAAAAGATAGAACAAATTTTTCCATTGCTTCTTTATCAGACTTTAAAGTCTGCCAATCTGCTGGATCTGGTAACGTTGGTCGCATTTCACCAATGTTCAATCTAAATTTTTCAACTGAATTTTCATATGTATCAACAATTGCCCTACTACTGCTTCCTCCACTACCATATAATTTTAATGCAGTGTCTACAGTTTCTCTAGTAATCTCTGGATATTGGAAATTGATAATCGTCCCAAATTCTTTCTCTTTACCATAAACACGATTTGTTCTAGAATAAGCCTGAATTAGTCCTTGAAGTTCTAAAGATCGATCTACATATAAAGTATTTAACCTCTTAGAATCATATCCCGTTAATAATTGATCTGCAACTATTACTAAATCTATATTTTTTTTATTTCTTCCACTGCCTCCTCTTATAGTTCTTTCGATAAGATCTTCAAAATAAGCCATTTCTCCATGTTTTTTATCACCTGCAACAAACTCAATTCCAGTAAATTCAGAGTAATCCTTGAACATTCTTTTTATTAAATCTATTGGAATATTATCAGGATCGTTTTCATTGCCAAAACTAAATGTCATCGCAACATTTAATTTTATGTCATGTTTTTCTAATTGTTTTTTCAACTCATCATAATAAGCTACAACACGATTTCTATACGCGACTGTTAAAATAG
Organism: Tenericutes bacterium 4572_104; assembly: GCA_002084435.1. The sequence continues at coordinate 3,623 of NBLG01000050.1, forward strand.
CATTAAACTCTCTTCCCATTGATTGATTTTCCCAATTATCAAGTATTGAAGAAACAACTCTGGGTATATGTGTTTCATCTTGATAAACCAAAATATCATTTTTTTTTGCTTTTCGTTCTAAATCAGCTTTAGTATATGACTGAAGTTTTCTTTCAATTTCTCTATCAAGTAATTCAGGATGCTCTTCTTTCATTTTGTTCATCAACTGGTCTCTCAAATCATCATGACTTTTAAACTCTCCTGTATTTATATAGTCAACATAAAATCCTAGAACATTCCCATCTGCTATTGCCTCATCAATTGAATATGTATGAAGATTAGGTCCAAATAATTTTTCTGTTGTATCAATCACTTCGCTCTTTTCATTTATCTTTCCTTTAACATTATTCTCATCAAACAAAGGTGTTCCAGTAAAACCAAAGAATAAACCTTTCTTCTTAAAGTACTTTTTTATTTCTCCCATCATTTGTCCCATTGTAGTACGATGAGCTTCATCTACAATAAAAACAATTTTCTTTTCTGCTAATGAAATATCTTTCGCTTCTACTAATTCTTTTACAAGAATATTAAGTTTAAAAGTTGTTGTCACAATAATACCAGGATCAGCTAATTTTAACTTCTTTTTTAACTGATATGTATGTTTAGTATCATCTACTGTAACTGGTTCATAAGCTGCATAAGCTTTAAAATTTTCACTTGTTCTACTATCTAATTCGCGTCGATCAACTAAGAAAACAACTTTATCAAAGCCAGCGCGCGTTGCCAAAAAAAGTGCTGTTTTAAAACTAGTTATCGTTTTTCCACTTCCAGTAGTATGCCACACAAATCCACCATGCGGTATCCTTTCTTTATTATCAAAACCAAATGCAGCTCCTTCAACAGCTTGAAGTGCATATACTTGATATGGTCGCATTAACATATGCTTTCGATTCTCTTCTTCTCTTGCCTCATCAATAACTAAATAATCTCCAACCATTTGGTGAGCCATTGGAATCATTAAAAATTTTGCAACAACTTTTTTCCAATCATTAACTGGCTTATTTTCTTTATCAGACCAGTGAAATGCAAACACTGGATTAAAATCATCTACAGACTTAGGAGTCGCAAAGTAACGTGTTTCAATCTCAGTAGTTATTACCATCATTTGAGAAAAAGCCATAAAGTTATTACAATATTCACCATCTCTATAATATCTAATAAATTGTCCATAAGCTTCATCCAAAGATTTATCTGTACGTTTTTGTTCAATATTGATAAGTGGTAAGCCATTAATCAATAACACTATATCAAATCGATTTCCATTTTCTGTTTCAACTTCTCTAGCAATTCTATAACTTGAGTCACCACCACTAACTTCTGCTTTTTTTAATATTGTTAATGTAATTTGCTTTCGCGTTATATCTGGATTATCATCTCTGTAGATTCCATCAATTTTTCCTTTATTTCCTTCCATTGACAAAACTTTAGTAGCTTCAAAACTATTATTTATTTGATTTACCTTAGACATGACTTGTTTAAATTCGTTATCTGTTAATTCAACACCTTCAAGTTGATCTGCATTTATTCGATTTAACTCCGTTCTCCAATGATTAATCAAATCTCTTACTGTAACTTTTTTTGCATCTGGGATCAATGAAGTAAAATTTTCAACACTTCCCTTTGATATATTTAACTGTGACATACCCGCTCCTTGCGCCTTAAAATATCGTTGATGAGCATTGATATAAGAAAATAAAAATTGCGGATCAGCAGAGCTATTTGGTCTTAATAAAGCTACTCGTTGATTCAATACAAAGTGATCGTTTTCAGGTATTAAAGCCACTCGGCCAAGTAAATCACCGTGACCTACATCACTTAACACTATAACCAAATCATTTTTGAAAAGAGTATCTGTTGTATCATCAATAAATTTTCCTGAATGCTTTAAACCTCCGTCAATCGAAATAGAATTAAGGTTTACTAATTCATACTTGCCACTTGTAGATTGCTTATCCTCATGACCTTTTCCATTTTTATATTCTGTCAGTTCTGAAAGCTTACACTGTTCCCAACTTTTGGGCTTACACTCACCATCTACAGGAAACATTTCAAAAAGATAAGCTTTTTTTATAGATTTAATTTTATCTAACTTACGCTGATGAAGGGTGATAAGGTTGTCAATGCTTTTAAAAAAACTTCCCACTATATCTTGTTCTGACTTACTTGGTACCATTATTTCAAGCTTAGCTAACATCTTTCCTGATATCTCTAAGAAAGTGGACCCCGAAGCAATAGCTTCAGCTTTATCTTTGATTTGATTGCTCATAGAGTAAATAAAATAAGAATCATATTCATCTTTCAAAACCATAGATTGAAACCCTTGATTTGTTGCTCCTGAACGGCTTAAAATAGCCGTTTTACCAATACCAGCACGACTTGTGAAAAGTATAGTTTTATTTGCTGGTAGAATTTTTGCTGAACTATTCTTAAGACCCATTTCAGTAATCTTTCTCTTGCTTCCTATGACATATATCTGAGCATCAATTTCTGCTGGTGCATACCAATCAATATCACCATCCCAATAATCAGAATTACTAGTACTTGGTGTTCCACCACCTATAATTTCTGATATATCTTCCAACTTACACTGTTCCCAAGCTTCAGTGAACCCCGAAAACCTTCTCTTTGGTATTAGTTTTTTTGTTTCAGTCATTATCCCACCACCAAATCATTATTAAGTGTTTCAAAATCAAGCAATAAACTTTTAATTTTCATATCAATTTCATCCAAAGTCTCAGAATATCGGTCTTCTAATTTTTGTAAAATATTTAACTCACTTTTTAAAGAACTATTAATTAAATTGACAATTTCCTTAAT
>NBLG01000051.1 GCA_002084435.1 Tenericutes bacterium 4572_104
ATTCTCCTTCTAAAGCTTCTCTTGTAACTTCTTCTTTATCATTTGCTGGTAAACAATGCAATAATAAAGCTCCTGGTTTTGCTTTTTTCATTAATTCTGTAGTAATTACATAATCAGGCATAAAAGCAGCTAATCTCTCTTCTTTTTCATCTAACTGTGTTGTCCAATAGAATGAATCCCCGTAGATTATATCACATTCGCTTACTTTTGAAACATCATCAGTAATCTCATATGAGCCTCCACTTTCCTTACAAATCTCATCAGCCATATCTAACCATTCTTTCTCCATTTGATATTTTTTAGGACCGATTTGTTTGAATTTCATTCCGTATTTAGTACATGTAAGTAATAAACTACGACAAACATCAGTAGCGTCACCCATAAAAGCTAAAGTTAAATCTTTTAGTTCTTTTCCTTTAGGCATATGTTCTTTTATTGTATATAAATCAGCTAACATCTGTGTTGGATGATATCTCGTATCAAGCCCATTTATTACTGGAACTGTACTCATTCTAGCTAAAGCGTCAATTATCTCAGGAGAATTAGTTCTAGCCATGATTAAATCAACCATTCTTGATAATACTCTTGAAGTATCATCAACACTCTCTTTAGCTCCTAAATGAATATCACGTGGACTTAAAAATAATGCATGACCTCCTAAAATAGTTGCGGCTGTTTCAAAGCTTACTCTAGTACGAGTACTACCAGCTTCAAAAATCATCCCAACGCTTTTGCCTTTAAATAATTGTGGCACTGCATTGTCTTTTCTAGCTGCTTTCATTAAATCCATTAATTCTAACATTTCATCGATTTCATCTTTAGTAAAATCTTTCATAGAAATCATATGTCTCATGTCTTTTTTGTTTAAATTTGTTGCACTTGAACTTGGTAGTTTCATAATTTATTCTCCTTTATTTTTTAATAATCGTTCCGGTTTTAAATTTTAAAGCTTCTTTTGCATTTTCCAAAGATGCTATAACAGCTACTTTATTATTTGTAGCTTCAACAAATCTTATTGCAGCTTCAACCTTTGGCAACATACTTCCCTTTGCAAAATGTCCTTCTTTAATTAGTTTGTTTAAATAATCAATATTAACTTCTCTTAAATCTATTTGATTTGGTTTCCCAAAATTAATTGCGACATTATTTACTGCAGTTAAAATACATAATATATCTGCGTCTACTAATTCAGCTAACTTACTAGATGCGAAATCTTTATCAATAACAGCTGCTATTCCGTGGTATCCATTATCTTTATAAACTGGTATTCCACCTCCACCAACAGTAATAACAACCGTACCAGTATCAACTAAATTATTAACAACCTCTTTTTCTACTATGTCTACTGGTTTAGGACTCGGGACAACTCTACGATACCCTCTACCAGAATCTTCTATCATAGTGTATCCTTTAGTTTTTTCTAATTCTAAAGCTTGTGTCTTGGTTAAAAATTCCCCAATTGGTTTTGTTGGATTTTTAAACCCAGAATCAAATCTATCTACTTCTACTTGAGTTATAATAGTAACTACATTCTTATTAATACCTCTATTTAATAATTCATTCTTAATAGCGTTTTGTAAATGATATCCAATATACCCTTGACTCATCGCTCCGCATTCAGGAAATGGCATATTAACATGACTCATTTCCTTATTAATCATTCCTACTTGTGGTCCATTACCATGAGCTATCACTACGTGATTTCCTTCTTCAATAAGATCTACAATTGGAATAGCTGTTTTTTTAACTAGTTCTAATTGTTCGTTTGCAGTTTTACCTAAAGCATTTCCACCTAAAGCTATTACAACTTTCATTTTATTCTCCTTTTTTAATATCAATAAGCGCTTACAACTAATTATAACAATATAATTTTGCTATTTTAATAGAAAAAAATAATCATTATAATCAATCTGTTGATTTAAACCTTGTTTCATTATAATTAAATTGTTGATGTGTTATAATTTATATTGGGGGAATACATCATGGATATATTCAAAAATGAACTTACAATTCTTTGGGAAGTGGTTTGCCCAAGGTGCGGAAGTGAAATATTAAATAAAAATGGAAAATACCGAGGAAGACAACGCTTTATTTGTTTAGACTGTGGACTTTCATTCACAACATATTCAAGAAGCATCTTAGATTCTACTAAATTAACTCCTAAACATTGGGAAATTATAATTGAAAGTATTATTAATAACGAAAAACTTGAGTCTATATCTAAAAAAACATCTATATCAGTAATATCTTTAAGTAAAATAAGAAGAAAAATACTTGATGAATTATATTCTTTAAGCAGATATAATTTTGTGCTCAATAAATATTATTACAACCCTTTTGATACATCAACTATTTTTATACCAAATAAAGATAAAGGAACAATTTATTATCATGAATATAATAAATCCATGGTCATAGCTTGTATTGAATATCATAAGGACTTATTTATTTCAAATGCTTATTTAAAAAAAGATTTTAATATTTTGATGTCGGATATTAATTATTCTAAATTACAATTCATATCAGCTAGTGAAAGTACAAATTTTATAGCCATTAGTTATTTAGAAAATTTATTATATTTTCTTAAACAATACCGGTCATTTCTTTTAATTTATCACAAATATCTTCTCGGTATTTTTTAATTTTTTCTTCTGAAGATATTTTTTTTTGTTGATACATATAATGACTTAATAAAGCCATTTCTATAAACAATCTATTCTCTGTTTGAAGAAAAGCTAAGCTTTGAGGTCCGTCCAACACTTCACTGGTTACTTCCATTTCTCTATTAGCTGGTAAACAGTGCATAAATTTAATTTTAGGATTTTTAGTTTTCTTTAATTTTTCAATATTTATTTGATATTTATCATAGAAAACATCCTTGCGAACTTCTCTTTCTACTTCTTGGTCAATCCACCACCATAAATCAGTATAAATAATATCGGTATTTTTAATATACTTCATATTATCAGAAATGATAACTTTTTTATTATAGGATGGATTTGCCTTTAATGTATTATTTAAAACTTCTTCTTTTAATTGATATTTTTTAGGACTTATATGTTTAAAACTCATTCCTAATTTAACAGAAATATTTAATAAACTATTACAAACATTAGTTCGATCTCCAATAAAAGTTAAATCAATTTCTTCAATTGGTTTATCAATGTTTTCTATAATCGTCATAACATCGGCTAAAGCTTGTGTTGGATGATTATAATCGCTTAAACCATTAAAAACAGGAACAGTTGCGTATTTAACTAAAGTTAAGATAGATTCATGATGCCAAGCACGCATTAAAATTCCATCACTTAAAAGTGATAATACTTTTGAAGTATCTTCTAAAGATTCTCTTGGGCTAACATGAATCTCACCTGGTTTTAAATACAAGGCGTGTCCTCCAAGTAGAGCCATTGCATTTTCAAAACTTACACGAGTTCGACTTGAAGGAAGTTCAAAAATCATCGCTAAGCTTTTACCTTCTAAAATCTTGGGAATCGCTTGATCTTTATGTGCTTTTTTAAACAATCTTGCTAAATCGATGATTTCAAGAATTTCTTTTTTGTTTAAATCATTTATATCAATAAAATGTTTCATCATTACACCTCAAGAGGCCTTGGTTTATCAATGTTCCTTGTAAAATAAGATACAATTAAAATTGTTACACAGTTTAGAGCTGCTGGAACTAAAGTATAAAATTCCCAAGGTTCTGGAATGATAGTTTTTTGTGAAATAGCTCCAATAACATTTACAAGCAATCCAATAATCATACCAGCAAAAGCTCCGTATGAATTAACTTTTTTAGACTTTAACGCAAAGATAAATGGGAAGAATAAAATACCAAATAATAAAGTAAAGGCAAAAATAGTTAAATCATATAAATCATTAGTTACAAGACCAATTAAAACCGCAAAAACACCTACTAAAATTACACTAATTTTAGTCACAAGAACAAGTTTTTTATCAGAGATTTTTTTCATAAATAAAGGTTTAAATAAATCATTAGACATAATTACAGCTGTTGCAAACAAACTAGTTGATGCACTTGATAAAACAGCTGCGATTAAGCTTCCAGCAAATATTCCAAGGCCGACTGGCCCTAATAATTCTTTTGCGAGAAGTGGTATTAATAATTCACTATCATTATTAATGCTAGCTATTGCGCTAGCATCTAATAATCCATTATTGATCATAGTAATACCAATTAAAGCAATAAATATTGGAATTAATCCTACAGTCCAATACAATAACCCAGCAGTAATCATACCTTTTTGTCCGGTTTTCGCATCTTTAGCCGCGAATGCGCGTTGCGCAATATCTGGTGAAGGAATATTTCCAAAAGCCATTCCTATCCACATTGCAATATAAGCTATCCAAGTTACACCATTACCTTCATTAGGTAAAAAATCCCAATAATTATCAGGAGTATTACGTACAACCTCGTTAAAACCACCTACTGCATTTACTCCAACATAAACAATTAATATCAATCCAATAAAGATAATTATCATTTGAATAGCATCTGTCCAAACAACAGCTAAAAGCCCACCTAAAACTGTATATAACACAACTACTACACTACCTAATAAAAAAGCAAACATAAAATTAACTCCAAAAATAACATTAGCTATTTTCCCAATGGCTAGTAATTGAACAGCTGTCCAAATAACATAAGTAGGAATCATTAAAGAACTAGCTCCATAACTAACATTCTTATTAAATCTACGAGAATATAATTCCCCAATTGAAGTTAAATTTAGTTTGCGCAAAGTTTTCACGAAGAAAATACCAACTAATATTAAAGCGAGTCCTGCTGCAAATGGATCTTCTATAACTCCCATTACACCATCATTAAATGCTGCTCCACTTCCCCCTAAAACAGTGCCGCCGCCCCAAAATGTTGCGAATAATGTACCGACAATTAAAAAATATCCACTACTTCTATTAGCGACTAAATAACCAGTTGAATTTTTAGTTTTCTTAGAAACAATTACTCCAACAATAATTATAAATATTAAAAACAATACAATAATTGATAAAGAAATAAAATTATCCATGAAAATCCTCCATTATGTAAGTTTATAAATGCATTATATCATGAAAATTTTTCAAAAAAATATTGATTTTCCCTTCTTTATAATTAAGTTGTGGGAATTACTTTATTATATAAAACTAAAAACCTCAATGATTTTTTAATAAAAAAGCTGTAGGTTCTTTTTAGCTATATAGAAGATTATATAATAGATACATATTTTATATAGCTTTTGCTAAGCATCTGGAGGTTAAAATGGACTTGTTTGAACTTAAATCAATTAGGGAAAAATTTTAAATAATAATTATTTTAATATAAATAAAGATATCCATCTTAAAGAAAAACGTATTGTTTTAAAAAGTTATAAGATAATTGATCCCTTTGATATAAAAGAATATATCGCAAGAGATTGAAGTGATAAGATGTTAGTATAACACTCAGTACTATTCTGTACTTTTTGTGTCTACTAACTCTTTACTTATACATTAAAACTGTTCTTTTTTAGTTCTCAAAATATTCAAATGCATCTATAATATCTAAGTATACCCCGTCAAAATTAGCATTTATAATCTTATCTAGATATGATTCTTCACTTCCTAAAATTATATATTGCCAATTATCTTGCCAGTATTTAACTTTATAATTGCCTTCCCAATTAGGGTTTTCTTCAACTAACCAACTAGGCTGATTGTTATTCCATTCTTCTTTCCAATAGTACCTATAATCCTCTGCTTCTCCAATGCTCATATACGCTATTACTAATCTTTTCCCTCCATTTGTTTTCATTTTCAAAGATTCAATTTCATCTGAAGTTAGAATTGATCCATCGTTAAAAAATAAATCAATAATTAAAACATCATAATCAGTTAATATTAATGCATTTAAGTAATC
>NBLG01000006.1 GCA_002084435.1 Tenericutes bacterium 4572_104
ATTTTTACTATTTATAGCAATAAAAAAAGCCATTAAATGGCTTCATTTCAATTATTATGGTGGTTCGGGCAGGAATTGAACCAGCGACACATGGATTTTCAGTCGTTTCATGCAATAAATCATCCTTGATTTACGCTATTATAACGTCTCGTTTTGTTTCTTAAAATATTCAAATATATTTATAACAACAAAAGCTATGAATACCGGAATGCCATATAGAAGCACCGCTAAATACCATGGCCAAGCAACGCCAGTATTAGAGTTTCTTGTCACAAAATAACCCCATAAGAAAATCACTCCAAATAACCCTATAATAATATAGTTAAAAGTTCTTATATTAGTTTTCATTTTGATTAGTTGCCCTACTGCAATTACAATCAAAGTACTTATAATAATTATAAATTTATCCACAATACACTTCCTTGTTTCCTTTATATTTTCTTTAAGAACTCTGCAGGTTTCAAATCAAGACACGGATTTTTAGTCGTTTCATACATATTTAACCCATGAATGAAAACATGATGCTGATTTATTCTGGTATTAAATCTTCAGGAAATCCAATTTCTATCCAAGTATCGTTGAAACGAGTTGAATCACCAAAAATTACTACACTAGTCAAATCATTTTCACCAAATGCATTTGTTCCTATAGATGTTACGCTTTTGGGGATTATAACACTTGTAATACTATTCATATAAAACGCATAAGCTCCTATTGTTGTAACACTATTTGATATAGTTAAACTGACTAATTTATTTCCTGCAAATGCAAGCAATCCTATTATAGTTACACTATCCGGAATTATTACACTCACTATACTGTTTTTACTAAACGCTGATTCACCAATTGTTGTTACAGTATTAGGAATGACTAGATTTGTCAACTCATTATCATAAAATGCATAAGCTCCTATTGTGGTGACGCCTTCCGGAATTACCACACTTGTCAACCGATTTTGTCTAAAAGCATTATCTTCTATTGTTGTCACCGGAATACCATTAATCATATGTGGAATTACTACATTCTTGCTTTCGCCAATATAATCTGTAATATGTATCTCTGCATCAATTATATTCGTTGTGTGTGTCTCTTCACCGATTATACTATATCTAAAATCTTCTACTGGTGTTTCTCCAAATGTTGTTATTTCCGTTGTTGTTATTATAGTTGTACTTGTGCCTATGGTCGTAAATTCAGTCGCTGTTGTTGGAGCTATCATTGTATTTAATTCATATGTGGTCGTAGGTTTTATTGTTGTAGAACCTATTGATTCGCTTGTTGTTTCATTTTGACTAATGGTCGTTGTATTTGAATCACAACTAACTATGGATAACAACGCTAATATAATTAACAATAGTAAAATTGATTTTCGTTTCATTACAAACTCCATTCTGTTTCTATTATTATTCGATTTCATTGTGGATTTTCAGTCCATCATTATTATATCATAAAAGAAACAGTACTTGAATATACTGTTTCATTTTTTATTACTATACTCTTCTACATCCCTATCAATAGATTTTTTTATTTCTTTCTCTAACATTTCCAATTAAGATAACAAATTAATAAATATTTCCTGAAATTTTATAAACTCTATTTCGTTTACTTGGTTCTTCTTTTGATATGGAAAGTTATTTCCTTGTTCTTGTTCGTTATACCATAAATGGTCACTTATTTTCATAACTTATATATACTTTCTATCGTATAGAGCCTCTAGTTCGGCCATAAATAAATTTTTGTATTTAAACACTTTATCTCCACTTATAGAAAATGTTTGAACGGTAACATTATAATATTAAGCTATCTTTGATATAGTTTCTAGCCCTGATTCTCTTGTTTCAAATTCATATCTTGTATATGTTTGCCTTGAGATATTAAGATATTTTGCAATTTGTTCTACGACTTCAAAATAAATGAAAAACTCACTACAGCAGCAGAGAGTTTTATATATCAATTAAAGAAGAAACTAAATATTGAAGAGAATATAACCCTCATAAATGGAGACATATATTCGCTACTAATTACTTAAAACGAGGTGGAAATTTAGAAACACTAAGAATTCTTTTAGGTCATAGTAATCTTAAAAACTACACAGAAATATTTGCACTTAAGTAAAAATGATATTGTAGATAACTATAACAGCATAATGAATTCTATTTAAAATAGTTATAATTGCTACCCCCGAGAACAACACATGGACAAACAATGATTTTTACTATTTATAGCAATAAAAAAAGCCATTTTCAGTCCATTGCTCTACCGACTGAGCTACCGAACCATAGATCTGAGCTACCGAACCATAGATGGCGGTCCGGACGGGAATTGAACCCGCGATCTCCAGTGTGACAGACTGGCATGTTAACCACTACACCACCGGACCTTTTTTGGTTGCGGGGGGAAGATTTGAACTTCCGACCTCTGGGTTATGAGCCCAACGAGCTACCAGACTGCTCCACCCCGCGATATATGCTTTTATATTGTAACAAAATGATATAAAATTGTCAACAAATAATCAATTTGGTGGAGTATAGCGGGATCGAACCGCTGACCTCCTGCTTGCAAGGCAGGCGCTCTCCCGAACTGAGCTAATACCCCTAAAAATTTAAAAATGGTACCCGAGGCCGGACTTGAACCGGCACGACATTGCTGTCATTGGATTTTAAGTCCAACGCGTCTACCTATTTCGCCACTCGGGCAAGTGGTGACCCGCAGGCGATTCGAACGCCTGACCCTTTGATTAAAAGTCAAATGCTCTACCAACTGAGCTAGCGGGTCTTAAAAGCTATTATAATCGTCTGCTTCATAAGTGTCAATTGTGGGATTCGAACCCACATCAAACGCTTTGCCAATTAAGCTATCTTGACATATGTGGCGGAGAAAGAGGGATTCGAACCCCCGCGGCGCTCTCACGCCCTGTCGGTTTTCAAGACCGATCCCTTCAGCCGGGCTTGGGTATTTCTCCGGTTAAAACTAAAGTAATGGTGGACCCAGTAGGATTCGAACCTACGACCGATCGGTTATGAGCCGATAGCTCTGACCAACTGAGCTATGGGTCCTTTTGGTAGCGGAGGAGAGACTTGAACTCTCAACCTCACGGGTATGAACCGTACGCTCTAGCCAGTTGAGCTACCCCGCCGTTCCCTTAAAATGGTGGAGTATAGCGGGATCGAACCGCTGACCTCCTGCTTGCAAGGCAGGCGCTCTCCCGAACTGAGCTAATACCCCAAATAAATGGTGGGCCTAAATGGACTTGAACCATCGACCTCACGCTTATCAGGCGTGCGCTCTAACCACCTGAGCTATAGGCCCAAATTTATACGTTTTACAATGCGAATAATATTTTACTAGATATACCCCTATTTGTCAATTATTATTTTTCATAAATTTTAAAAAGCATTAATATTTATATTATTTTTCAAAATACAGAGGTTTTTTTAGAAAATAACCTAAATTTCAGGATATTTTATTTTATTTTTTTCAAGTTTTTCTTTTATAATTGTTTCTGGATCCAAATTAAGATCAGAAACCATAGCTAAAGAATAAATTAAAACATCAGCTAATTCTTCTTTTACATTTTCTAAATTTGGTTCACTATCTTCCCATTGATAATTTTCTAACAGTTCAGCCGCTTCGATAATAATTGATTTTGCTAGCGATTGAGGTGTATCATGTTTTTTCCAGCCTCGTTTGTCTCTAAATTCAATTATTTCTTTTAATATTTTCTTCATCTTTTTCTACAACTTTCTTTATTCTTTTTTTTAAATCAACTCTATCTATGATTACTACTCTACCACATCCTAGACATTTAATCTTACAAATTACTCCAAAGCTAATAATTTCCCATAGATTCGTTCCACATGGATGGGCCTTTTTTAAAATTAAAATACTTCCTTTTTTTATATCAAAATTAGGATTCATCTCTATTCTCCAAAAATAATCTAAATTTTTCTAATTCAGTAATATTTTGAAATGTAATAACTATTTTATTAGAAGAAACCTTAACAGGTGTTTTTAATGATATTTTATTATTAAGAAAATCTCTGGTTTTATTCAAACCAAGTTGTAATTCTTGATTTATGGGTTTGCGTTTAATTTTATTGCGTTTTTCTTCTTTTTTTACTAAAGATTCGATATCCCTAACAGTTAAATGATTTTCAATAATCATTTTTGATATTTTTTTAATTCTTTCAATATCTTTTAACTTACTTAAAGAACGAGCGTGACCCATTGTAATGTTCCCTTTATTTATCTCGTCTAGAATATCTTTAGGCAATTTTAAAATTCCCAATGCATTTGATACATAAGATCTACTTTTCCCTATTTTATTAGCCAATTCTAAATGTGTCAAATTCATAGACTTAATAGCGTTTTGATATGCTTCTGCTTCCTCAACGATAGTTAAATCTTCTCTTTGAATATTTTCTAATAATGCAAGTTCTGCTAAATATTGATTGTTATAGTCTCTAACGATAGCGGGCACAGTAGAAAAACCCGCAATTTCAGATGCTTTACATCTTCTTTCCCCAGCGACTAACATATAGCCGCTAGAAACCTTTTTAACAATTACAGGTTGTAAGACCCCGTTAGATCTAATTGACTCTGAGAGTTCTTTTAAAGAGCGCTCATCGAAATGTCTTCTAGGTTGAAAAGGATTAGGTTGAATGTTTTTTAATTCAATATCAATTACTTCTTCCTTTTCAATATTAATAATTTCATTTTCTTTTAAAAGGTCTTCTAAACCTCTTTTAATAAACTCATCTTTGTTCATGGCGATTAATCACCTCTTTAGCTAATTTTTTATAACTGATTGATGATTTGCTTTTAGGAGAAAAAACAGTTACAGGCACTCCATAAAAAGTGGCATTTGAACATGTTATATTTCTAGGTATAATTGTTTGAAAAACTTTTTCGTTAAAATATGTTTTAATTTCATTAACTATTTGATATCCAGAAGTAACTCTAACATCAAGCATTGTCATTAATACTCCAAATATAGTTAATACTTCATGATTAAGCTTTTTCTTAGTTTGAATTAGGCGAATAATATTAAGTAATTGTGTCAATCCATCCATGGCTAAAAATTCACATTGAACAGGTATTATTACTCCATCGGATGCAATTAATGCATTGGTTGTAATATATCCAAGTGATGGTGGGCAATCAATTAAAACATAATCGTAATCATCTCTTATATTTACTAACATCGAATGTAAAATAAAGTCTCTATTAGAATCCATAATTAGTTTTTCTTCGATTCCTTCAACTAATGTTTTTGCAGGCAAAACATCGATTAATTCATTTTTTGTGTGAATTAATACATCATCAAACTCCGCTTCTCTAGTAAAACAATCAAATATTGATTTTTCAAAACTACCCCGATTAATACCCATGCAAGTAGTTGCATTTGCTTGATAATCCAAATCAATCAACAATATTTTTTTGCCTAAATCAGACAATGAACTCGCTAGATTAATTGCGGTAGTCGTTTTTCCAACTCCACCTTTTTGATTGGCTATTGATAATACTAAACTCATATTTAACTTCCTTACTTCTTATAATCAAGATATTCTTTAATCATTTCATAGTTATCTCTGTAAAAAGCTATTACTTGTGGTGAGAAAAATTCTTCTAAATTAGTAAATTTTAATATTTCTTCTTCATAATTATCTTTAGAAGCTTTTAATTGACTCCAATTTCTATTTTTTTCTAATTCTCTTGCTAGTGTTATATAAACTAAACAAAAAGCTATAATTTGTTCATCTTTTTTATTGGTTATTTCTTCTACAGAATAACTATATCTATTTTTTTGATAAGTTTTGGTTTCTTCAAAACGAACATAAAAATTAATTAACATAGAGAACATATCTGTGTTTTCATTTAATAGATATTTTCCTAACATATTTGATATTTTTTTCATAGCTACTGATATTTCAGGGTTGTCGAGGATTTGTTTTAATCCTTTTTCATGTATATATATATATAAATCCATTAAATTAATGATTTCTTTACCATCTTTCATAATCTGTTCAGCTATAAACTCACTTAATTCAAACGAAGCTTTTTGAAATTCTCTATTTTCATAAATTGATGGTAAATGCGCTTCTTGTCTTATATCTTCTAAATAAAACAAAATATCATCTTGGTACTTATGTATAATACGGTTCATTTTTACCCATTCATAATTCAAGTCTGTATATAGTTTTTCATTATGAAGTATATGAATAAAATTAACTATATAAAACAATATTAGCATAACCACAAATATATATTGTGAACCAATAATATCATTGGTAATAATTAAACCTTCTTTAAATACTAATGTATAATAAGACCCCAATATAACAACTATAGTGCCATAGATAAGATACGAAAACACTTCTTGATAAAAAATGATAATTGACAAAGCTATATAGAAAAATAAATAAGCGTAAAAACTATTAACTCCTTGGGTATAATATAGCATTAATAATATTGAATAAATAATTGATGTTTGAATAGCGGCTATGATTTTATTAAAACGAACTAGTATAAAAATAATAAATAGTAATATAAATAAACTAGATACAGTTATAATCTTCATCAATATTGAATAATCAAAGAACGCTGAATAAGGTATTGTAATAATGGTTAATATCATTAAAAATACCATCACTAACCATACTTTTATTTTTCTAACTTCGCTAATTGGAAGAAATTCTGTATTAAGTACTTTTCTAAAAAATTCTTTCATCAATCATCACCCCCAGACTCAAACGCCTCGGAAATGATTATATTAAATACTTCTGGGTTTTCTTGATATATTTTCATTACACGATAATCAATATTATAATAATAATCCGTATTAGTAATCATATTATAAATATCTTCATCTGAAATTTTGTTTAATCCAAATAATCCTTTTTTAAGTGTCACGTAAAATATTACAAAAGCAATAATATGAACTTCTACTTTATCAGTTTGTTTATTTAATGTTTTAAAATGTGTCGCAGAAAATATTTCTCTTCTTTTAATATCAACATTATTTGTCTTACTTAATTTTACTGCTATTCTATTTAATAAACTATGTCTTGAAATTGCAAGATTATTTAAACGATTAAGATCTTCTTTTGTATATTCTGGATATTTATCTAAAATTGTCTGATAATCAATATTTTTTTCTAATGCTATAAGTATATTTATTTTTTCAGTGAAAATATTAGGCAATTCTAATTTCTTACTAAAAGCATCTAAAAAAGAATTTACCTGTTCATAACAACTTAAAAAATCTTTTTCTTCCTTATGAGTTTGGTGCTTTAATTTTAGTAATAAATCAATATTACGATATTCAATTTCTTTTGATTTTGAGATTTGATTATAAAAGAAGGATTTTTCTTTCATGATAATATAAGAAGAAATGGTTAACATAACTAAAAATAAAATGGAGAATAAAGTCATATTAAATTGATTACCATTTGTATTATTTAATGCGATAAACATATCAGGATAATTAGCAACAACAAATATCATTATAAAAATAAAATATAAATCGCTAATTACGATAACTTTTAAATCTTGATAAATTGAAGCTAAACAATATATAACAAATAACAGCGGAATAATAGATGGTGATTGTAGCATAATAATCATTAATGTAACAACAGAAAACATTCCAAGTGTTAATAAATATTTATTTATTTTTAAATATGAATAATCTGTTTCTCCATAGGCTGTCATAATGAAACTTACAAATAATACAACAAGAAAAGCTATTCCTAAAATAATAATTGAATCCCATGAATATTTAGCAAATATCATATATGTTAAAGTCATTAACAACAAAATGAAAAATACCACTGTAATAATTGTGGTTTTTCCTCTTATGTTCTTAATTTCTAAATATTCACGATATTGTTCGATTTCCGAAAAAGCGTATGTTTTCTTTCTTCTCAAAATATCCTCCTATAAAGGATTCTTTTTTATTTTTCCATATATCCTAGGATAATTGCTAGATGTTGGGTTTATCTTTTTTATTAAGATTAAAACGTGCATTTCATCTTTTGAAATTGAATATTCTTTAATAGCTTCTATTTCCCCACCTAATTTTTTAATACCTGTCGTTGCTTCTTCTAATTCTTCCTTATATCTTATTGATTTATAAGCAATAAAATAACCTCCAACGCGGACAAAAGGTAGGGTAAGTTCAATAAGTATATTTAATTTAGCTACAGCTCTTGATGTAACTAAATCAAAATGATTTCTATAAGGGTACTCTTCTGCCCTTCCATGAATTAATTTAATATCTTTAAAATTTAATTGTTCTATTAACTCTTTTAAAAATATAATTCTTTTATTTAATGAATCTACAATAGTAATGCTTAAAGAAGGTTCAATAATTTTCAAAGGAATTGATGGGAATCCAGCTCCAGCTCCGATATCTAATAAAGTTTTATTAGACAAATCAAACCATTTAGATAGAATAATAGAATCATAGAAATGTTTATAATAAACTTCTGTTTCATCCGTAATTCTAGTTAGGTTAGTCTTTTTATTGGCTTCGATTAAAGTTTTATAATATTTATTAAATTTGGGATTATATAAGAGTTTATTCAAACTATTATCAAGATTATCTCGCTCTTTAAACATAATATACTCCTTTAGTATATTTATATTTTACCATATAATAATTAAGTTATGATTAAAATCATGAAACTTATGTTTCATACTTGCGTTTTAAATATATTAATAACATCTGAATGTCAGACGGATTAACCCCGCTAATTCTATTTGCTTGAGAAATTGATAAAGGTCTTATTTTATTAAATTTACTTCTAGCTTCTAAAGCAAGATTTGGTACATCATCAAAATTAATATCTTTTGGTATTTTAATGTTTTCTTCTTTTTTTAGTTTTTTCGCTTCTTTAATAGCTTTCTCGATATATCCAGAATATTTAATATTAATTTCCACTTGCTCTTCAACTTCTTCACTGTAATTTATCTTAACAGGTAATAATTGTTTAATATGATTCATATTCATATCAGGTCTTTTCAACAAATCATATAAAGATGTTTTTCCTTTAATATTAGTTAAGTTATGGTCTTGTAAATAATTTTTAACTTCTTTGTTTGGAGTAATATAGTTATTTTTTAATAATTCTATAACCGTTTCAATATCCTGCCTTTTTTTAACAAAAGTAGCATAACGTTTTTCTGATATTAATCCTAGATTATATCCATAATCACTCAATCTGAGGTCTGCATTATCGTGTCTTAATAATAATCTAAATTCCGCCCTAGATGTTAACATGCGATAAGGTTCATTAGTCCCACGAGTTACTAAATCATCTATTAATACACCAATATAAGCTTCATCTCTTCTTAATATCAAAGAATCTTTTTTTTCAAGTTTCAAAGTTGCATTTATACCAGCCATTAATCCTTGTGCAGCTGCTTCTTCATAACCGCTTGTACCATTTACTTGACCAGCAAAAAATAGATTTTCTATTATTTTAGATTCTAGAGAAGGCCATAAAGTTCTAGCATCAATTGCATCATATTCTATTGCATATGCATATTTTGTTATAACTGCATGTTCTAATCCAGGTAAAGAATGCACCATTTCATCTTGAATATCATATGGCATTGAAGTTGAAAATCCTTGTAAATAAATTTCATCCAAAGACCTTGATTCTGGTTCAATAAATAATTGATGTCTCTCTTTATCTTTAAACCTTACTAATTTATCCTCTATAGAAGGACAATATCTCGGCCCAACTCCTTCTACAAGACCGCTATACATAGCTGACTTAGTAATATTACTATTGATTATTTCATGTGTTTCTGGTCTTGTATGAATTAAATAACAAGGCCATTCTTCATCTAAAACTCGTAAATATGATGGGTCAAAACTAAAATGATATGCAAAATTGTCTCCAGGTGATAATTCCATCTTACTAAAATCTATTGAATCGCGTTTAATTCTAGAAGGGGTTCCTGTTTTTAATCTAAATGTTTTATGACCTAATCTTCTTAAATTAGCACTAAGACCAATAGAGGCTTTTTGTTTATATGGCCCTTCACTTATACTTGTATCACCAATTAATATTTTAGCTTCCATAAATGTTCCAGTTGTAATAATAACAGTTTTTCCCTTTATTGTTTTTCCATCTTCTAAACGTATTCCATTAACTGTATTATTTGATACGGTTAATTCTTTAACATATGCTTCTAATAAATCTAAATTTTCTTGATTTTCCAAAGTTTTTAACATTTCAGCTGAATATTCTAATTTATCAGACTGTGCTCTTAATGCTCTTACAGCTGGTCCTTTTGATTTATTCAACATTTTCATTTGCAAGCATGTTTTATCAGTGTTTTTTCCCATTTCACCGCCTAAGGCATCTATTTCTCTAACTAATGTTCCTTTTGCGGGGCCACCAATAGACGGGTTACACGGCATAAAAGAAACCGTTTCAAGGTTTCCAGTTACTAATAAAGTCATTTTATTTCTTCTCGCTGCGGCTAAAGCAGCTTCAACTCCAGCATGGCCTCCACCAACAACAATTACATCATACATTTTATCACTTGCCTTCTGCTATATATCTTTTTAAATAAATATCTTAAAATTATATTAAACTATAATATTTTAATGCATTCATCAGCCCATAATTATTTACATCAGTTGTAATATATTCAGCTTTATCTTTTAATTCTTGACTAGCGTTTCCCATAGCTATTCCATGTCCTACAGCCTTAATCATGGATATATCATTATACCCATCTCCAATTGCAAATACATCATTCATTTCATAGCCTAAATGATCAACTAATGCTCTTATTCCATCAGCTTTTAAATCTCCTTTTAAATTAACATCATATCCAAATTTATTTGAAGAATTAAACTGTAATTCAGGTAATTTTTTACGCATATCATCAATTTTATCTGAATCAAAGACAATCATAGAAAATACATTTCGATTGGGATAATAATTACGATCTATATCAGGTTTATCTATTTTAAATATATCACAAAATTTATCCGGAATGTCTGTATCTTTACGATATGCCACATATTTATCATCATATTCAATTACTAAATCGATATTCTCGCTATCAGAATATTCCATAGCTCGTTTAACATATTCACTAGGAATATAACGTTCAAAAATGATATTACCTTTTACTTGAACATGTCCTCCATTAGCTAAAACTAAATAATCAACTCCTAATAAAGAATCATAATTATTTAACAATAAAGGACTTCTTCCGGTAGCTATAGCTATTTCATGATTATTTTTTTTCAATAATTCTATACTTTCAATAACTCCTTTAACAGGTTTACCTTCATGCAAAACGGTACCATCTAAATCTAAACAAATTAAAGCCATTACTATCCTCCTATTTAAAAGAATCTCAACCGAAGCATCTCCACCCACATAAACACCTTACTTAAGGCTGCTTCTGTCAAGATCTGACCTGGTTCGTGGGCATCTATTGAGTGAAGATGATTCGTTTGAGATTCTATCAAATATTATAACATATTCAATTTCTTTTTCAATTCTTTTTGTTTCGAAGTGTTTTAAAAAATTCTTTTAATATTTTATTAGATTCTGAAGCTAAAACCCCCGATATAACTTCTGTCTTATGATTAAGTGTTAAAGAAAAAACATTGGTTTTTGATTGATGTGCCCCAAACTTTGGTTCAGAAGCTCCATAAATCAATCTTTTGATTCGTGAATTAATAATAGCTCCAGAACACATAATACATGGCTCTAAAGTTACATATAAATCACAATTTTCTAATCTCCAGCTACCTAATTTTTTAGAAGCTTTTTTTATCGCAAGCATTTCTGCGTGAGCCTGAACATTTTGTTTAGATTCAACTAAATTATGAGCTCTTGCGATGATTTTGTTATCTTTTACAATAACGCATCCTACTGGAACTTCTAATTTATCTTTAGCCTTTTTAGCTTCTAATAATGCTTGGTACATATAATATTCTTTAGTGTTTTTTTCGTATTTCATATTTAACTGGTTTTCCTGGAACCTCATGGCAATCTCTACAACGCGCTTCATAAGAATCCTTCGCCCCTACTAAAATAATAGGGTCATCATAATTAGCTGGACGTCCATCAATTATTCTTTGCGTCCTTGTTGCAGGAGTATGACATTTAACACAAATCGCCGATAATTTAGTTACATATTCAGCTAATGCAAGTAATTTAGGCATAAAAGAAAATGGTTCTCCTCTAAAATCGCGATCTAATCCAGAAACTATTACTCTTTTACCTTGATCAGCTAAATATTCACAAATATCTACAACTTCTTCATCCAGAAATTGTATTTCGTCTATCGCTACAACATCAGTATCTTCTCGAATATATTGCATAATATCACTAGCTTTTGATATTGAAATTGATCTTGTACGATTATTATTATGCGAAACAACTTCATTTTCTGCATAACGATTATCTATTGCTGGTTTAAAAACAACAATATTTCTATTTGCATACTCTAATCTTTTGATTCTCCTAATCAATTCTTCAGTTTTTCCAGCGAACATAGGTCCGGTAATGACTTCAATCCAACCATCTTTTTGTATTAAATACATAATCCAGCTCCTTACGAAAACTATTATAACAAAAAAGCGTTAAAAAAAGCCAAACTTTTTTGGCTTTTTAATTATTTTCTTCTTCTTTAATACCATATTTTTTATTGAACTTGTCAATTCTACCAGCAATAGTAGTAAATTTTTGTTTTCCAGTATAAAATGGATGGCAATTTGAACATGTATCAACATGAATTTCTTTTTGTGTTGATCCTACTTCAAATGTATTTCCGCAAGTTGAACAAGTAACAGTAACTCTATAGTATTTTGGATGTATATTTTTCTTCATATTCGTCTCCTTCTGCCATGATTATTTTTTTATCATAGTAAGTCTATATTATATAGCAAACGTATTATATCAAACAATATTTTAAAATGCAAGAAAAAAATATATGAAATGAATTTATTATAATGATATAATAAGCATATATATTGTTTTAGGAGTTAATAATGGATGATTTTAATAAAAAAGTATTAAATTTACATAAAAAGAATATTGGTAAACTTGATGTTTTACCTAATATTCCATTAGAAACGCAATTAGATTTAAGTATGGCTTATACACCAGGTGTTGCTATTCCTTGTCTTGATATTGTTGAAGATAACTCTAAAGCTTTAGAATTAACGCTAAAAGGTAAAACAGTTGCGATTGTTACTGATGGATCAGCTGTATTGGGATTAGGCAATATCGGTCCTTTAGCTGCTTTACCTGTAATGGAAGGAAAAAGCGCATTGCTTTACCATTATTCTGGGATTCAAGCTTTTCCAATTTGTTTAAACACACAAAATCCTGATGAAATTATTAAAACCGTAATCAATATATCTCCTGTTTTTGCGGCCATTATGTTGGAAGATATCAAATCTCCAAATTGTGTATATATTGAAAAAGAATTACAAAAAGCTCTTGATATTCCGGTATTTCATGATGATCAACATGGAACCGCTATTGTTGTTGGAGCTGCTTTAAAAAATGCAGCTAAGCTTTTAAATTTAAAATTAGAAACACTAAATGTTGTTGTTTGTGGCACGGGTGCGGCTGGCAGTGCAATTATTAAAATGTTAAATAAAATCGGCATAAAAAAAATACATGCGATTAATGAAAATGGAGTATTAAATAAAAATAATTTTGATCAATTAAATTCAGTTGAAAAAGAATTAATAATTAATAAAATGATTTTATCTCCTAAAAACGATAATTTGACTCTTAAAGATATAATTAAAAATAAGGATGTTTTTATTGGTGTTAGCACTAAAGATATCTTAACAGAGGATATGGTTAAATCTATGTCTGAGAATAAAATTATATTTGCACTTGCAAATCCTAACCCCGAAATAAAACCTGAAACAGCTAAAAAGGCAGGTGCTAGAATTATTGGAACTGGTAGAAGTGATTATCCAAACCAAATCAACAATGTTTTAATATTCCCAGGTTTAATGAAAGGTTTAATTAAATCTAAATCTAAAATGGTAACTGATAAAATGAAATTAGACGCAATTGATGCTATAGCTAATTTAGTTAGCAACGAAGAATTGAGTTTTGACCACATATTACCTAGCATTTTTAATAAAAATGTGGTTGATAAAGTAGCTGAAGCTATAATAAAAAATAAGGCTTAAATGCCTTATTGTTTCATTATTTTCTTTAGTTCTTGATAAACCATAGCCACTGGGAATCCCATAATTGTATAATAATCACCATTAATACCTTTTACGAATTTTGCTCCATAGCCTTGTATTCCATAAGCTCCTGCTTTATCTAATGGCTCTTTAGTCGCCATATATTTAGTTATTTCATCCTCAGTTAATTTTAAAAAAGACACAGTAGCTTTACTATAAAATGTTTTAGAATACCCTTTTGTTAGTATACTACATCCAGTTAAAACTTGATGAGTTTTACCTGATAATATTTTTAAAAATAATCTAGCTTCTTCTTCATCTTTGGGTTTTCCTAAAATTTTATTATCAATTACAACTAAAGTGTCAAAACCTAATACAATAGAATCTTTATGATTTTTAAAAATAGAATATGCCTTTTGAAATGATAAATTCATTACAAGGTCTTCGAATTCAAGCTTAGGATCGATTACTTCTTCAATATCGCTTGAAATAGTTTCAAAATCATATTCTAAAAGTTTCATTAATTCTTTTCTTCTTGGAGAACTAGTCGCTAAAATGATATTTTTCATAATTCACCTCTTTGTGATTTTAAATATATTATAACAGAATCATTATTATTTTAGAAACGTTTTAATCAAAGTAATATACAACATATAAGCATCACATAATCTTGATACAATTCATATACATTAAACTTAAAATACATTGTTAAAAGGAGGAGATTTCTTTGCTAAAACAATTTAATATAGGTCTTATTGATAAAGACGATTCTTTGCTATTAGCAATCAGTGGAGGAATCGACTCAATGGTAATGTTAGATTACTTTATAAATCTAAAAGATTCTATGAATTTAAAACTATCTGTCGCTTATGTAGACCATCAAAGAAGGGAAGATAGTTATTTAGATTATCAATTAATTGATGAAACATGTAAAAAACACAAAATTCCATTATATACTACAAAACTAGAATATGAACCTCAAATAAATTTTCATAGCTATGCACATAAAAAACGTTATGATTTTTTCGTGGAAATTTGCTATAAAATTAAGGCGAATAAAATAGTTCTTGCTCATAATGCTAATGATAATGCTGAAACAATAACTATGAGATTAGTAAGGGGTTCTTCATTTGAGGGATATCGCGGTATTATGCCAATATCAACTTATAAAGATATTACAGTTATACGTCCACTATTAATGGTTTCGAGACATGAAATTATATCCTATCAAAAGGAACATAATGTAAAATATAACGAAGATAGTTCGAATTCTGAAGATAACTATACACGAAATCGATATCGTCATTATGTTCTCCCAATATTCGAACAAGAAAACCCAAAATATTTAGATAAATTTATACAATTTTCTCATTATCAAGATATTGCCTATCAGTTAATTAAAAAAACAACTACCATATATTTAAACAATAATTTGGTCAAAACAAAAAAAGGATATTTATTGAATGTTGATGATTTTAAATCCACAGAAGAAATAGTTCAAATCGAAGCTATTAAAGAAATAGTTAATACAATTACAGATAACTCGGTTGAATTAGCATATAGAAACATTATCGATATTAAAAATTTATTTTACAACCAAAAGCCTCATGTTGAATTAAAATTAAATGATAGACTTTTTGTCTATAAAACATATGATTTAATGTATTTTGAAAATACAAAACCAGAGGAATATAATTTTAGATTTTTGGTTTCGAATGAATCAACTATTACATTGCCAAATAATGATTTAGTTATAATAACTAAAAAACCAAACAAAAATTATGATATTATATTTAAATTATGTTATAATAATTTAGATTTGATATTTCCTTTAACGATTAGGAATCGTATAGATGGAGATAAAATTAAAACTACATCTGGAACTAAAAAATTAAAAGATATATTCATTAACAAAAAAATCCCAAAATTAATACGGAATAAAATTCCAATTGTATTAAATAAAAACGATGAGATTATTTTTGTTCCTAATATCTTTAAAGCTAAAACTAAGGGAAATAATTGTATTTATATTATCTATTTGGAGGAAAAATAAAATGCTTGAAAAAGATATTCAAAAAATACTTGTATCTAAAGATGAAATTGAAGAAATTGCTAAACGACTCGGAGCTCAAATCACTAAAGACTATCAAGGAAAAAAACCTTTATTAATTGGATTATTAAAAGGATGTATGCCTTTTATGACAGAATTAATGAAACATTTGGATTTATATCTTCAAGTTGAACTTATGGGAGTTCAAAGTTATCATGGAGGTACCGCTTCTACTGGAGATGTTAAAATCACAAGAGATCTTGATATTCCCGTTAAAGGAAGAGATATTATAATTGCAGAAGATATAGTAGACACCGCAAAAACTATAAGTATTATTACAAAATTATTAAAATACCGAGGAGCAAATTCAGTTGAAGTTGTTACTATGTTAGACAAACCTGCAGGTAGAGTAACTGAATTTAAACCTAAATATATAGGTAAAACTATCCCAAAAGAATTTGTTGTTGGATTCGGTTTGGATTATGATGAGTATTATAGAAATCTACCATATGTTGGTGTTTTAAAGAAAGAAGTCTATACAAAGTAGGAGGAAATTATGGCAGCAGTTCAAAACCCTAATAAAAATCCAATGAACAATAGAACAACACAATTTTTAACAATTTTGATTTTAGTTGTTATTGTAATTACTATTTTTGTTACATTTGGAAATGTTAGCTCTCCAAAAGAACTAACAAATACACAATTTGAAAGTGTATTAAATAATAACGGAGTTGAAACAATTCAAATTACACCATTAACAGGGGAAACAAACTACCGAGCTTATAAAGTTACAGGTGAATTATCTACAGGTCAAGCATATGTTACATATTTAGCGAATGATGCAGAAAAAGATCATGTTACTGATATTGTTCTAGCTTTAAATAGCGATGCTTTTGATTCTAATGATATTGTTTATACATTTGTTCCTGCATCAAGTTATAATATAGGAAATGTTATTTTCATTGTTTTAATTATCGGTGGATTTATTTTTATGTTCTACTTCATGATGAAAAATGGGACAAACGCTAATAAACAAGCATTTGATTTCGGAAAAAGCAGAGCTAAAATAAGCAAGAACCAAAAAACAACATTCAAAGATGTTGCTGGTGCCGATGAAGAAAAAGAGGAGTTAAAAGAGATTATTGACTTCTTAAAACATCCTAAACGATATACAGACTTAGGAGCAAGAATACCTAAAGGAATATTATTAATAGGCCCTCCAGGAACCGGTAAAACATTAATAGCTAGAGCTGTAGCTGGAGAAGCAAATGTACCATTTTATTTTGTTTCAGGTTCTGATTTTCTTGAAATGTTTGTGGGTGTAGGGGCTTCAAGAGTAAGAGATATGTTTAAAACGGCTAAAGCTCACTCGCCTTGTATTTTATTTATAGATGAGATTGATGCTGTCGGTAGACAAAGAGGTACTGGACTTGGTGGAGGCCATGATGAACGTGAACAAACACTAAATCAACTATTAGTTGAAATGGATGGCTTTGGTCACAATTCAGGCGTTATTATCATTGCCGCTACAAACCGCGTTGATATTTTAGACCCAGCTTTGATGAGACCTGGAAGATTTGATAGACAAATCTATGTTGGAAAACCTGATATTAAAGGTAGAGAAGAAATATTAAAAGTACATTCAAAAAATAAAAAAATTAATTCAGCGATTTCATTCAAAGAAATCGCTAGAAGAACACCAGGATTCACTGGTGCCGATATAGAAAACTTAATGAATGAGGCTGCTTTGTTAGCAGCTAGAGAAAACCACAATCAAATTGAACTATACCATATAGATGAAGCCGTAGATAGAGTTCTTATGGGACCTGCTAATAATGATTTAGATCGCGCTACAGCTATCGCAAGAGCGATGATTACTCAATTTGGTATGAGCGATCACTTAGGCCCAGTTACATATGAACGCGATACTGATACTGTCTTTTTAGGAAGAGATTACGGTAAATCAAAAGAATTTTCAGAAGCGATTGCGACTAAGATTGATGATGAAATAAGAGGCGTTATCAATGAATGTTATGAAAGCGCTAGAAAGATTATTAAAGAAAATATTGTTTTATTAAAAACAATCGCAAAATATTTATTAGATGTTGAGACATTAACTAAAGAAGACATCGATGAAATAGCTGAAACAGGAAAACTTGCTCGTTGGGATAATTCTGTGTCTAAAGAAAAAGATATTGAAAACGAAGAGAAAAAGGAAGAAGAGACTAAAAAAGAAGATTTACCTAAATAAATATATAAAAAGGGATACTATTTAATCAGTATCCCTAATTATTGCTAAGGAGTTTAAAATGAGACTTGATAAATTTCTGAAAGTCGCAAGAATATTTAAAAGAAGAACCATCGCAAAAGAAGTAAGTAAAAGCAATAGAATAACCATTAATAATCACCTTGCAAAACCTTCTTCAGATGTTAAAGTCGGAGATATCCTTATAATTACTTATGGCAAAAAAGTATTAACTATAAAAGTCAAGCAAATATCAACTCATGCTACAAAAGAAATGTCTGAAAGCATGTATGAAATTATCGATGAGCTTAAATTGAATTAATATATTAAATAATGTATAATATTAAAGGTGATTTAAATGAAAAAAATATTGGTTATTTTTATAAGTATATTTATTGGTTTTTCATTAATTTCTTGTACTAATCAAGAAAAAGATTATGATGTTTATGTTACTGTTTACCCTATGAAATTTGTTACAGAAAGAATTTTTGAAGGAACAGGTTATACTGTTGGTATTGTCCCAGGTGTTACCTCTCATGAAAATTCTGTAGATTGGTCTCCAAAGGAAATTATAGCTATGACTGAAGCTACATATTTATTTTATGTTGGAGCTAACTATGACCAATATATTGATTATCAAATAAATAGTATATTTATTGATAAAGATGTTCAACTTGTAAAAGTTGAAGATCAAACAGATTACATACAATTTATAGAGGGTGTTATCGATAATCATGATGAAGAAATACCTAATGATAGTTCTTTGGGAACTGATCCTCATTTCTGGGTTTCACCTTTAAAAGTTATTCAAATAACTAATTTAATTTATGATAAATTAGTATTAAAGTTTGATGATTCTAACTTTAAAATGAGAAATAACTATAATAAATTGATTGATGATTTAGAAATATTAAGTGATGCATTTCAAGAAGTCATTTCAAATGCAAACAAAATTGCTATGACTTCAACTAATATATATGGATATCTTAGAGATGATTATGGTTTTAATTATATTTCAATTTCTCCAGGATATCATGAAGAAACAGAACAATTTACTAGTCAAGAAAAAGAAGAAATTGTAAATCATGCAATAGAAAACAACATCAAATATATTATTTATGAAAAATATACTTCTTCTCCTTTATCTAATGCTGTATTTGACGAACTAGATAATCTAAATATGGATCCAATAAAGCTTGAATTTCATATTTTACAATCTTTAACTGATGAAGATATAGCAAATGGTGATGATTATATAACAGTAATGTATGATAATTTAGAATTATTGAAATTAGCCTTGGATTACCAAGAAGAATAGAGGAAAATTATGGAATTAAAATTAACTGAACAAGAGATAATTAGAAGAGAAAAAGCAGAACAATTACGCGAATTAGGAATTGATCCTTTTGGACACCGTTTTGATAGAACTCATAATACATCAACTTTTAAAAAAGAATTTGGTAAATATACCAAAGAAGAGTTACATGACATGGACCCTAAAAAAATTATTAAAATTGCTGGGCGCATAATGACGAGAAGAGTTAAAGGTAAGGCTGGTTTTGTTCATATCCAAGATCAATATGGTTTAATTCAACTATATGTACGTCAAGATGTTATAGGTGAAGATAATTATCAAATATTTAAAAAAGGTGATATCGGCGATATTATCGGCGTGAGCGGTACTCCTATGGTTACCAACACAGGTGAATTATCAATCAGAGTTGAAACTTTTGAACATTTAGTTAAAGCTTTAAGGCCATTACCTGAAAAATATCATGGATTAGTTGATAAAGAAGAACGATATCGAAGAAGATATCTTGACTTAATAATGAATGAAGATTCCAAAAACACTTTTATTTTGCGTTCAAGAATTATTTCTTTAATGCGAAGATATTTAGATAATTTAGGATATTTAGAAGTTGAAACTCCTGTATTACAACCAAGTCTTGGTGGTGCTAACGCAAGACCGTTTATCACTCATCACAACACATTAAATATGCCATTTTATTTACGTATAGCCACAGAACTTCATTTAAAACGCTTAATTGTTGGTGGTTTTGATTGTGTATATGAAATTGGTCGTTTATTTAGAAATGAAGGAATTGATAAACTACATAACCCTGAATTTACTACTATTGAACTTTATCTCGCATATTCTGACTTACAAGGTATGATGGATTTAAGCGAAGATTTAATTTCTTATCTAGCTAAAGAAATTCAAGGTAAAACTAAAATTACATATGAAGGTGTAGAAATAGATTTGTCAAAAGGTTGGAGAAAAGTTCGTATGGTTGATTTGGTTAAAGAGAAAACTAATATAGATTTTTCTAAAATAACAGATTTTGAAACAGCTAAAAAAATAGCTTTAGAACATCATTTAACTGTAGAACCTCATCTGTATGGTGTTGGACATATTATTAATTTGTTCTTTGAAGCTTTTTGTGAAGATGAATTGATTCAACCTACTTTTGTATATGATTATCCAATTGAGATTTCCCCTTTAACAAAGAAAAATCCAAATGATCCAAGGTTTACACAACGTTTTGAATTGTTTATAAACAAACATGAATATGCAAATGCATATACAGAATTAAATGATCCTATTGATCAATTAGAACGTTTTGAAAATCAGCTTAAAGAAAAGGCTTTAGGAAATGAAGAAGCTAACGATTTAGATATGGATTTCGTGGAAGCTTTAGAATACGGTATGCCTCCAACTGGTGGTATTGGCATTGGAATCGACAGATTAGTTATGTTATTAACTGATTCTCATTCTATCCGTGATGTATTATTATTCCCGCAAATGAAGACTAGAAAATAATAAAAATGGCAGTGCTCAAGCACTAGCCATTTTTTTATATTTTATTTAAAATATCTCAAGTTGCTATTTTTCTTCTTCAATATCTTTATTGTTTTCTTCTAATAAATCTACATTTTGATCAATTACTAAATTGTCTTCTTTATTAGTAGATTCTTCTTCTGTGCTATCTTTGAAAATATAATCTTCAACTTTACACGTGTTTTTAAACATTTTCTTTGCTTGTAAAGCGACATGGTGATTTTTACCGTTCGCGATACAAGCAGCTAAACATTTATCCATTTCTTCTACATTATTCAACACTTCGTAATATTGAGCCATACGATAATTATAAATTAATTTAGTTGAAATATATCCATCATCTTTTGAATAATTTTTTTCTATTATTTCACGATAATGTTCTGGGTTGGTTTCTATATTTTTCATCGCATTTAAAACTTCTACATATCCATAAGCAAATGAAATATATTTTTTACCAACATGATCTTTAGCATTTTCAATTCTTTCTAACGCTATATCAAAAGTTTCTTGATCTTTAAGTTCATAAGCTGAATAAGCTGTAAAAGCAAAAATCAAAATATGATATACCTGATTAACTTTGTTTAAAGGTATTTGATTAAATGTTTTTATTGCTTCATTATATTCTCCATTATAATAATAAGCCATTCCTAAATATAGTCTAAACATTGACTCAATTGCCTTAGTTGGCGCATTTTCATATTCTTTTTTAACTAAAGATAAAGCTCCTTCAACATCTAAATCATAATCAATCATCATATTAAATCTTTTGGCGAATGATTGTAATGGAGCTGTAATTTTATAGCGAATATAAAAATACCCTACTGATACAACCACAAATATACCTAACCAACTATCAAAATAACTAAATATTGCATTTGTAATGATTAACCCTAAAGAAATAATTCCGTATACAATTAAATAAAGCGTATATTGTTTTTTATTCATACTAAATATCCTTTCCTACTACATATTCATTTTCAATATATAATTCAATTCCTAAAGTTTCTGCTATTTCCACAAAAATATCAGTGATGCTATAAAAATCAAATTTAGATATGTCAGCTATTCTATGTATTTCACTATCAACATATAAATTTATATTGTCAGGTACTTCTTTTAAATCTAACATCATATCTTCTAAATATTCCACTAAGGTATCCATTATTTTTTTGTTATAGGATATTTGATGTTCTTGTAACTCATATCTAAGATCTTCAATATATAATAGGTATCCAACAATTTTATCATATTCTAAAAAACGATGAAAATCATTTTTAAATGTGTTTTCTAAATATATTTTACATACATTAATTTGTGAATGTAGATATTCAATTCCTACTTGAAAAATTTTATAAATTTCCGTGTCGAATGATTCATTATCTGTTTCATACTTATTTTTTAAATGGTTTAAAACTTCATAAATAGGTGAAACTCTTGTATATAAAGAAGAATCATGTTCTCTTAAATTTATAATGAAATTTTGATTTTCTTTTAACCATTGTTTGTATTCTTTAATAATTATATTCATATTTACCTCTTTATTATTATACAATATTTGTAAAATAAAACCACATAGTTTATGTGGTTTATATTTATTTATGCTTTATTTGTGGAACCAAAAAGGTCAAATCCTTTACCTATTAAATCTTTGCCTTCTTCAATATATTTTCTTGTTGCTTCTGCGAATACTAATTGACATTCTGTATTAACATTAACCTTTGAAACACCCATAGTAATTGCTTTTTTAACCATCTCATCAGGAATTCCAGTTCCACCATGAAGCACTAAAGGTGTATTTCCTGTAACTTTATTTATTTCAGAAAGAATTTCAAAATTTAATCCTTTCCAATTTTCAGGATATTTGCCATGAATATTACCAATTCCAGCAGCTAAAAAATCAACACCTAAATCAGCTATCATTTTACATTCCATTGGATCAGCTAATTCTCCGCCGCCAATAACACCATCTTCTTCTCCGCCAATAGCGCCAACTTCAGCTTCCAAAGATAACCCTAATTCTTTTGTTTTATTAACCAATTCTTTTGTTAATTTAATATTTTCTTCAATTGAATAATGAGATCCATCAAACATTATTGATGAAAATCCAGCTTCAATTGCTTTTAAAGATCCTTCATAACTTCCATGATCTAAATGCAAAGCAACTGGAACGGTGATGTTTAAAGCTTCAATCATTGCCTTAACCATATCCGCAACTACTTTATATCCTGTCATATATCTAGCAGCACCTTCAGAAACTCCTAATATTACTGGAGAATTCATTTCTTGTGCTGTTAATAATATTGCTTTTGTCCATTCTAAATTATTAATATTGAATTGCCCGATTGCATATCCATTTTTATATGCTTTATCAAGCATTCCTTTTGCATTAACTAGTGCCATAATTTTAGCCTCCTATATATTTTATACCTATATCATTATACATTTATATATAAAAAATGTAAAGAAATTTTACTTTAAATAGATATGTCTTAATTATGCTTAAAATGATATTTTAACATTAAAATAATCTCGTTTATTCATAAGAAAAAGCAAAAAAAGAGATGAATTTTTCATCTCCAGTAATTTTATTATCATTTAAATGATTCTTCTCAATCGTCAGGTGAGTTATTCCATTGTAAATCAATAGATGCTTCGGGATTTGTATATGGTGAAAATAATTCTCCATTATTGCCTTTTATTTCAATATCTTGAATTAATAAATCTCTTATATATAACCCTGTATCAATATCACTATCACTTCTTACATCATCTAATTGATTCCAATAATAAACATAACTTATAATTGCAACTTGATAAGTTTTTGAAGAATCTAATAATACTCCATCTGCGATTTCATAATAGAGATAACTATTTGATATAAAATCCATAACTTGATCATATGTCATTTCAACTAACCAAATAGTATTATCAAATGGACTAATTTCATATAGTTGTGAAATAGTTACATCCTCACCTGCAGTGATATTACCAGTAGAACGAATTCCTCCATCATTGGCAACTGCAATATCAGCTCCAGTAGCAGCTAACATAACATTTGCAGTCCACGGTTCTAATTGAGATTTTGAAGTGATGGTTTCTCCAGCAACTGCTAAAACAGTATCTTCTAATCCCGCTTCAGTAGTCTCAATATATGTTTCAATTTGTTCATCATAATTTGTTCCAGCACTATCAACATTAACTAATTTTACAGAATAATCCATAATTTCCATGCTACTAGTATCAATACTTAATTCAATTTCCCCAAATGCATTTCCATATGCTCCTGCTTGTACCATGAGTAATGGAGTTCCATTATATCGTGAAATTGATCCTGTTTGATAAGAATGAGTATGTCCATTAATTACAATATCAACTAAATAATGACCACTATTATCTTTTAATTCCGCAAGTTGTTCATTGTAATAATAATTTTCGATTCCCGATGTAGTGCCGCCATGAATATTAACTATAATTATATCTACTCCGTTATCCTTTAAATCGCTCGCGATTGAAGCAACAGAATCAACTATATCAGTATCAAAATAATAATCTTCTACTTTATCATAAGAAATAGAACTATATACACTTCCTATATAGCTGATAACACCAACTTGAATTCCTTCACGTTCAATAACGGTATATTGAAATACATTACCCCCAAATACAGTTAATAAACTATCATCACTATATAAATAAATATTGGCGTTTAATAAAGGAAAATTAGCCTCTCCATTCTCTGTATTGCCATCAAAATATTGTAATATTGTATCAATTTCCCAATCAAATTCATGGTTTCCAATTCCCATTACATCGAAATTCATCATATTCATACATTCAATGACAGCTAATCCATTTGTCATATTAGAAATTGCGGTTCCTTGAAACATATCTCCATTTGCGATTAATATTACATCATCAGATGGATCTTCATTTCTAATTTGATTGATTAAAAAAGCCATATTTGATAAACCACCTGTCCCATCATCATCTTGAAGAATATATCCATGCAAATCATTCACACTTAATATTTTTAAATCCACAATTTCTGGTTCTTCAGTTGTTTCAGTTGTGGTTGATTCTTGTTCAGTTGTAAATAATTAAAAATATAGTTAAAAAGCAATAAAAGTTACTTATAAAAAAAGTTCAACCGAAATTGAACTTTTTGTCTAAATATTATTTTCCAGATACAATCATTGAATTAATTTTAACTGGTGGACATGTAATTCCAAAATAGGTCATTTTTGTTTTATTACCTACCATTACAACATCTTTTAACATTGTTAAGAAATTACCAGCAACAGTGATTAAAGCAACTGGTGAAACAATCTTTCCATCAACGATGTGATATCCAGCAGCTTGTAATGAAAAATCCCCACTTACAGGGTTAGCTCCAGCGTGAGCTCCTTGTACATTTGTAATATATAATCCATCTTTGATTGACTTAACCATATCTTCAAATGAGGTTTCTCCAGCTTCAACTTTTAAATTAACTGCAGAAATTCCTCCACCAAATCCATTTCCAGTTGAATTTACGCCATCTTTCTTAGCTGTCACAAGATTATGTAAATAGGTTTTTAAAACTCCTTTTTCAATTAAATACTTTCTCTTTGTAGCTACTCCTTCGTCATCAAATGATCGACTGCTAGCGCTTTTTTTCATAAATGGATCATCTATTACATTAACCAAATCTGACCCTACAGATTGTTCAAGTTTATCTTTCAATAATGATAAACCTTTTTGAACAGCATTAGCAGAAAAAACATTTTGAAATGCCGAAAACAATGTTGCTAATGATAAACTGCTAAATAGAATTTCATAATTTTTGGATACAACTGAATCAGCCCCCAAAGAATTTAATGCATCATCTGATATTTCTTTAACAAATTCATCAACATTATAATCATTAAAGTCATTAGTTATTTTAGCATCAAATCCAGTTCTTTGATCTAACCCGTCACTAACTATAACTTCACCAACTACATAACTAGAATTAGCTTTATTTTCTAGATTCAATCCTTTTGAATTTCTTAAAATAAATGAATTTGTAATTTCAGTATAACTTGTTTCTACATGTTTAATTCTTTCATCATATTTATGAAACTTAGTATCTAATGTTTTAAGTAAATCTATTTTTTTACTTACATCTAATTTAGCTAAATCCTCATTAAATAAACCTTCAACTTTAGTGTATTCTTTATCACCTTCATAGATGATTGCATCATCTTCTGAATCAATAACTTTAGCACTTTCAATAATGGTATCAAGTATTTCATCAATTAAATCATTTTCCATAACCTCTGTGCTATAAACACCCATTTTTTTGTTAAAAATCCCTTTAACAATTAGTTTAGAATTATCTGCAATTTCATATTTATCTACATCACCTTCATATATGGTAATGCTTAAATTAGTAGAGTTTGATAAAGAAATTTGAATGTCTTCTATTCCTTTTGCTTTGGCTTGTTTAAATAATTTATCAATATCCATCATTTTAATTACCGCCCTTTCCGCCAACAGTTATTTCAGTAACTCTTATTGTTGGTTGTCCAACATCTGCTGGAATGGAACCTGATATAGACCCACACATACCTCTTGCACTATCTAGGTTATCTGCAATCATATCTATTTTAGTTAATATTTTTCCTCCATTACCAACAAGAGATGCCCCTCTTACTGGTTCAGCTATTTTACCATTTCTAATCATATATCCTTCCATAACAGAGAAATTAAAATCTCCATTACCTGGATTAACAGATCCTCCACCTAATTTTTTAGCGAACAATCCAAATTTTGTAGCTGCGATAATTTCTTCAAATTTTGATTTTCCATTATCAATAAATGTATTACTCATTCTAGATGTAGGAGCAAATTTATAATTTTGTCTTCTAGATGAACCTGTGGCTTCAGTTTTCATTCTTCTACCGTTAAGTTTATCAATCATATATGATTTTAATATACCATTTTCAATAAGAACTCTTCTTTGTTGAGGGTATCCTTCATCATCATAGTTTGCTGAACCCCATCTATTTTCTAAAGTTCCATCATCTATTGCGGTAACAATATCAGAAGCTATTTTTTGCCCCATTTTACCACTAAACACTGAAGCGTTTTTAGCAACTGAAGTAGCTTCTAATGAATGTCCACAAGCTTCGTGGAATATTACTCCACCAAATCCATTATGAATAACTACAGGCATAACTCCGCTTGGGCATTCATCAGCATTTAGCATGGTAACTGCAACTTTCGAAGCTTCTCTAGCATATTCTTCAATATCTATTTCATCAAATAAATATTCATATCCTTTACCTGACCCTGGTCCTACACTTCCGGTTTGCATAACGCCTTCTTTTGCTGCAACTGAACTGATACTAATTCTTTCTCTATATCTTGTTTCAGTAACAAATCTACCTTCTGAATTAGCAATCAAAACTGTTTGTGTTGAATCAA
Source organism: Tenericutes bacterium 4572_104 (assembly GCA_002084435.1). Next base: position 27,782 of record NBLG01000006.1, read on the forward strand.
TTAAGTAAACTGAAACTTGTTTGATAGCTTCATCATACTCTGAAGCGGCTTTATATGCTTTTTTCATTAAAGCAACTTTTTCAGTTAGAGAAACATCTTTAGGTTTAATTTTAGCTTTATGTCTCTTTCCGACTTCAAGTTCCATTAAAGGTGTTCTTTTTATTATAGTATCAGTTTCAAATGATTTAGATAAATCTTTAGCTAGTTTTAATAAATCTTCAGGATTTTGGCTGTTAGTATATCCATAAACAGTTTGTAATTTCTTAGCTAAGCGAATACCAACTCCGCGTATTTTACTGCTATTTGCTTTTTCTAATCTTCCCGAAAGAGATTGAAGCATAGTTGAATCCGTTTCTTCAACAAAAATTTCTGCGAAATCAGCTCCACGAGATAATCCAGCATCAAGTAAATCTTCAATTAGTTTTTTCTCTAATAACATTTTTTCCTCCTTGTATATTTATATTAAAATAATAACACATTTTCTATAATTTTAATAAAAAGATATCTTCACATATTATAAATATAATTCTGTATATTTTTCTTTTAGATATTGAATATAATATTTAGGGTTAAATTCTTCCTTCGTTACTTCTAACAAAAGCTCCTTAGGACTCTTACTAGAACCAAATTGATGTATTTTTTCTTTTAACCATTTATTAATTTTATCTAATTCATTATTGCGAACAATTTTAGGTATGTCTAAATCCTTTTTCATCGCATAATAAAATTGTGCAGCATAAGCTGATCCTAAAGCATATGTTGGAAAATATCCAAACATTCCACCGCTCCAATGAACATCTTGTAATACTCCTTCGCTATCATTTTTAGGTCTTATCCCAAGATATTCTTCTATTAAATCATTCCATATTGTAGGTAAATCATCAACTGTAATTTCCCCTGACATTAATTTTCTTTCAATTTCATAACGCAACATTATATGTAAGGAATATGTTAATTCATCAGCTTCTATACGTATTAATGAGGCTTCTACTTTATTAACTGCTCTATACATATCTTTTGGTGTAATCCATTTACTTTGTTCTGGAAATATTTCTTTAAATTTATCTAGATTTGCCTCCCAAAACTCCAAACTTCTACCGATGATGTTTTCATAAAATCTTGATTGAGATTCATGAATTCCCATTGAAGTTCCACCATGTAATAAAGTATCATCAAAATCAGTAGATATCTGTTGTTCATAGGTTGCATGGCCTAATTCATGAATTGTCGCAAAAATACTAGAAAAAACATATCTTTCTAAATATCTAGTAGTAAATCTAACGTCTTGAGGAGATGTATTCCAAGTAAATGGATGTACTGACTTTTTCATTAAACCTCTATCGCGATTAAATTTCATTACATCCACTAAATACTCACAAAATTCTTCTTGTTTTTTAGGATCATAATAATCAATGATATAATAATCATATTCATTCATAGAATATTTTAACACTTTTTTTACAAAAGGTACTAATTCTTCCTTTAATTGTTTAAAAAATGCATCGTATTCTTTAGTGGTCATACCCTCTTCAAAGCTATCTAAAAGTGTATCATATGGATCATTATTAGGGTTATAATATAAAGCAAATTTTTTATTAAAATCGATAATCTGTTTTAAATTATCTTTAAAAGAATCATAATCATTATTTTTTTTAGCATCTTCCCAAACTAATTGAGACATTTGAATTAATTTTGTATATTCGACATATTCTTCTTCAGGAACATTAATAATTTTATCCAATTCTTTTTTTGCTTTTTTTATTTCTCTTTGCATTAAATTATCTAGTGTATCTAATTTACTATATAATTCATTAACTACATCTTGATATTCTTTTTCTGTTTGTAATTTAAATAATTCTTTAGATAAAACTCCCATAATCTCCGCTCTTCTTGCATGAGATTCTCTTGGAGCTTCTGTACTTGAATCCCATCCTAATAAATTAAATACATATTCATACGCTTGTATTTTTTTAATCATCTTTCTAAATTTATTATTTAAGTCCACTTTATATCACCTTACCTTAAGCTTTATTATACTACATTATTGGTATTTATCTAAGTTTTTACTTTTATTTTTGATATATTAATATCAAAATAAAAAAGTTTCTTTTATCTTTTAAGAAACCTTTTTATCATATTATTTAATTTTCTTAGCAACTTCAATAAATTTAGAAAATAATGGATGAGGTTTATCAGGTCTTGATAAAAATTCTGGATGAAACTGAGTTCCGATAAAAAATGGATGATTTTTAAGTTCTATTATTTCACATAGATTTCTTTCGGTGTTTATACCTGAAATAATCATACCGTTTTTTTCTAATATATCTTTATACTCATTATTAAATTCATAACGATGTCTGTGTCTTTCCTTAATACTTTTTTTATTATAAATTTTCTGAGCGTTTGTTCCTTCAACTAAATCGCAGGTGTATAATCCTAACCTTAATGTACCTCCCATATTAATTCCTTCGTATTGATTTGGCATAAAATCAATAACATTATATAGTGTATTAGAATCAAATTCTGTAGAATTAGCATTTTTAAGTTTGCAAACATTTCTTGCAAATTCTATTACTGATAATTGCATACCTAAACATAATCCTAAAAATGGTATTTTATTTGTTCTTGCATATGTTATAGCAGTAATTTTACCTTCAATTCCTCTATTTCCAAATCCTCCAGGAACAATTATTCCATTGCTGCTTTTTAATAAAATATCAACATTATCATTTTTTATATCGCTAGAATCTATCCAATTTATATTTATTTTAACATTATTTTTATATCCAGCATGGTTTAACGCCTCGCTTACTGAAAGATATGCATCATGTAAATTAATATATTTCCCAACAATAGAGATATTAATTGACGACCTTAAATTCTTTATTTTGTTAATTAAATCTAAAAAAACTTTAATATTACTTTCTGGATTAGGTAAATTAAGATGATTACAAACTAAATCATCAAGATGTTCTTTTTTAAGATTAATCATAACTTCATATAAAATATCTACATCTATACATTCTATCACAGCTTCTTTTCCAACATCACAGAACAAAGCTATTTTTTCACGAATTACATCGCTGATTGATTTATGTGTTCTAAGTATAATCACATCTGGAATAATTCCTAGTGATCTTAATTCTTTTACACTATGTTGAGTAGGTTTTGTTTTTAATTCTCCTGTAGTTTCAAGATAAGGAACTAAGGTATTATGAATATACATAGTATTTTGTGCTCCTAAATCCCTTCTCATTTGTCTAATAGCCTCTAGAAAAGGAAGAGATTCTATATCTCCAACAGTCCCACCTATTTCTGTAATCAATACATCACATTCCGTTTTCTCGCCTAATTGTAGTAATCGTGATTTAATTTCATCAGTTATATGAGGAATGACCTGCACTGTAGCTCCTAAATATTCACCTTTTCTTTCTTTATTTATTACGGATTGATATATTTTACCAGTTGTAATTGAAGAATCTTTTGAAAGATTTTCATCAATAAATCTTTCATAATGTCCTAAATCTAAATCAGTTTCTCCACCATCGTTGGTCACAAAAACTTCTCCATGTTGATATGGAGACATTGTTCCTGGGTCAACATTTATATATGGATCAAATTTAACCATAAATACTTTATATCCTTTATTTTTAAGCAATCTTCCTAGAGACGCTGCAGCTATCCCTTTCCCAAGACTAGATACAACTCCTCCAGTCACAAAAATATATTTTGTGTTTTTCATTATATCCCCCTTAAACAAATTAAAAAGGGCTCTCCTTTTGGAGAACCCTTTTTTTGTGGCTCTTTAAGATTATATCAAATAATCAAGCTAATTTCAATCATTAAAACTATCAATCTTCATACATTTCTTCGTAATCGTCCATATATTCGTTATACTCTTCGTCGTTAAATTCTTCTTCTTCCTCGTCTTCATCAAAATCTTCTACTTCTTCTTCTAATTCTTCTTCAAAGAGTAAGTCTTTTTCATCTTCTATATAATCTTCTTCTTTATCATCAAAATCATCATATTTAGAATCATCGTCTATGATATCTTCTTCATCAAAGTCATCTTCATATTGGCTTTCTTCTTCATCTTCCTCTTCATCAAAATTAGGAATAGAATATTCATCAACCTCTTTTCCTCCATCATAAAGACTTAATTCTTCTTCATAATCAGGATATTCATCATAGTAAGCCCCATCTTTATCCCATAATTCTATTATTTGTCTGCCTTTTATATCCCATTCATCATCTCCAACATATATAAATTTACCGGAAGTGATGAAATCTGTATATATCTGTGAAATATTTTCTAATTTTTCTTCTTCGCTTATTTCTTTTTCTGCACAGATTTTATCATAAAGTTCGATAAAAGATAATGCTTTTCCTTCTTCGTCAAGAATTTGATAAGCAAGTTCCATAATAGACATATTTTTTCTTTTTGTCATTATTACCATCCATTCTATAAATTCATATCTTTTTTGAAAATCTATAAATGTCTCTTTTTTGCTTTACATATTATATATTAAAGTTATAAATAATACAAGTATCTTTTTCTAAAACTATTTTAATTATTAATAGTATTGATCATCATGTGTGAAATCATCTGTTAAAACATTAATAACCATATTATTACAATGATCTCCAATACGCTCTAAATTAGATAAAATATCTACATAGAATCCTGCTTCAGTTTCTGTATTTTCTTTATCGTTAATGCGATTGATATGGTTTTTTCTATATCTCTTAACTAGCCTATCAAGTTTGTCTTCTCTTTCATTAACTTCTAAAGCTAGTTTTTTGTCCATTGTAATATAAGATGTTATAGATTGATCTAATGTTTGACGAACTATGTCAAATAATTTTTCTAATTCTTTCTTAGCTTCATCATGTAAAATCATTTTTTTCTCATGTCTCATTTCAAAGAACTCAGCTAAATTATTTAAATGGTCCCCAATTCTTTCAAGATCAGTAATTGTGTCAATGTCCTTAGCTACAAGTTGAATTTGTCTATCAATTAAGTCTTGAGCTCCGATTTTTACAAGATAATTGTGAATCTTATCATCCATAGAATCAAGTAATTCTTCACATGCCATAGCCATTTCAAAATCTTTATTATCTTTTTCAAACGCATAATTATATACAAATTCTAACATTCCTTTAGATACATTACCCATATTCAAAATAGCGTTTTTAACATTTTCTAATGCTAAATCAGGTGATTCTTTAACCAAAGTTTCATTTAATATGATTTCATCAGATAATATTTCTTCTTTACTAGGAATAATTTTAGTAACTAACCAAACCAATTGTTTAATAAAGAAATATAGTATGAACACATTAATTAAATTAAACCCTATATGAGATAATGAAATTGTAAATTTATTAGTTTCGTATGCATGAATGCCTATAATTTGAGCCAACCACGTTATTAGATTTGTATATGGTTTAATCAAAATAAAGAAAACAACAGTACCAATAGTATTAAACATAACATGAATTAAAGCTGTTCTTCTAGCTTGAGATGATCCACCAATAGAAGCCATTACAGATGTAACAGTAGTACCAATGTTATCACCTAAAACAATTGCAATAGCTCCAATTAAAGGTACTCCTCCATTTGCATATAGTTGTTGTAAAATACCAATTGTAGCTGATGAAGACTGAATAATAGATGTAGTAGCCGCTCCTGTTAGCACTCCTAATATAGGATATTTAGCAACACTTTGTAATAAATCATGATATCCAGGTAAAGTACTAAGTTGTTTTAAAGCGCCTCCCATAGTTTCCAATCCAAAAAATAACATACCAAATCCAAGTAATGCTCGTCCATAATTTTTAACTTTCTTATTTTGAATAAAGAAAATTAAAAATGATCCTGTAAACATAATAGGCATTGCATAAGACCCAATATCTAACGAAATTAAAACTGAAGTGAATGTAGTTCCTATATTCGCTCCAAATATAACTCCCACAGCTTGAGTAAGAGTCATTAGCCCTGCTCTAACAAGCCCAACTACTAAAGCGCTAGTTGCAGATGATGATTGAATAATAGCTGTAATAAAAATCCCAACAAATATTCCTTTTAATGGAGTGTTTGTTGTTTTTTCTAAAATTAATTTAAGTTTAGCTCCGGCAATTTTCTTCAAAGCTTCACTCATCATATTGATACCGTATAAGAAAATTCCTAATCCTCCAAGAATTAAAAATATAGTTTCTTTCCAATCAATTTCTAAAAATAAATACGGCATACCATTCTCCTTGATAAAAATGACTTACAAAACCGCTATTATTATATCAAATCATTTAAAAAAAACAAGCACGAAAACTATTTCATGCTTCTTTTATATTCTCTAACAAGTTCATTAGCATCTTCTAATAGTCTATCTACTGTTTCCCAATCGCCCAAATTAGCACCACAGGCAAGTTTGTGGCCTCCACCATTATATTTATTAGCTAGCTTATCAATAGCCGGTTTACGACTGCGCAATCTTCCTCTTACAACATTGTTTTCATATTCTGCAAACAACATCCACACTGGACAATCTTCTAATGTCGAAAGTTCATTTACTAATGAAGTTGCTTCTTCTAAAGTAGTTCCAAATTTCTTTATGATTTCTGGTTTCATTTTAATATATGCCACTCCATCAGGTGTTTTTTCAAAGTTTTGCAATACATAACCTTGTAGTTTCATTAATCTTTCTGATTTAATATCAAGTTTTCCTAGAATTTCTGTGAAATCAAGTCCATATTCTAGTAAAAAAGCTACAGCTCTAAAAGTATCAGCTGATACAGAACGGTATTTAAATCTTCCGGTATCTGTAACAATTCCTGTATATAACGCTTTGGCTGCGTTCATATTAAATTTCAATTCGTCTTTAAATTTTAAGTAAAATTCTAATATGATTTGTGAAGCTGCTGGTCTTGTTGTATCTACATATTGATAATTTCCAAAATCTTCAACTGGAATATGATGATCAATTTTAATAACATAATCAGCTAATTTAAATCTTTGGTCCGATACTCTTTCTCCGCTTGCTGTATCAACTACAATAGATAAAGCCCCTTTAAAATATTCATCAGGAATTTCATCAACATTTCCAATAAACTTAACATAACTAGCTGTTTCTCCAACAACATATACTTCTTTATTAGGATAAGTTTCTTTAATAATTTCTTTTAATCCAAAACCAGATCCATAACAATCTCCATCTGGTCTTATATGCATATGTATTATTATTCTATTATATTCTTTTATTTTTTGTAAAATATGTTTCATTATTTCTTCTCCTCTAACAAATTATCTAAATCACTAATTACTAGATCTACTTCATTCCAATTATTTAAAGTACATCCACATGCATGTAGATGTCCTCCACCACCAAATTTTATAGCTACATTAATTACCGCTATATCTCTAGATCTTATTTCACAATATATTTTGTGATTTTCAGTATCTTCTGTAAAATTAACCCAAATTGGCACTTCTCTCATCCCAGACATTTGATTAACTAATCCTCGACTTACATAATTAGTCGTCAAATTATTTTCAAGAATAAAATCTATATCATTCTTACTATAAGCAACGTTATTTTTACTGTATTTAATTCTTTGAAAAAATATATTTTTTATTTCTTTATTTCTTCTAGATTCTAAATAAATAGAATTATGTATTTCTTGAATATTTAATCCCTTACTTAATAATTTAGAAGCGATCAATAGTGTTTTTTCTGTAGTATTGCTATATTTAAATCTTCCAGTATCACCAATAATTCCTAAATATAATGCTCTAGCAGAATCATAATTAATAGGAATATTCCAATACATTAATAAATCCGCAATTATTTCCGCAGCTGATGAAGCGTTTTTTATTTGATAAGCAAGATCATTTTTAATATCAGGATTATTTTGATGATGATCAATAAAAATTAATTTATCGTAATATTTATAAACATTTTCATCAAGCATTTGTTTTGAAACAGTATCTAGTATTAATAATAAAGACTTTTTGGCTATATCAATATTTACTTCATCGAATTCTCCAAATTGATTTAATGAATTAGTGTCTCCGATAACATATATTTTTTTATTTTTAAAATAATCCTTTAAAGCATAATATAATCCAAATTGTGATCCATATGCATCTAAATCAGGATTTTTATGCCTTGCGATTATAATTGATTCATATTCATTTATATATGAAAATACTTTATTTTTAATTTCATTCATTTGTATCACCTTTCTAATAGCCTTATATTATAACATATTCATTATTATTTATACATAATAAAACTTCAAAATTCTATATAAATCTATTCTAATAGAAAAAAGGCTCAACACTTGGTTGAACCTTTTGTAAATTTTATCAAATTGTTTAGTAAAAAATTAATCTACTGTGTGAGTTCCTATAGTATTATCTGCATCATCTGCATAAACCCATTCGTTTACATCCCAAGTAGCTGTTGGAGATGTAACAGATGAAATTCTACTAATTGAACTATTAGCTGTTGTTCCATCACCAACAGCCCAACCAGTACCAGGATCTTCACCAAATACACCAAACATATCTAATAATGTGTCATTTTTAAATAACCCAATTGCATCATCACCATTAAATGATAAACTTCCACTTGTTTGATCTGCTAAATCTAATAAAGCTTGTTCACTAGCGTTTGCAATAACAAATGTTTCTCCAGGTTGTATAGTGCCAGTTAGCTCTATTGCACTTCCCCAGTAATCATGATCATTAACGTTTATTTTTATTGTATAAACTCCATCTAATGTAATTGCCTCGCTAGTTGGATTATATAATTCAAGAACTTTATTTGTTCCTCCATCCCAATCTAATACTTCTGAAATAATCAAATCCATCTCAGTTGCAGCTGCAGGAGCTTTAACTGTAACTGCTATATTAACAGAAACAGGAGTAGCTGTACCTTTGCTAATTTCAACTGTAATTGTACCTGTTACATCACTATCAGGTTGAGTAACTAATAACCAACCAGCTGTAGTAGTATCATCAATGTAAGGAGTTAATTCAGAACTAATACTTGTAATTGTAATTGTAGTTCCAAGTTCAGACTCTGGAATTTGAAAATCTTCAGTTAATTCAAGAGTTGCAGGTACATTAGCAGCAGCAGCATCGACTGCTTGTTGATCTGTGATTTCATGTTGCATTAATTCAATTCTTAAATTATCTCCACTGAATTTAACAAATACAAATGTTGTTTCACCTAAAATATCGTTAACATTATATACATCTTCTAACCAGTTTATTGAATTATTTCTATACATTTCAAGTAGCATACTTTCTTCACCAGTACCATTAGCTTCAAAAATCATTTTGCCACCATCATCAAAACTTATAATTTTTAATCCTGTAACTGTAATTACTTTGCCACCATCTTGTAATGTCAATCCAATTAATTCATCAAGTGTCATAGTTGTACTTATAACTGTGTTTCCAGTAGATAATACAGCAACTAAATCTGCTCCGTATGAAAATTGTCTTGTTCCAGGATAATCATCTAATTCGCCATAATAGATTACTTTATCGCCAACATTAACTGTACCATCATTATTATAGCCTTCAGCTTTATACATAGCAAATCCATTACCATTATCATCTTGAATATAAATTACATTGTATCCGAATCCAGTTACAACACCTTGGGCAAATATCATAGTATCATTAGGAATAGTCCATACTCCTTCAGTTTGAGCACTAAGTGTAGATAAATCTGTAACAACTTCTTGAGCATCATCGCTAATTCCGGTAAATACAAATACTGTATCATCGTTATAATAAATCATATCTACAACAATTAATTTGCCTTCTAATGCTTTTAATACATCAATTGAATCAGAAGGTGATTTGTAATATATTTCAAATTTGTCTGTATCATTTATATAAATGAAAACATTGTTATATGTTCCTTCAATAGCAACTGTACCAACAACTCTGTACATTTGACCAGCTTCAAGAACTGTTGTTCCATCTACATAGTTAATAGGTGTTTGAGTTACGTCATTACCTGTTGAAATAGCATCAGGTAAATCAGATAAATTACTCATTTGGAATGAGCCTTTATATTGTGCAACTTCACCAGTTAATTCAACTTCATCACCAACATTATAAGTTGCATCATATGAGAAGACAAATAATTTACCGGTTTCATCTTCAACAAAGAATCCATTTCCTATAACTGCATAAACATTACCGTGAATTGAAACAACTGTTCCTAATGTTTGAGTTGGGAAGTCACCTATATCAACCATAACTAAATTTTTCAATGTATAAGTAAATACTTGAGTTTCAGTCAAACTACCTAATGTTAATGTTGCAGTTACTTCTACAGTTGCTTCTTCAGTTACAGCATTTAAAGATAATACTCCATCAGTTAATGTAGCGTTGCTACCATCATCACTAGTAATAGCCCAAACAATTGTAGAACCATTATCACCTGTATCAGGTAAAGTTATATCTGTAGCTTCATAAACTGAACCACCAAAATTAAGTGAAGCTTTATCTAAATCTATTTTTTCTTGGTCAGTCATTACATATTCAGTAATATCACTAGGACCACCATTGAAATAGAATACATCCAATCCATCACTTTGTTGATTGTAGAATAATAAATCAACGATTACAACTACTCCTTCTTTTGCTTTCAAAGCATCAACTGAATCAGATAATGATTTATATCTTAATAATCCAATTTGAGTATCTCCATCATAGAAATATACATTGTTATATGTACCTTCAATAGCAATCAAAGCTTTAACTGTGTATAAACATCCAGGTTGTAATACTGTAACACCTGGTTCATAAACTATTGCAGTTTGAGTATAATCATTTCCTTCAGAAACTGTTGATTCTATAGTTGTATATTTAAGTTGTGGTGCAGAATTATATTCTCCTCTTTCACCAATAATTATAATTTCATCACCTAAAGAAACCGTAGGCGCAGAACCGGTATAAATAAAGATCTTACCAGAATCATCTTGAATGAAATATCCTTCTTGGGATAAGTAATATACTACACCTTGAGTTTTAAATGTTGTACCATTATCTCCAGCTAATACTTCAGCTAATGTAGACATTGGCAATTCACCAACTTTAATTACAACATCTTTAGTATCAGTAACTGTTCCTCTTGTAGCAGTAATTGTTACAGTAACAGTAACTTGAGTTGTTTGGCTTGAAAAATCAACAACACCAGTATTAGAAATTACATCTGTATTATCAGATACATAAGTCAAAGTTACTCCATATAAGTCTGCAGGGAAATTCAAAGTTGTATCTTCTAGAATAGTTTCAGGATAAATCAATGCATCTAAAGCAGTTGAAACAGCTTCTGCGTCATCTGCAATTGTTATATCAACATCTAGTGGTGTTCCGAAGAACCCAGCATACCAAACACTCTTATCAGTTCTCCAACCTAATGTAAGAACATCTATAGTGATTTCTTTACCCTCAAATGGAATTAATGTCTCCATATTTGATTGATAATAAATCATTAATGCATCGCCATTTGGCTTTGTTGCATCTTCTAAATCCGCATTGAAATCATAATCGCTAGGTACGATAAATAATGAGTAATTACCTAAAGTTTCATCATACCAAACTTTACCAGTAATTGTATATTTTTCGTATGCGAAAGGATTTTCAGGTGTAGGTGTAGTCATTCCAGAAACAAGTCCAGCTATATCAGTATCAGCTGTTATAGGAGCTTCTGAAACTGCCGCTGTAGATGGTTCTGCTTTTAAAGGTTGAGTAACTCCACCTTTTAATTCTGGTGAATTATAATAATAAATAAATACACCAGAAACATCGTATACACTTCCTACTTCAACTGAGAATGTAGGTCCATAGATAAGCAAGATATCAGTACCATCTGTAACAAAGAAACTTCCAGATGGATATTTAGCGATAACTGTTACCCCTTGAATATTTACGTATGAATCTTCACCTAGAGCTGCTGCTTCAGCGATTGAAGAAACTGGTGTTCCTTCTTCTAATTTAGCAACTGTAAATGTATAAGTATCTGTGTATGTTATACCATTGATAGTTATAGCAGCAGTCATTGTAACTTCAACATCTGCATCTTCAGGTTGTGTAATAGTGCCATCAGTTGACATAACTGTTGGATCACTTGAAGTCCATACTACATCATAAGTAACACCATCTGCATCTTCGCCTTCAGTTAAGAAAACTAAATCATCATTATCAGCTGCAGTCCATTTTTCCTTGTTAGGGAAAGTAACTACAATTGAGAATACTTCATTAGCTCTTTCTTGATCTGTCTTAGCTAAAGCTGATATAGTTACAAAGAAATTATAAGTTTCTGTAACTGTTCCATCAGTAATAGAAGCAGTCAATACTACTGTTTGATTTCCAGTTGTAAAACTTGGACGGTGTATTGTTCCATCGTTTTCTAGATATGTAGTATTATTACTACTCCAAGTAATATCATATCCTCCAATAGAACTAACCAAATTAATATCTTCAGTAGCTACAAATGTATCACTAGCTAATGTATCAGCATATTGTCCAGCTAATTCTTCTAATAAAGCTTCTAGATCAACCGCTGTTGTTGTCTCCGTCGTTGTAGCTTCTGTTGTGGTTACATTTTCTGTAGTAGTCGGAGCTTGAGTCGTCGGAGCTTGAGTCGTACTTCCACAAGCAACTAACGCAATGGTTAATAATGCTATTAAGAAAAGACTCAAAATTCTTTTGTTAATTTTCATATGTTCCTCCTTATAAAATTTTATATATATATTTTTTTATTATATTTCCCAATATAATATGAAACCTTAAATTTATCCGAGCACGCGTTCTGCATTTGATTTAGCAGCTTCAATTGCGTTTTCTATAATTGCTTCTTTTGTAGTTCCTTCAAGTGAACCTAGAATAACTCTTTCAAAAGCAGCTTCTACTTCTGCTCTAGCATTAGATGATCCAACAAAAGCTTGATCATAGAATAAATATTGAGCTTGTTCTGCAGCTGCGTTTGCTGCCATTGATTTCATTAACATTTCACCTTCTAAAGGATTACCAAATGCATCTTTTCCTTGTCTAAATAAAACATAAATTGGATCATCATACACAGATGTTCTTACTGGTGAATATCCAGTTTTTAAAGCGAAATCTAATTGTACTTCTGCACTAGTTAGATATTTTAAGAATAACCATGAAGCTAGTTTTTCTTGATCTGTTCCGGCAGTAGTGATAGACATATTTGTACCTTGTTGAATTGCAGTTCTGTTTTCAGGCATATCAGCGTTATAAGGCATAGGTGCAACACCAAAATCAAAAACAAATTCTCCATTAACTATATCAGGTGTGTTATATCTAGCTCCGCCAGTAGATCCAAATGTAACTGCAGTTTGTCCTGTCTTAAATGCATCAGAAGCATAAGCTAATCCCCATTTACCAGGCAATGTAAAATCAGTATCTCTATGATCAAAGAAATAACTTAACATACTTCTTACTTCTGGTACAAAATTATCTTTAATTGCTTGAATTTCTTCTGCTGTTTTATGCAATGATAATGTAGTAGAGGCATTTAATTTTGCGGTTATATCGTCAATTACATCATCTTTAATTGCCATAATATCATCAGAAATATCAAATAATTCTTGCCAAGTAGTTGGAATGTGATCAATAACTTCATCTTCAATTAAAATATCAAAAATAGTTTTGTTATAAATCATAACTTCTGTAGATTTATTGAATGGTAATGAATAATATTCTCCATCTGTTGTATATTGAGAATTTTCATGACGATAACTCAACAATATGTCAGTAAATGATTTGTTCTCAACAGAATTATCATATCCAAATACTGGATGATAAATATATGGAGTTAACGAAATTACTGCATTGTTATCAATATATTCCATTACATGATCTGGATAGTTTTGAACAATATTAGGAATTTGCCCACCTTTAATTGCATTGATTACATTTTCGCGTAATTCATCATAATTATTACCATTTTTAATAATATTAACAGTAACATTAGGATAAAGTTCTTCAAATTGTTCAGCATATGCATTCAATGCCGCTTCAATTGTAGCTCCATTTGAATGCCATAAATCAATACTAATTGGGTCTGTAGTTAAAGTATCAGGAATAGTAAAATTCCTTAATTCTTTAACAGTCAATGCAATCTCTTGACTAATTACATTTCCATCGCTATCTTCAGCAACTGCATAAACATTATAAGTTCCTGTTCTGGTTGAAGAATACCCACCAATTATATCAATGTCTAATTCTCCATCTTCAGGGTCTATTGCTTTTGCTCCTGCTAATAAATCAAGTTCAGTAGAACCCAAATAATAAGTTTGTTTTGTAAATAGCCCTACAAAATAAGGCACCCCATCTTCTCCTGGGTTTTCAGTTGTTACTTCATCAGTTCTTACAGTAGTTGCTTGCGTAGTAATTGCTTCTGTTGTAGAAGCATTCGTTGTATTGGTCGTCACTTCTCCGCAACTTGCCGCAGCAAATACAAAGAAGATTAATAAAAATAAACTTAAGATTCTTCTTTGAAATTTCATTTTTTCCTCCTTTGAAAATTAAATTCTCTCTATTATTATTATAATACAAAAACTCTATTATTAAAATCTTTTATATAATAAAATTTTTTATATTTATTACAAATTTTTTATCCTTCAACTATAAGTATTTCACCAGACAATTCAGTAGTGGCTCCATCATCGTCTGTAACCATAATAGTAAAGCTTAATGTTGAATCAACAGATAAAATTTCCACTAATAAAATTTTACTTTGATCATATATTTTATTTCCATCTTGGTCAGTTTTAATTGCTCCATAATATTCTTCATCTTCAGCGTTAACAACTCCATCAAAATTAGCGTCATCTCCATCTTCCCATATTTGATAAAATGAAGTAACTTCTATGCGATCAGAAATATCATTATATTTTCTATCTTTGCCTATTATAAATGAAGTTTGAATATAATCAATTGCTATAATATGTTGATCATTGATTAAACTTTGAATCATATCATCTACATCAAAATCAGTTCCTTTTACATGTTCATAAACAACATGATTAATATCAATTAGTTCTCCATTTTCTATTTGCATAATTTCTGGTGGCATATTTTCTATTTTAGGACAGCCCATCAAAGAAAGCGAAAGAACTGTAGTTATTAAAAATATTAGTATTTTTTTAAATTTCATTTCAAACCCTCCAATTAACCTTTTGTTCCGCTTCGTCCAATACCATTCATAATGTATTTTCGGAACATAAAGAATACAATTAATAATGGTACAGTAACTAATGCACTAGCTGCAATTTGTAAGTTATACATAACCCTACCATTTTCTTGTACAAAAGCTGTATCTCTTAAGGCATTTGAAATTAACCAATAGCTTTGACCTTCTAAGCCTCCAACGCCAGTAATAATTCTTGGCCAAATATATGCATTCCATGAACTAAAAACATTTAAAATAGTAATTGTGAAAATCGTTGGGCTTGCAATTGGCACCATAACTCTTGTTAAAAACTTGAAATCACTACATCCATCAACACGAGCTGCTTTATATAATGATTCTGGAACTTGTTTAAAGTTTTGTCTTAAAAAGAATATATATGAAATACTAGTTACAAATGGAATAATCATAGCTAAGAAATAGTTATTTTCTCCGGCAGGCATTCCAACCCAACCAAATCCATTTTTACTTACAGTAATAAAGTTAGTAATAATGTATAATTCTCCAGGAATCATCATAGTCATAATTAATATAGAAAATAATACTTCTCTACCTTTAAATTCAATTCTGGCAAAAGCGTAAGCTGCTAAAATTGTTGTTATAATTGTACCCGTTGTTGAAAACAAGGCTACAATAGTTGTGTTTTTTAAATATAAACCAAAATTTAATTCTGTAAGAACTACTTTATAATTCACCCAATTCATTCTAGAAATTCCAATTAAAAAATCAGGGTTTGTAGATGTAGCTCCAGAAAAATCTTTTAGTGAAGTAATAATCATCCAATAGAAAGGTATAATAATTATTATCGCCATTATAAGTAAGAATAAATACGTAAATAACCCTCTTGTTATTTTAATAGCGTTTTGTCGTCGAATACTTTGTTTAAGTGAAATAGAATAAGAATCTAATTTACTTTCATCTATTTTTTCTTTCTTCTTAAATATTTGTTTTAATTTATTCTTAATGGCTGGGTATATACTCTTAAAAAATTCTTTTGGTTTATACCCTTTAACAAATTCGATTAATATAAACATATTATACATTCTTAAAGCAGCACTAAATGGATTAAAAGATAATAAATTAATTATGCTTTGAATAAATTTTGAAGTTGCTGTATAAGAATTAATTTCATATATAGTTCTATTTTTTAATTTTTTAATATTAATTATAAACATTGGGAAAGCAACTAATATGAATAACACTAATAAAGATATAATTGTATTCATTTGATACTTGTCTAGTGTTCTATTTAAAAATTCATATGTAGGTGTCATAAATTGTAGATTATCTAAATTCATTCTACCATCAACAACTTCAGGTAAAGCTAACATCTTAAATAATGTTAAGAACAACATTGCATAAATAAAAATAGCAAGAAAATCAAAAACGAAGGTGATTTTTTCAATCTTATTAGATTTTTTAAATAATTCTTTATTCATCTTCTCTCACCCCCGTTAGTAATGAACTCGTTTTTTGCTGGCTTGCATCTGAACTAATGTTAATACTAATATAATAGCAAACAAAATTAGAGATGCTGCGGCTGCAACTGACAAGTTTCCTGCATTGCTTCCATCAATGAATTGGTAAATATACATAACAATTGATTGTAAACTATAATCAACACCAGAAGGTTGGCCAGTAACACCAAATAAAGCAACAATAGCGTTATATATTTTAAATGCTCCAATTACTGATGTTACTAAAATATAGAAAATCATAGGCGAAATTAAAGGCACAGTAATTTTAGTTAAAATTCTTCCTTTAGGAGTTGAATCTATTGCTGCTGCCTGATAATATTGTTTATCTATTCCTTGAATGCTTGTTAAAAATACCATAATTTTAAAAGCTAACGAAGCCCAAATACTATAGAATATTAAAACAAACATAGATCTCCAATAAACCGCTCCGCTTTCAACCCACGATAACCCTTCGGTATTTACACCGAAAAAGCTAAGAAAATGATTTACTAACCCTCCATCGGTTTTAAACATATAAGCAAAAACCAATCCAATTGCGATTGTATTTGTTACATATGGTAAGAAATATATTGTTTGAAAAAATCCTTTTAATACTTTAATTGAATTTAAAGCAACCGCAATAAATAATGCTAAGAGTACAGAAATAGGAACACTAATAAATACAATTATTAATGTATTAATCACAGCGCTTGATGCGGTATGAGACGCAGGAACAATAAAGGATTCATCTGTTAATACAGTAATAAAATTACCAAACAATGTATATCCAGTAATAGTATCATTTGACATATTATAATTTTCATAAACAACTAGTGCAAATGAATTTATAATTGGCCAAAAAGTAAATATGGCTAAAACAGCAAGAGCTGGTGATAGATAAATTAATGCTTTTGCCCATCCAGGAAATTTAGAAGCAAAATTTAAATGATGCTTATCTAAAAATTTTCCTATTCTTCTTTTTATATTATTAAGAATTCTTCTTATATCCCAAAAAAAGTTTTTAATGGAATTTTTTACTTTCATCAAAAACTTTTTTACGTTTTCAATGAATTTAATCATGATTTATTACCTTTCCTGTTTTCTTATCAAAAATATAAATTCTTTCGTTTTTAATAGTTAATCCTATCTTTTTTTGCCCGATAGTAACATTATCTGAATCCACCAAAGCTCGAACATTAATTCCATTAAATTGAAAATATATCATTGTATCTCTACCAATATGGAAAATATCTTTTATATCCACTTCAAATCCTTCATCGTGAGCGCGGAAATTTTCAGGTCTCATACCAATATCATATACTCCATCAGGAATATTTAATTTAACAAACTTTTTATCATTTATCATTAAATATCCTTTTTTTATTTCAGCTTCAAAAATATTAATTGGAGGATTCCCTAAAAATTTAGCAACGAATAAATTAGCGGGACTATTATACATCTTTTGTGGATGAGTATATTGTTGCTCTTTACCAAAGTCTAAAACTACCATCTTATCTGAAATGCTCATAGCTTCTTCTTGATCATGTGTAACAAAAATAGTAGTAATTCCTGTTTCTCTTTGAATACGCTTAATTTCTTCTCTCATTTGTAATCTTAATCTAGCATCAAGGTTAGATAAAGGTTCATCTAAAAGTAATACTTTTGGTTTTTTTACAAGAGCTCTCGCAATTGCAACACGTTGTTGCTGTCCACCAGATAATTGTGAAGGTTTACGATCAAGTAAATCTCCAATACCAACCAAATCAGCCATTTCTTTTACTCTTTGAATAGCTTCTTCTCTTGGCACATCTAAATTTTCTAATGGAAAAATAATGTTTTTATAAACAGTCATATGCGGATATAATGCATAATTTTGGAACACTAATCCAATCCCTCTTTTTTCAGGAGCTAGTTTAGTAACATCATCTTCTCCAAAAAATATTTTTCCATCAGTTGGTTTAACTAATCCAGCAATCATAAATAAAGTTGTTGATTTTCCACAACCAGAAGGGCCTAATAACCCAACTAAAGTTCCAGACTCTATTGTAATACTTAAATTGTCTACCGCTTTAGTTTCTTCTCCTGTTCTATTTGTGAAAATTTTAGTTAAGTTTTCTAATCTTAATTCCATTTAATAAATCCTCCCAAAAAACATAGTAAATTTTAATATATATCTTTTCTTCTTTTTTTAAAGAAAATTAAATAAGTTGATAAAATCAATAGTGTAAAATATATTCCCATAGCTATGTAAAAAATATAGGCATAATCATCTGCAATATGTGGTTTATTAGGAAATATATTATTATTTGTTAAACTTTCAAAATCACTGACTTCAGGTAAACGATTATTTTGCGTGTAAAAAGTTTCAATAAATGTTTTAATTGTAAAATCAGAATCGCTGATTCCAAAATTGGTACTTACAAGTAATTCTCCATCTTTATTTACTAGATTTATTGTGTTATAGTTATCGTCTAAAAATAAATCTTTTGCTAAATATACTCTACCTTCATCATTAATTCCGTTTATTAAATTCAAAGTCTTAAATCTCTGTAATGATATTTCTTGTGTTGCATTATTTGTTTGATTTTCTAAATATAAATAGTCAACTTGAGATAAATCCTCAGTACTACTATATACAATAAGATACACTGATTCCGTTATAACAAGATTATTATTCGCATCTATGTTCGCTCTAGCAACTTCATATCCATATATATCATATCCGTTATTTTCAATCGCTATAATTGGATCGCTTTTATAATAATCTGGGATAGATGAGTAAAAATAATAAAATTTAGGTAAATCTGAATTTTCATCTACTAAAGAGGTTCCAAAAACATCATTTAAATATTTTGTTAACATTAAATCTCTAGAATAAGTAAATGATAACAAGAAAAATCCAACGGCAATTAACGCATACAAGAACCGCCCAAATACTCTCATTCGTGAACGCCTAACCCATTTTCACTAGCATATTTTTCAGCATCTTGGAACCAACTATAAATATATCTATGCCCTATTGTAAGTGTTGTATCCTCACCATAATAATTATAAGAATATCCATTAAGTACTAAATGATAGTTTAATAAAATCCAACCAGATAAATGCTCAGTTCTCATTATTTCTCCAGTACCGCTTAATATATCATAAGTTAAGTCTTCTTCGCCTAAATAAACCCATACTAATCCAAGAGATCTTCCATAATTACCCCAATATCCAATATCAGGGTCACTTTGTATATAAATATCTTGAGCATGATTCAAAATAAAGGTTGTATATGCTTTAGCTTCTGGTCCCCAAGGATCTACTACAGGATATGTTTCAGGAGTATCAACACCTAAGAATCGAACTCTTTTATCGCTTAAAAACCCAGGTATAAACGAAGCCGTATCACCATCATTTATATAATCTAAAACAACGTTATCCATACCGCCTTCATTAAAAGGTAAATCAATGAATTCAAATGGCACTTCATAAGGCGTATCAATTGGGAAAGTCCCTAACACTTCTAAATAATTAGTTACATATCCGTGCCACTCGTTATATGCATAAATACGTTCACCTTTAACAATAGAAGCATCGCGAATATATAATAAATTATCCATTACAAAGTCTTTGTTCCCTATATTATATATAGTATCAATATAAGTTCCGTTTAAATAACATAATTGAATAACATCATTGCCATCAAAATTTAAATTATCTGATACCATATCAGCTTTAGCTATAATTTCAGAATTAGCATTTAAATTAGCTACAAGATATGTTTCTCCCGGTTCTAAAATAACATCACCTAAATCAATGCTATAAGTTATGTTATAAGACCCATTAGCATAAATAACTAAATGGTAATCTGATAAATCAACATTTGAAGTTGTTGGATTATAAATTTCTATAGCTTGATCAAAAGTATCATCTCCACCATCAAGATACTTAGAAATAAATAAACTGGTTTCATCATCAGTAAATGTATTTTTATATAAATTAACAACAACAGTGTTTTCTAGATAATAATCTCCAACTTCTTGATCTTGATAGCCCATAAATAAATCTTCAGCAAAATCATCGTTTACAACATAATTAAATTCATATGAAATATTTTCGTCATCTAATACTTTGGTGATTTGTTCTTTCATCATTCCTGTTAAATCAGGTAATCTTTGAGAATTATATCCAAGCAAAACTGTTACTTCAAAATCTGTAGGTATTAAATCCCCAGGTTCTAATCCATCACCATAACCACTAAAAGTTTGATCAGGAACATCATTATCAGTAACAATTTCAATTTTGAAATCAATTCCAGCAGCTAATAAGGTTGAAATCATTTCTGTTTGATTCATTCCTGTCATATCTGGTAAAACTAATTTTGAAGTAGCTATATATACAATTATTTCATGATTATCTCTTATAGTGTCTCCAACTTGATCATTTTCTCCATAGCTTATAAAATAATTTTCATCAATATCATTATTTGTTAAATATTGAATATCATAATTCAAGTCTAATTCATCAAGTATGGTTTCTATATCATCCTTAGACTTATTAGTTAAATCAGGTAATTCAGGATAATTAATTGAAAAGTATATCGTAACAGTAGTTCCCTCTTCAACTTTATCTCCCATTTGTAAATCGTCTCCGTATCTAACAAATTCCATATTAGGTATAGTTTCGCTTTCCTCATATGCAATAGATACTGTAACAGCTGATTCAGTAAATAAATTTTCTGCAGTTTCGGGGTCTAACCCAGTTAAATCTGGCAATTCAAATTTAGCTTGCCCACAAGCTGTAAGTGCAATTAATGCAAAAACAGTAAATGTAAAAATTAAAATTCGTTTAAACATAAAAATTTCCTTTCTAGCATGTAAAATCGATATAAAAAGTAAAAATTAAAAGGATTATTTAATAATAATTCTATAAATATTTAGTAAAAAAAAAGAAAACTACATACAGTTTCCCTAAATTTTCACAATGTTAAAATATATTGGTTATATAAAGACCAAATCCGCTAATTAAATCTTTAATTGAATCTAACACTGTTGTTTGAGTATATAAATAATACAATCCTCCGCCTAGTATTGCTATTACTAAAAATGCTTTTATAAATTTCTTTATAAACGCAAAAAAACCTACTAGGATAAAAATTACTGCCACTATATAAATTACCCATTGTAACCAATTTGCTTGAGTTTCAACTAAATCTAAATAATTATGGATATCCGTTAATCCAAATGCTGTATAAAATGAATTAAGTAACATATTAAATCCTCCTTAAATTTTTTCTCTTTTTTAAGTGATATTATTTATATTATTATATCATAATAATAATATTCAAGCGACTTTTTTATTAATTTTCTTACTTTTATATCTTTCTTCTGTTCTCAATCGCTTTAGATAATGTTAAATCATCAGCGAATTCTAGATTAAGCCCCACAGGAACACCATATCCTATTCTTGTTACTAAAACATCTATACTTTTAAGAACCTTGCTTATATATAAGGCTGTAGTTTCTCCTTCTTGAGTAGATGATGTAGCTATAATTACCTCTTTAACTTCTTCATTTGCGATTCTAGGCCACAAAGAAGAGAGATTTATATCTTCCGGACCAACGCCATCTATTGGCGAAATTACACCATTTAATACATGATAGTATCCTTTATATTCTCCGGATTTTTCTATTGAAAATACATCCTTTGGTGATTCAACTACCATTATTATTTCATGATTACGATTAGGGTTTTGACAAACATCACATAATTCATTGTCAGTTAGATGTCCGCACCTAGGACAATAATGAACTTCTTTTTTTATAGATAAAATTGCTCGACTAAAATTATCTGTGTCTTCTTCAGATAATTTATTAAAAGTATATAAAGCGTAACGCTCTGCTGTTTTTCTTCCAATCCCTGGATATTTCATAAATTCTGTAATTAGTTTTTCAAATGCTTTTGGTAACATTAAAACATCCCCGATATATTTAGACCATTTGTAATTGCCCCTAATGTTTCTTCTAATTCTTTATCTATCTTACTGAATGCATCATTTAAAGCTGCAACTATTAAATCTTGTAACATATCAATATCCTCTAAATCAATTTCATCTTTCTTAATTTCAATTGATTCAACTCTCTTTGATCCTTTAACTGCAACTTTAACAACAGACCCTCCGGCCTGCCCATAAAAAGTTGAAGCATTAATTTCTGCTTGTATTTTTTTTATATCGTCTTGCATTTTTTTAATTTGTTTTAACATTTGAGGATTAAACATATCCTTACCTCCTATTTTTTAATTTTAACAATATCTCCAAATAAATCAATAGCGTCTGTTACAACTTTTGGTTGAATATTATTTGTATTTAATGTGTTATCTTCAATAGACATATGTTTCAATTCATCAGAATTAATTTTGGTAAGTTTAATTTGTCTTTTTCCTTTATTCCAAAGCTCCATAAATTCTTTGGCTAAATCATTAAAAATATCTTCAGGTAAAGCTATGAAATCAATTTCTCTATTATAATGTCTAGATATTATTGTTTTAGATATTTCTTTATTTTTTGGAGTCATTAACTGATTACAAATAGAAGCGCTTGGAAAAGCAATGATAATATTTTTATAGGAACTAGCAACTATTGTTCCTATTTGTAATATCTTAGATATGTATTTTTCTTCTTCGGTTTTAGCGCTTTTTCTTAATTGAAACCAATTATTAATTAGTTTAACTTTGTCTTCTCGGTTCCCGTTATTTAACACTTGTTCAACAAACTCAATAGAATATGTATTATTTAAATCCTCATTCACTTCGGTTAAACTATTTTCATCTTCATTCAGCGGATTATTTTCTTGTTTTTGAAGTGTAAGATCATTATCATCAAGTTTTATATCTTCTAAAATATCTTTCTCTTGTTTTTCTTCGTTTATCTCGATAATTTCTTGAATCATTTTTTTTGTATCGCGCTGTTTTAAGGCGTCAATGTTACTTTTTATTTTTTCGATTTCTACAATTCTTTTTTCTAAATCATCGATAATTGAGATTATTTTTGACTCGCTTCCTATTTCTTCATCAGTTATTTTAATGAAAGCTAACTCCAAATATATTTTAGGATTATTACTCCATTTTATATCGTTAAAAACTTTATTTAAAACATCTAAAATGAAAAATATTTGACGATTGCCTACTTCTTTAGATAACTTAATAAATTCTTCGTTTTTATATAATAAATTAGTTTCATCTAATTTTCTTATATTTCTTAGCATCAAAATGTCTCTAAAAAATTCTATTAAATTTAAAACTATCTTTCTAGTCTCTTTACCTTCAGTAATTAAAGAGTCTAACAACTCTATTGCTTTCGTGGTATTTCCCTTAATTAAGGCCTCTGCCAACTCTATTTGCATTTTCAAAGATACAGCGCCAGTTACTTGATTAACATCATCCTCACTGATGTGATTTGGACTATAAGCCCTTACTTGATCCAACATGCTAATGGCATCTCTTAATCCGCCTTCGGCATACAAAGCTATTTGATGAATTGCTTCTTTATCAATGCTTATTTTCTCTTTGTCTATAATTTCGTTTAATTTTTTGATAATATCTTTTGTGTTAATTGCTTTAAAATCAAATCTCTGGCAACGAGATTGAATAGTTAATGGAATTTTTTGTGGCTCAGTAGTACATAAAATAAAAATAACATGTGCAGGTGGCTCTTCTAATGTTTTTAACAACGCATTGAATGCTCCGGTACTTAACATATGAACTTCATCTATAATATAAACTTTATATTTCACATATCCTGGTAGATATTTAACTTTATCTCTAATTTCTCTTATTTCATCTACTCCATTATTACTAGCGGCATCTATTTCAATAACATCACTTATTAACCCGCTAGTAATCCCTTTACAATTTTCACATTCATTACACGGATTTTCAACTGGTGCATGAACACAGTTAACTGCTTTTGCAAGAATTTTAGCTATTGATGTTTTTCCAGTTCCTCTAGGGCCACTAAAAAGATATGCATGAGCAACCTTGTCGTTTACTAAAGCATTTTTTAAAGTTGTAGTTATATGATCTTGTCCAACCACTTCATTGAAATCTTGTGGGCGAAAAATTCTATATAATGCTTTATAACTCATGACTTACCTCCTTATAATTTAAGTAAAACATTTTATTACAATATATCTTCTATATAAATATTATACCTTATTTAATAAGATTTTCCTAATCGCTTATATTGTCTTTTTTGTTTTCTTTTAAATAATTTATTACATACTTCATAGCTCTTTTTTCTAGAGAGCCTTTACGATATTTTTTTTCTAATCTATTAATATTATAAGTTTCATTTTCTCCATTTTCGTAAATATAATATGCTTTTTTTAAACTTTCTTGAAAATTCTTATTTATCTGTAATCTTCGGAATTCTTCAATAAGAAATTCATTTGAATCTCTCATTATTTGACTGATTTTATCTAAAAATTCAGCTTCATAATCAATTTTACGTTTACGTTTATTAAAACGATCCATTAATACATCGCTTCCATAATAAAATCCTGTAAATATAAATGGCATAAACCATAGTACATAAACATCATTAACTGTAGCGTCTTTAAAAAACATCATATAGATTGAATATCCTAAAACTAACACAACAGAGAAAATAAAAATAATTAGATAAAATTTAAATGGCTTTTTAATTTGTCTCATACCTATCCTAAATTATAATTAAAGTTACAATCCTTGTAAAATTAATTATATCTCCTCTCTTTATATAATCAACATTTTTTTATATTTTCTGAATAAATAATATAGAAAATTATTACCTATTAAGTATTATACATTATTTTATAATAAATATGGTAAAATATTATTGGTGATTAATATGATATTTGATACAATCGTTGCAAAAACAACTGCGGATGGAATTAGCGCTATAAATGTTATTCGTATATCAGGCGATGATGCTTTTTCAATTGTTAATAAAATCTTTAAAGGGGCAGACTTAGAAAAAGCTAAATCTCATACAATTAAATATGGATATATACATGATAACAATAAAATCATTGATGAAGTAATGGTTTTTTTATATCGCGCGCCAAAATCATTTACTGCAGAAGATGTAATTGAAATTTCAACTCATGGAGGAAATTTCATAGCTAGTGAAGTTATTAAATTATTAATAAAACATGGTGCACGTTTAGCTGAAAACGGTGAATTTACAAAAAGAGCTTATCTTAATGGCCGTCTTGACCTTACTGAAGCTGAAAGTATTATGGATATTGTTAATGCTAAAACTTATGAACAATTATCCTTAGCTAATAAACAACTTAGAGGTGATGTTCATAAATTAATAAATGGCTTACAAAGTAAAATACTTAATATAATAGCTAATATAGAAGTTAACATTGATTATCCTGAATATGATGATGTTATACAATTAACTAATGATATTATTATTCCAAGCATTGAAAACCTATTAAAAGAAATAAACTTCATTTTAAAAGAAGCTAATACCGGCGCTGTTATAAGGGATGGCATAAAAACTGTAATAGTAGGCAAACCAAATGTAGGCAAATCTAGCTTATTGAATTCTTTGCTAAAAGAAGAAAAAGCAATTGTAACTAATATCTCTGGTACAACAAGAGATTTAATTGAAGCCGAATTAAATTTAAACGGTATTATACTAAAATTAATAGATACTGCTGGTATAAGAAATACAGATGATGTGATTGAAAAAATAGGTATAGAAAAAACAATACAAGCAATTAAAAAAGCAACTTTAGTTCTTTTAGTTTTAGACCAAAGCAATCATTTAACTGATCTCGATAAAGAGTTATTAGAATTAACAAAAAATAAAACAAGAATATTAATAGGTAATAAAATTGATTTAGGTAATAAAATTGATATTATAAATGAGAATATGATAAATATATCCGCTCTCAAAAATGAGGGTGTTGATTTGTTAGCTGATGAAGTAAGGAAATTATTTATTGATGAAAATATAATATCCGATAATTATACTATCGTTTCTAATACTAGGCATATAGGAAAAATAGAGGAGGCTAAAAAATCATTGACTGATGCTTTAACTGCATGTAAACAATCAGTCCCTATAGATATGATAGAGATTGATTTAAGACACGCTTGGACATCTTTGGGAGAAATAACAGGTAAAAGCAGAACAGATGATTTAATCGCTACATTATTCCAAAACTTTTGTTTAGGAAAATAATGTTTCATGTGAAACCTTATAAATATAACCACATCCTAAAGGTGTGGTTTTTATTTTGTAATATTTATATATCAATTACAATTACATCTAATATATAGTATAATGTATTAACTTAATAATTGTCTAAAAAACTAGTCTTTCCATCTTCGCTGAAATATCCTAAAATAGAATCTATATTAACGTTTTCTGCAGAGCGAAAAATATTGATATCTATATTCTCATAAACCTGTCTTAAGTGATTAATCAAATCTTTCATTTCTTTCCGCTTGCTATCTTCATTGCGGTCTTGAAATTCGCAACCCTTTGATGGAAATGAAATATCATGATATTTAACGAATCTTTCAATATCATTTTCTTTAATTAAATACATAGGTCTTATAAGTTCTATTCCTTCATAATTTTTGGATTTAGCTTTTGGTAACATAGTTTTAAATGTACCCGTATAAAACATATTCATTAAAGTAGTTTCAATTACATCATCAAAATGATGCCCTAAAGCTAATTTGTTACATCCTAAATCTTTAGCTTTTTGATATAAAAAACCCCTGCGCATTCTTGCGCATAAAAAACAAGGGGCTTTGGGATTCATCTTATTTGCAATTGCATAAATATTTGATTTTACAACTACTGTATCTATCCCTATTTTTTTACAATTATCTAAATGATTTTGTAAAAAGGATTCTTTAAATCCAGAATCCATTGTAAGATATACTGTAGTTATATTCTTATTATAATGTAATTTGTATTCTTCAAATAATGCAGCTAAAACTAAAGAATCTTTTCCCCCACTTAAAGCAACACAAACCTTATCATTTTCATCTATTAAATGATATGTGTCAATAGCTCTTAAAAAGCGTGCTAATAATGGGCTTTTATATTTTTTATTTAAAGATCTAGAAACTGTAAGAGAATAATTTTTCTTTTCCATTTTATCACCTTATTACTATTATACACTAAATTTTGTATATAAATAATAATTTTAAATAATTTTAAATAATCTCCAATATTTATTGATAATTAATTAATTATATGTTATAATGTTATATATCTAAAATCTGTATTATAATGGAGGTTGAAATATGAGTAATTTTGTTTGGGCATCAAAAAAACCACTAGATGAAATAGCTACTCTTTACGAAGCTAATATTACCCTAAATAAGTCAGCTACTTTATACTTTGAAAATGCTTATGTAGTTCTTCTTGGTTTAGATAAAGAAAATAAGAAAATCGCGATAAAACCAATTACAAAAGAAGAGATTAGTTTAGGGTTTATCCCAGAGGAACAAAGACATAATATTACTGTAAAATCTAGCTATTCAAGAATTTGTAATAAATTATTTTTAAAAGAAGTATCTAAATTAATAGGATTAGAATTTAAAGAACGCCATCAATCCTATAAATTTAATGCTTATTGGGACAATAAAGAAAATGCTTTAATTATTGATTTAAATAAGAAAGAGGTGTGATTATGTTCTTAGTAACTACTATGGATCCGCAGACTGTTATGATCATTATATGGATTGGAATTATTATATTAGCAGCTGTTATTGAAGCATCCACAATGGATTTATCTAGTATATGGTTTTCTGCCGGCGCACTTGTTGCGTTGATAGTAACTCTTTTTACCAATAATGTAGCTGCACAAGTAATTGCATTTATCGTTGCTTCTTCCGGCTTATTACTTACAGTAAGACCTATGGTTAGAAAGAATTTAAAGAAAAACGATATTAAAACAAACGCCGATAGTTTAATAGGAAAAATAGCCATTTGTACTTCTGCCATTAAAGTCGAAGAACGTGGCGAAGTCAAAATTGAAGGAAAAATATGGACTGCCATTTCTAATGAAGATATAGACCCTGGTGATAAGGTAGTAGTTTTAGCTATTAAAGGCGTTAAATTGGTCGTTAGGAAACAAGAATGAAAGCTGGTTTTTTTAGACGCTTAAGCTCTGCGGTTATTGATCTTGTATTAGTCATCGTTGTTATTTACTTAATATTTATTGCAGGAGGAAGAATATTATTAAGGAATAGAGTTAACTATTTTGACCAACGAAATTATGCTTTTCATGAATTATTGGATGCTTATAACAATGATTTAGCTAATGCGCAAAATGAATATAGTGCAAATATGGAAGCTGCTGGTGATGATTTAGATTTGCAAGCTCAGGCTCAAGATTTATATAATATGAAAACTTCCATTCTCAATATGCAAAATTCAATAGATATTCAACCATATAATGTTTCATTGACATATTATTATTATGAAATTATTAATTTTTTCACATACGGATTAGTAATAATATTCGCTATATTATCAATAGCTGTTTCGGGTAATACTATTGGAAGAATATTATTTAAAATCAAACTTATTAAACACCCAAGTGATGAAAATTCATCTAAGCCAAGCGTATTACAATTATTACTTCACGATTCTATTTTAAAATATTTAGTTATAGCTTTAGTATTTTCATACAGTATTTATCTTGGTTTTATTTTTATTCTATTTTCATTGTTAGTAGATTTATTGTTAATATCAATAACTCGATCAAAATCAACTGTCAGAGATTATTTATCTCAACTTCAAGTTATTAATTCGAATTAATGATAAACAAAATATAATTAAGGAGGAAATATTATTATGTTTACACCATTATTTTTAGTTACATCTGTTGGATGGACAATAATCATTATAGCTATTGTTATAGTATTAGCTTATTTAGGAAGCCGTATTAAAATTGTTTCTCAAGCAACAGAGTATATTGTAGAACGTTTAGGTAAATATCACCAAACGTGGACTGCAGGTTACAATTTCTTATTACCTTTCGTTGACAGAATAAGAAAAACTTATAATGTCAGAGGTAGAGTAATAGAGGCAATCACTTTAAAGGAACAAGTTTTAGATTTCCCACCACAGGCTGTTATTACAAAAGATAATGTTACAATGCAAATTGATACTGTAGTATTCTTACAAATAACAGATTCAAAACAATATGTGTATGGTGCGGATAATCCTGGTTCATTGATTGAACAATTAACAGCGACTACATTACGTAACATTATTGGTGAACTTGAACTTGACCAAACATTAACTTCAAGAGATCTTATTAATGAAAGAATGCGTCGTATTCTTGATGAAGCTACAGACCCTTGGGGAATTAAAATTAACCGCGTTGAGTTAAAAAATATTATTCCACCAAAAGAAATTAGAGAAGCCATGGAAAAACAAATGCGTGCAGAACGTGAACGTAGAGAATCTATTTTGATTGCTGAAGGTAAAAAAGCAGCCAACATTCTTGAAGCTGAAGGTAAAAAAGAAGCTGCTATTAGAGAAGCTGAAGGTCAGAGAGAAGCTGCTATTAGAGTGGCTGAAGGTCGCGCTCAAGCAATTCTTAATGTCCAAGCAGCCGTTGCTAAGGGTATTGAATTAGTTAAGGCTGCCAAAGCTGATAAAGCTGTATTAACACTTGAAGCTTATAAGGCAATGGAAAATGTTGCTAAGGGCCAAGCTACTAAAATTATTATTCCTAGCGAAATGCAAGGCATAGTTGGATTAGCTTCTGGTTTAGTTGAATCTTTAAAAGACAAATAATAGTTTCACAAAAAAAGCTGAAATTTATCAGCTTTTTTTTTAGAATTCACAATTTTTGGGAGTTCTAGGGAACGGAAGGACATCTCTTATGTTGTCAATTCCTGTAACATACATTATCATACGTTCTAATCCTAGACCAAATCCTGAGTGTTTGCAACCTCCATATTTGCGTAAATCTTTATACCACCATAAATTTTTAGCAGTAATATTCATGTTCTTAATTCTTTTCTCTAATAAATCTAATCGTTCTTCTCTTTGTGAACCTCCAAGTAATTCTCCTGCTTTTGGCACCAACAAATCCATTGCGGCTACTGTTTCTCCATCATCATTCATTCTCATATAGAAAGCTTTAATATCTTTTGGCCAATCTATAATGAAAACAGGGCCATCAAAATACTTAGTTAAATATTTTTCATGTTCTGTTGCCAAATCTTTTCCTTGTTTAGGTTTATTTTCAAAATCTTCTTTACTATTAATTAAAATATCTACAGCTTCTTTATGTGTAGCTACTTTGAATTTACTAGCTAATACTTTCTTAAGCTTTTGAATTAATCCTTTTTCAACAAAGCGATTAAAGAATTCTAATTCTGAAGGGCATCTATTGAATACATCCTGAATAACATATTTAATCATATCCTCAGCGAGTTGCATATCATCATAAATATCCGCAAAAGCTATTTCAGGCTCAATCATCCAAAATTCAGAAGCGTGTAATTTTGTATTTGAATTTTCAGCTCTAAAGGTTGGTCCAAAAGTATATACATCTCTATATGCTAGCGCAAAAGCTTCAGCTTGAAGTTGACCACTAACACTTAAATTAGTCTTTTTACCAAAGAAATCATTAGAATAATCTAATTTCTTCATGTTTTCTAAGTCTAAAGTTGTTACTTGAAACATTTCTCCAGCTCCTTCAGCGTCGCTTGAAGCTATTATTGGAGCGTGAACATATATAAAATTACGTTCTTGAAAAAATTTATGTATAGCAAAAGACACAACAGATCGAACTCTGAATGTTGCGTTAAATAAATTTGTTCGCATACGTAAATGTGCATTTTCTCTTAAAAATTCTCTTGAATGCCTTTTAGGTTGAATTGGATAATCTTCTAAACTATCGCCAATCAATATAACATTAGATGCTTTTACCTCAAATGGTTGTTTAGCGTTAGGAGTTAAAACTAGTTTCCCTTCTACTTCAATTGAGGACCCTACACGCAATTTAGATATTTCTTTAAAATTAGTTAATATCTTACTTTCATAAACAATTTGTAAGGTTTCAAAACATGATCCATCATTTAAATCGATAAATCCAAATTCTTTTTGGTCTCTATTATTTCGAACCCATCCCTTTATAACTACTTGTTTCTCTTGAAATTTAGCTGAATTTTCATATAAATTCTTAATTCTTATCTCCATGAGAAATCCCCCTTTAATATAGATTTTCTATTTTTTTCTTCATAGTGTTCAATTGCATAACGCAAAGTTGTTCTTGGAATTCTATTATAGTTTACAAATAAATATTCTGTTAGTAATTCGCGGTTTTTATTTCCTATATTTCTTAACATCCATCCATTTGCTTTATGTATTAAATCATGTTTATCTTCTAATAGGTTATCAATAATATCTAATGGTACACTTAATTCGTTTTGTTTTATTAAATAATTTGTGGCTACAACGCTAATTCTTTTAATCCATAAATCTTTGGAATTAGAAAATTCATACAATAAGTCAAAATCTTGAATATTATATAAATACATTCCTAATATTTGATAAGCTGATGCATCTACAAGATTCCAATTATTAACGAATTTGATGTTTTTCAAATAATATTCAACTATTTTTTTCTGTTCAATCAATGATGCCTTCTTAATTTTATCATTTAATATAATTAATGCAAATAAACGATAATCATTGATTTTTGAATGAATCAAAAGATTTAAATTATTATTATTAATAACACGATAATACTTTTTTGACAATTTTCTTAAATCAGGCACCGAAATACCTACATAATAATCTGTAAATTCTTTTTCATATTTTTTTGCATAACCCCATTTGTCTATAGGTGTTTGATATTTTTGTAATTTTGTTAGTTCTTCAAACATGTTCCCTCCAAATTATAAAAAAAAGCCCTTTAAAAAAGGACGATTTAAACCGTGGTACCACCTTAATTCCATTATAATAATAGCGCTTAAAATCTTTAACGCAGATATACGTACAGTTCTACTAAATTTCTTCTGTCTCTCGCGGTGTTATTCAGATAGTTTTTGTATAAGGCTCCCACCATCCCTTAATCGCTAAAACAAAGGTGCTATCTTACTTCTCCGGTCATTGATTTACTATATTATATCATAATAATTGCTTTTGTAAAGCAAGCTAAATATTTTTATTTAAACAAGGAAGAAACGCCTTGATCATCAATTATATTTATAATTCCTTGTCCTAATAAGTTAGCAATAGATAATTGAGTTATCTTTGGAGATAATTTTTCTTTTGGAATTTCAACAGTATTTGTACAAATTAATTTTTCTATTGGTGACTCTTCTATTTTTTTTACCGCATCTCCAGATAATAATGGATGTGTGCAACAAACATATACTTTTTTAGCCCCAGCATCTTTCAATGCATAAGTTGCGGCTGTAATTGAACCTGCGGTATCTACCATATCATCAATTATAATACAGTTTTTGTCTTTTACATCTCCAATTATATTCATTACAGATGCAACATTAGGTTTCGGTCTCATTTTATCAATTATAGCTATTGGTGCATTATTCATTGCATTAGCTAAATCTCTAGCTCTTGTAGCTCCTCCGTGATCAGGAGATACAATGCAAACATCTTCGAGTTTAAGTGTTAATAAATGTTTAGCCATTAAAGGAAGCGCCCTAAAATTATCTATAGGTATATTAAAAAATCCTTGAATTTGAGCTGCATGCAAATCCATTGATATAACCCTGGCTGCTCCTGCAACTTGTAACAAATCGGCTATCAATTTAGCTGAGATAGGTTCTCTAGCTTTAGCTTTTCTATCTTGACGTGAATATCCATAATAAGGCATTACAACATTCACTTCTCTTGCAGATGCTCGTTTTAAAGCATCAATCATAATTAACAGTTCCATAACTCTTTCGTTAACTGGGGAATTTGTTGATTGAATAACAAATACTTTATGTCCACGGACTGTTTCTGGGATGTTTATATTTATTTCTCCATCTGCAAAACGCTTTACTTCACATTCTGAGACTGGAATCCCAATATAATCCGCTATATCTTTAGTTAATTGAGCGCTTGAACTTAACGCAAATATTTTAACTTTTGACCCATGAAATACAGCCATTTAATCACCAATTTATATAGTAATATCTTAATTTTACTATACCCTTTCTATAAATTAATTCTCATATTCATTGTACTATTATATTATACAACAACATATAGAAATAAAAAAGCACTAACTTATGTTAGTGCTATTCTTCTTCAGATTTTATTTCTGGAATTTCATGATACTTATCTAGTACTGCTTTTTCAATCATTGCTCTAGTTTCACTGTTGATTGGATGGGCAACATCTTTGTAATCGCCGTTAGGCATTTTTCTACTTGGCATAGCAACAAAAAGTCCATTTTTTCCCTCAATGATTCGCAACTCATGCACAACAAAACAATTATCAATCGTTATCGCCGCAATGCCAACCAAACGATTATCTCCGTTGATTCTTTTTGCGCGTACTTCTGTAATTTCCACATTACCACCTCTTTAAATGATTATATCACGATTTTTTTTAAATTTTCAATGGGTTAAGCAAAAATTTTATAAAAAATTATAAATATTTGTAAAATATTTACCTTTATTACGCTCTACAAATGCTTGAGCTTCCACATCACTCGCTTTTACCATCTTAATAAATGTTGATCCTGATCCTGTCATTGTTAATCCCTTGTCACCAAGTTCATTTTTAATATCATTATAAGTTTGTTCAACTTTTTTATTTTTATTTATCGCTATAGTTTGAAGTGCATTATGCATATTTTGAACAAAATCTTCAATATTATTTTTTTGAACAGCTTTTTTAATCTTTTTTATATCGATATTATCAAAACCAAAACGATCTCCTAATGTAAAAATATCTTCTGTTGAGATATATTCTCTTGGATTTACTAATAATATTTTATAATTAGAAAAATCAAATTCAAATGTTGTTATTTTTTCTCCGATACCTTCAACAAAAGCGGGTTTATCAATAATACAATAAGGAATATCCGCTCCAAATTTAATTCCTATATTTTGCATTTCTTGAAGTGTTAAATTTAATTGGAACATTTTATTTATTCCTCTAATAATAGCCGCTGCATCAACTGAGTTTCCCGCTAATCCCGCACCAAAAGGAATTACTTTATCTATAGTTACAGAAATTCCTTTTTCAGGAACAAATTTTTGAATCATATATCTAGCCGATTCAATTACTAAATTATTTTGATTTGAGAGAAATAAATCATTAGATTTAATGATGGCTAACCCAGGAGAATCTATTTCTTCTATTGTAATCGTATCATATAAATCAATTTTTGCATTTATCATCTCTAGATTATGATACCCGTCTTCTCTTTTGCCTATGACATTTATAAAGAGATTTACTTTTGCATATGCTTTTTCAGTAATCACTTTATCACATCCTTATTTTTTTATTTTTATATATACATTCTATCATAATTATATATATATTTTCACCTATCATAATAAATCTATATTTAAAATATCAGAAGCAGATATTTTTTCTAGCGTAGAAAGAATGACAAATTTATAAATATAGTCAACTTTTTTTATTTTTCCATAAGTTACTTTAGAATATCCATCTTTAAAATAAGTAATAGCTACTTCTAAATGATTATGTAAAGCTTCGTTTAGTTTTCTGTTTAACATTTCAAGAGCATCGTTACTCAATATAGGCTTTTCAATTTTTTTCAAACGATATTGCATTTCTTTTAACATTGAATTAAATCCGTTCAACGCATCAAAGGCCGCCCATTTAATAATCCCTCGGTCTTTATAAGTATTAAGCATTATGTCCACCTATCATTTCATTTCTAGCCTTAATCGTAGAATATTTTAATTCGCTAGAAGCTCTATTAACACTGTTCTTTCCATAACGGCTTTTTATTTCATCAATCGTTGAAAATACTTTTTGCTCTTTGAAAACTTCGTTGATATCTTCAAATATATTTGTTTGATAGCCTATTTTTTCTACAAGATTTGTTACCGAAACTCTTACAACTCTTATTGGCGAATTATCATAAAATTTTTCCATTAACCTTAAACACGCTCGATAAATATGAGACTCATTTTGAGATGGTGAGGCAAGTTTCATCTGACGCGAAAATCCTCCGCCGACATCTTTGCTATATGCTAACCCAAAATGTACCGTTCTAGCAAGTTTTTTGCTTAACCTTAACCTTCTACAAACATCATCAACCATCTCTCTAATAATTTGATATATTTCTGGTTTATAATAATCGTGGAATAGAGTCTGTCCAATTCCGTAACTTTTGCTAACAGGTTTTATATTCATTTTTTCTTGTATCATACTCATATCAATACCATGAGAATGATAATATAATTCTTCTCCTATAATTCCAAATTTCTTTTTTAATTCTATAACATCATAATTCGCTAAATCTCCAATTTTAAAAATGTCCATTTGATTAAGATTACGCTCCATATTTCTACCAATTCCCCACATTTTGGATAAAGGTGTTATGTGCCAAAGTTTTGAAGGCAAACTATCGTAATTCCATTTAGCAATAAAACTAGGTGAATGTTTTGATTCAATATCTAATGCAAGTTTTGCGATTAACATATTAGGCCCAATTCCACAAGTTGCATAAATCTTAGTCTCTTGATAAATTGTTTTTAATATTTTTTTAGCAAATTCATAATCAGTCATATTGTAATAATCTAAATATTCAGTAAAATCAATGAACACTTCATCTACAGAATATACATAAATATCTTCTTCAGAAATAAATTTCAAATATATTTCAATAATTTTAACAGAATATTCCAAATATTTTTCTAATCTAGGCTTACAATAAATAATATCAATTGTTTTTGGTAGTTCATATACGCGGCATCTACTAGGAACTCCGAATTTTTTTAAATATGGTGATACAGCTAAAACAATTGATCCTCCGCCTCTTTCTTTGTCCGCTACAACTAGGGGGGTTTTAAATGGATCTAAGCCTAATAAAGCACATTCTACAGATGCATAAAAGCTTTTTAAATCAATACATAATATATTTCTATATATCTTATATTTATCCATTTTATCCCCTCCTCTTTGTGAGATATTATACTCTTGTTAATACAAAAAAACTATTGTATTTTTAAAAGTTTTGTTTATAAAAAAATATAAATTGTTTTGTTTAGAAAATTACAAAAATTATAAATTTTGTTTTTAATATTTTATTATATAATTGTTTTGTTTCAAAATAAAAAACTACTAAAATTTAGTAGTTTTTTTATGAGTTTTTAAACTTAATTATCAATCATATTTTGCGAAAGGATCATCGCTTTCTTCAGCGCGTTTTTTATTTATTTTAGCCATAACAACTTGTTTTGGTTCTACAACTAAAGCCATAATAATATACGCTAACAACCCTGTCCCAACACACAAAACTAAAATAAGCCATATTACACGAATTAAAGTTACATCAATATCTAAATAATCTGATAATCCAGCACATACTCCTGAAATTTTTCCGTTATCGACATCGCGATATAGCACTCTTTTTGAAGCCATAAACACCCTCCTTATTTTTCATCATTATAACAGATAAAATATTAATTTGTAAATTGCGTTAATATTTAATGTGGCATTATTTGATTCGTTTTTCATACCATAAATAGAATCCACTATTTACTATATAAGTTAAAAATACAGTTGAATAACCTAAAAACCACATCCAAGATATAGGCATTAATACATCATTTTCATAAACTATATAAATCAACATCGTAAATATAAAAACATACATTAATATAATAACCAAAGTTAAAGAAGTCGATTTATATTGTATTAATTTGTCTTTTTCATTTTTAGTGTTGTTTTTTCCTTTTAGTTGAATAACAAAAAATAAAATATATCCCACTCCAAAAACTATTCCTGATATAAATTTTATATTAGAATTAGCACTCCATTCACTAGGTTTACTCGCGATAAAAAATAAGCCTAGAAAAATAATTAAAACAACGCTCCATAACCCTAAAACAAGCCAGGTTTTTTTTCTTTTATCATTCATTTTTTGTACCACCTATTTTCTTTTAAAAATCATTGTAATATATTTTCCTAATAAAATCCATGTATCTTTCTTTACAAATACAATTGTAGCTCCTAATCCAATACTTACGACTGGTACTGTAAATGTTAAAACAATAACAGAAGTAGATAATTTAGCTTTGACATGCAAAGTAAGTGTCTCAGTATATCCATTACTTAAAGCAATGTGTACATTTGTTTCCCCGTATTTTAATCCCGTTACATTTCCAGAATTATCAATAGATAAAACATTTGGATCATCTATTGAATAATTTAAAATATCAGCTTGTCCTAAAGTTATATATTGATTTATATTAATTGTATCTCCTTCAAATATATATATAGTTTCTTGTTTAGGCATTAATTCATCTATTGCGTTTTGTAATAAAGTTATTGCATTTTCTACCATATTTTCATCTGCATTTTTATCTTGTAATACATTTAAAGCATTATCTTTTGCGACTACATATGCTCCATATGAAGACACAGAATAATCTTCTTCTCGATAAATAGATGTAGAATCATATAATTCTTGCAATTCTGTCATATCTGGTAATAAAACCAATAAATCACTAGCATTCATTAAATCATTAGCTACTTGAGTCGCTGCTTCAGCATCAAATTCTCTTCCTGTTATTATATCAAATAAACGGTCTAATTCATTGTTATAATTTGTAATAGAATCTTCAGTATATCCTGTTAAATCTATATTTTTACATTCTGTATATAAAACCAGTATAGATGAATTATCATAAATTGGCATCAATAAATCTAAAGCGTCTTGAAGTTCACTTGAAAGTGAATTAACTGTTGCTTGATCAATATTATCATCATTTATGATTGAATTTATATAAATATAAGAACCTATATTATCAATTGCAGTTTTAAATTCCTGGTAGGAAGATTCTGTATATTTGCTTCTTTCTTCATAATAAGCAACTATAATTAATTCATTTAAAGTTGATAATCTTGAACGGTCTGCTTGTTTTATTAATAAATCATATGCATTTAATAAATCATCTAATGCTTGATCAGCTGTCGCTTGATCAGTATCATCGGATATTAAAATATTATTAATGCGATTTAATTCAGCTTCAAATTCCTGAATTGAATTTGGAGTATATTCAGATAAATCTTTACTAATTGCATTGTTATATTCTGCTTCTAAATCAGTTACATCAGCTTTAAATACTAATACACTGTACAAATCAGTTAAATCATTTAATGCTTGAGTTACATCTGCATCAGTAGTTTCAACGTCGTTAATCACATTATTAATAGAAATTAATCCATTTTCAAAAGTTGAATAAGAAGAAGATGTATATAAATCTTCATCTATTAACAATGCATTATTATATTCTGTAATTAAGGTCGATTTATCTGGTTTAATAATCAATATATCTAATACATCGTCCAATCTTGATTTTGCAATATCTACATCGCTTTGCAATGCATCTATATCATCCAATAATTGTTGTAAAGTTAATCCAATATCAGCTTGAATCACTGTATCTATATTATCATACGCTGTTTTGAAATTTGTAAATGTACTAGGTATATAATCATCTCCAGTAGATTGATATATTGTTTCAATTTCATCTTTTACAGCTATTAATTCTGTTTTGTCTCCTCGTAAAACTAATAAATTAGCCGCTGCATCTATATCAGCATTTAAATTATTAATAGCTTCGTTTCCAGCTGTAGGATTATTCAAAATAGTTTCTATATTATCTAATGCATCATTATATAAAATTTGTGAATCAGATGTATAAATAGATAAATCAATAGCTTTTGCTTGAGAAAAATTAGCTAAAGTTTGATAATAAGTATCATCTAATATTAATCCATTAATTGCATTATTAATATTTTCTGTTAAATCATCCACTTCAGCTTGTGTAGCTAAATCATCATTTATTACGCTTTGAATTCCACTTAATCCACCCAAACCATCTATAGCATCTGTAAAGGCTTGAAATGAAGTTTCTTCATAATATGGGTCACCAACGGGAGAATTTTCTTGAGTTGAATTAATTGCTTGAACTTGGCTATAAGCAGTTTCTAATGCGGTTTTATCAGCTGCTGCATAAACTGTATAATGAAAAAACCCGCTTATAGTAATAGCGAATATTATTATTAATATTAATATCGTTTTTCTTAAA